>WFOE01000276.1 GCA_015488215.1 Planctomycetales bacterium
CGCGGCATGGTCGGCTGTGGTGGATGCGGACATGGTGGATTCCTCCTGGATTCCGAGTGGATTGTTGAACTCAGGCAGCCCCTACGGCATTGCCCGCCGGCGGCGGATAACGAGCCGGGAGCTTGAGCTCCCGGAGGCGGCGCCGCTGCGAGCATCCGCACCGCGGCCAGAACGAGCGTTGATTCTTGGTGCCGGTCTTCCCCGGACTGAAGTCCGAGGCTCGTCGGAGAAGTCCGGGGTTCGCCGGGCCGGCGGTTCTGTTCCTGGCAAGCCGGGGGACTACTCGATGCGTTTCAGGTAGTGCACGTACACGGTCTGCCCGTCCTGTTCGATGGTTTCTTGCTGCACCAGCTCCACGTTGTCAGCCGCCGAGGCCCAACCCTGGAAGTCCTTCACCGAACCGCGGTCGGTGGCCAGCACGCGGAGCACCTGGCCCGGGGCCAGTTGGTTGATTTCGCTGCGGGCCTTGACAATCGGCATGGGACAGGAGAGCCCTCGGGCGTCCAGTTCCTTGTCGAAAGCAGGACTGGTCATGTTCGGTTTCTCCTTTGGTGTGTCGGTGGCAAGGTTTGGCGTCGGAAACCCAATCCCCTGGCAAGCCGGTTTCGGGCAGGTGCCTGACGCCGGTTCCGGCCAGCGTTAGTTTTTGTAAGCGTCGCTCAACGCGCAGACATTCTGGCCCAGTTCCAGCTCGCTTTGCTTTTCCTCGTCCGCTTCCAGCAATCCGGCGTTGACGCGTTTGATGTCCACGTACTGTTGCGGAAACTGCGGCAGCGAGCCGAGGATGTACTCCACGAACTTGTCCTTGGGCCCGGCGGCCATCCGCACGCCCTGGTTGTGTTCCTTCAGGTGGGCCAGCGTGGCCTGGAACAGTCCGCCGCGGTCGGCTTCGTCCAACTGGCTGAAGTGGCCCGGCAACACCACCGTTTCGTCCGGCAGGGCCAGCAGCTTCTGCAACGAGTCGTAGTGCAGCGGGGCCCAGGCCTCGCCGCGGCCACCCAGGTCCGGCCGGGCGATGGAGCGGACGAAGATCGTATCCCCGGAAAGCAGGTACTTCCCGTCCACCAGATAGACCAGGTTGCCCAGCGTGTGTCCGGGAACGTGAATCGCCCGAATGGTTACTTCGCCCACGCGGAACTCCTGGCCGTCCTGGACGAACTCGTAGTTAATCCGCGCCGGCAGCACGTCGATCGGGTGGATGGCGTCGTAGGGGTGGAAGTAATAGCCCTGGCCGGTTTCGCGGGCCAGAGCCGGACCGCCGCTGATGTGGTCGGCGTGGGCGTGGGTATCCAGGATGAAATGCACCTGAAGGCCCAATTTACCTGTCCATTCCAGGTACCGCTTGTGGTGACGGAACGGATCCACCAGGGCCGCCTGGGAACCGCTAGCGATCACATAACCCAGGCATCCTCGGGCAGGACGCACCACCTGCGTGATGGTCAGCCGCGGCGTGCTAACCACGGTACGAAAGCTGTAGTAGTTCCCCCAGCTCTCCATGCCGCCTTCCAGGTGGTAGGCCTCGTAGCCCAGCTTGCGCAGCCCCTGAGCCACGTAAGCGGAGGTTTTCCCCTTAGCACAGACGACCAGCACCGGCCGGTCTTGCGGCAACTGGTCGCTCCAGTTGGCCTTGGCGTAGGCGACCACCGACTCGACCATGTCCTCCTTACCGCCTTGTTCCAGGATTTCGAAGTACGGGACGTTGATTACCGGCGTGCCGGGCGGAACGGACACGGGCCAAGTGCGAAAGTCTTCCCGATTGCGAACGTCCACCAGCGCAAAGCGCCGCCCTTCCAGCAGGGCTTTGTCGAGCTGTTCCGGGGTCCAGACTTCGGTGCTGAGGGTTTGGGTGGTCATGGTCGTGTCTCCTTATCCACGGGGAACAACGGGGTGCCGGTCTCCCAGCCCAGTGCCGGGCAGCAAGCAGCTTGTCGGCGATACGCTTGGTTTAGCTTCCTTTGTAAATATATCGGAATATCACTATATGTCAACCACCTTTTTTCGCCGGCCGCTGCTTTTCCTGCGCCCGAACAAGTCAATCTGGCAGAGTGCCGCCCTCGCCGCCCCGAATGCAGCAAACGCCGTACCGTTGCCAGAACAAAGAGCCCACCTCGGAACGGGAGTCGCCCTGGAACGAGTTGTTCTCTGTTGCTGGTATTTCCCGTGTTTCCTGCCCGGCATCGGCTGTCCCAGGTGGGTCAGAAAGAGCTAGACATCCCCCCCGAGCCGACTACACTGGGTCCGGAATTTTATTCTTAACTTGGCCCGCAAGTTTCGCGGCTCCGTTCGATGGGGTAGGAAATGCCATCCACTTCGGCCAGTTTGTTGAAACGACTCCAATCTCCCTCCGAGGAGGAAGCTGCTTGGGAACAGTTTGTGGAACTTTACGCACCTCTGATCTTCCACTGGGGACGCCGGCACGGTTTGAGCGAGAGCGACGCTGCCGATCTGGTTCAAGAGGTGATGACCAAACTGATAACTCGGCTCAAGGACTTCCAATATGACCCGGCCAAGCGGTTCCGAAGTTGGTTGCGGACCATCACAATCAATGCCGCCCGAGACATGTATCGCCGCCGACCAGCCGAAGCGCCAGCAGCTCTTTCCCGACTAGCCATCGCTGACCCGGATCCCAGCCCCAGCGATCTGTTCGCCGAACAGGAGTATCGCGCGTACTTGGTCGCGCGAGCCATGGAACTATTACGCGGTTCGTTGCAGCGAACTACTTTCCGCGCCTGCTGGGAATACGTTGTCCGAGGCCGCCCAGCGGCTGAAATTGCCAAAGAGTTGGGAATTTCCACCAACGCAGTGTACATTGCTAAGTATCGTGTAATGCGTCGGTTACGGCAGGAACTCGACGGGCTGCTGGACTGAATCGGGGAAAACTTTCCCCGCCGAGTGAAAGGTCGGCCTGCGTCAGTGCGTATCTCTCCGTAGCAGCGATCTCCATAG
>WFOE01000277.1 GCA_015488215.1 Planctomycetales bacterium
GGCCAAGAGCATACGAGCCGGAACAGAATCGGCGAGGACCTGGAGGCTTGGAGGCTTGGGGGGTGAAGGGCGCAAGCCCCGCACGTCAGTGCGGGGAGAAACGTCGGAGATCGGCTTGCGGCCTGCGCCTCGCGCGAGGTGCTTCCGCACCGATGCGAGAATGGGCTTGCAGCTTGCGCCGTGCGCCTTGCGCAGGGAGCTTCCGCTCCAGCGGAAAAAATAAGCGTTTGCACTCGTGCTCGTACTCGGTAGCTCGTCATCGGCAATCGGCAAGCCGGGAGCGTCAGCTCCCGGAGAAGAAACCACAGAGGAGCGTTTCTACTTGTGCCTCCCCGGACTGAAGTCTGGGGCTCGCCAAACTACACCACAAACTACGCTCTACCCCGACCATCTTGCTGCGGCCCGCCGTGAGCAATCGCCGCGAGTTCCTGGCCGCCCAAGACGCAGGACGCAAGACCTTCTTTCGTCCCGGCTCGCCGAAACGCTGAAGAGATATCCTCTCCGCGTGTGCTCAAAGCGTTTTGACAGGGCGCACGCAAAAGAAAAAAACCGGCTGCAAAGAGCCGGTTTGGTTTCCAGCAAGGAGACTTACTTCAGCCGGGCAGCACTTCCACCTGCTGGGTCAGGTTCCAGGAGGTGGGGCTACCGGCTTCGGTGGCCTTGATGTCCCATTTGTAGCGGGCCATCTCCAGACACAGGAACGTAATGGCCAGCCCCTGAGCTACCAGGGCCAGGAAAAGCATGACGGTATAGACGTTCGATTTCGGCTTGACCGCAGGTCCCGGCGCAGCGCCCGGAGCGGGCATGCCTTGGCCGGGGGCCACGGTTCCGGTCGGGTCCACCACGGCCCCGGCCGTCGGGTCGGCAGCCATGGTTTCCACAGTGGGGTCCACGCTGCCCATTTCGGACTGGAAGCCGACGGTCGGATCGCTACTGAAGTCGGGTTGCGACACGGTCACCTCTCCGAATGCGTTCACGAGTAATACCGGGCACGATGCGCCCGTAGGCCTGATCCCGATCGGTACGAACGATCGTAATCCTTCCCACGTATTTGCTCGCTTCCCCGTTGCGTCCCAGGCGGTAAACGTCCAGTTGGTGTCCTGGTTCCAGGCCGTCGTCGCTTCCCAGGTTGATAGCGACACTGCCATTGGGACTGACGGCCGAGACAATCCCTTCGACCCGGGGAACTTCGCGGTCCAGTTGGATTCCAGCTCCCTGAAGAGCCACCATGTATTCGTTGATTTGAGCCAACAGTTCGCCGTTTCGTTTGCGGAGGCGGTCGTATTCGTTGCGGATTTGGGCCAGTTGTTCGTCGGCGTCGATTGCTTTCTTGAGGTTTTCGTCGCGTTGTTGTCGCAACTGGTCGTTGCGCTGCCGCAGATCAGCAATTTCCTGTTCCAGCGTGTCCATTCTCTTCTGGACGGCGTTCATTTGCTGGATGGCCTGGGCCTGCGAGGAAAGCAGGCTGGCGTGCTGTTCCTGCAGCCGGTCGCGGAGCCGCTTCAGCTCGTTGTAGCGGCTTTCGGCCTGGGCCAGCCGGTGTTCCCAAATCCGCCGGGTACGTTCTACCTCGGCGGTTAGCCGCTGTTTTTCCTGCTGGAGGACCTGGATCTGTTTGTCCCGGTCGGCCAGTTGGTGTTTCAGCCCTTTGGGTTTGCCGGCCACGGCCTCGGGGCGCAGGACTTCTTCGCGCCAGTTGCGGTGCGTGGCATACACCATGACGGCAAACGACATAAACACCACGCTGGCCACAAAGTTGAGCACTACCAGAATCTTGCCGATGAGATTCATCGAGTCGTTCCCCTTGCGGAAAACAGGAAATCTACGCCCGCCAAGCCGGAACCGCTTGCGGGAATTGCTTGTTCGTGCCGTTTCCGCCCGCCGGATGCCGGGGGCAAATCCGTCGCGGAGCAGGCGTTTGCCGTACCGGACGACCCTCAGCGGGCCTTGTTCCAGAAGTGGTATTACGCAGTATAATTGGCCGCCAAAAACACTGTCAACGAAAAACTTTGCCTGCACCGGGGTTCCGCTCCGGTGTGTCCGCTCGGATGCACAAGCCATGCCCGAACTGCCCGAAGTGGAAACCATGTGCCGCGGCGTGGCTGCGGTGTGCGGGCAGCAAGTGGCACGGGTAAGCTGGCCCCGAGGGCGTTTTCGTCCCGTAGCGGTGCGTCCCAGCCGGGCGGAAATCCGCCGCCGACTGCCGGGAAAACGCATTGCCGAGGTCCTTCGCCGCGGCAAGTTTCTCGTGCTGCGGATGGAAGACGATTCGGCCTTGGTGTTCCATCCTCGGATGACCGGGCTAGTGCTGCTGGAAGAACCGCCCGACCGGGAGCATTTGCGGCTGGTGCTCGAACTGGCCGGTCCCGGCCCGAGGCAGTTGCGGTTCTGGGACCGCCGCGGATTGGGCACGGTGGAGTATCATTCCCCGGGCCAGTGGCGGCAGGCGTTGGGGCCGCCGCGGCTCGGGCCGGACGCCCTGGAGATTTCCTGCACCCAAATGCGCCGCCGCCTGGGCAGGAGCCGCCGGGCAATCAAGGTGGCTCTGCTGGAGCAATCGCGGATAGCCGGGCTGGGGAATCTCTATGCGTCGGAGATTCTGTTCGTGGCCCAAGTGGATCCCCGCTCCCCCTGCCACCGGCTTTCGGATACCCAGTGGCGGCGACTCCACCGGGCGATGCGACGCGTGCTCCACGAGGCGATTCGCTACGAAGGCTCCACGCTGGGCGACGGAACCTATCGCACCGCACTGAACCAGCCGGGCCGTTACCAGAACCGGCATCGGGTTTACGGCAAAGCGGGACAGCCTTGTCCCCGATGCCGCACCAAACTGGTCCGCGTGGTCCAACAGGGGCGCAGCACGTTCTTTTGTCCCGAGTGCCAGTCGGATACCTAGCGGACAAACCGGAACGCGCAGCAGCGGGCAAACACCTTGCAAGCCGGTGCATTTCGGGTCCGGCCGGCAGCCTGGGTTTAGCGCAATTGGGCCAGGAACCGATCCAGGTCGGCCTGGAGCCAAGCCAGGTTGCTGCCGAAGACGCGGATGAAGGTCTTCAGTCGCTGCTGGGGCGATGCGGACAGTTCGCCTTGGGAAAGTCGCAGGTAGCGGCAGTATTTCCGCCCGCGCGTTTCGGCCAGGTAGAAGCTCAACGCCCAGGCTCGGGCATAGGCAAGTTCCGGGTCGCGGTGGAAGAGTGAGTCGCGAGCCACCATTTCGGCCAGCCAGTTTTCCTTGGCAGCGGAGCGATGCCGGGCAAGCAGCGTGTTTAGCTCGTCCCGATGCACCCGCTGGCTGCGGCTGGAGGAAGTGGCCCGTTGCCACACTCCCGGTACCTCGAAGACGGTGGCCAGCCCTTCGACGACCCAACGGGGGCTTGCTCGCAGCCGGTCGTGCACCCCCGTGTTGTAAGCGGCCTGGTGAGTTACTTCGTGGACGATACGGGCCAGGGCCTCCGGGCTGGGGCGGCCGCTGTTCCGGTCCTGGGGGAGCATGACCACGTTCGTCGTGGGAGAGTAAAACCCGCCGCTCCACTGGGGAGCGCCGCCGGCATAACGTGCGGCCATGCGGAGATATTCCTCTTGCGAACGAAGCACAACGGCCACCAGCGGAAACTGCGGCTCGCGGAGCTGAAACCCCCGGACCGAAAAATAGTGCCAGAACGAACGGAAAACGGTTTCGAACTCTTGGGCCCAGCGAGCCGCTCCGGCCGGGTGGATTACCACATAGTGCCGCGTGGTGGTGGCACGAAACTGGGAGCCGAGCCTTCTTTTCCACTGGGCGGCCAATCGGGAATGGGAATCGGGACGGAAAAGCCGACCCGTTTTTTCGAACTGCTGGACTTCGTGTTCTTCGAACTGCCAGAGCCGCCCGTCGGTGCCAAGCAGCACCAGGGTTTCGCGTTCCACCCCCAGCGGCGCCCCCCGAATCCAACCCGAGCTGAGCTTAATCCGCACCAACGGGCGGCGATGCAGGTCTTCTTGAGCTTGAAGACCGGGCGTGCCGAAAAAAACAACAAGCCCCGCCCAGGCACACACCAGCCCGGCGGTTCGCACAACCGACATGACAGCTTCCCGCGTGGTGAGAACTCGGACGGAAGTTCCAAACCGCACCCCCGGCTCTATCGGAACTATAGCTCACCGCCGCAGAAAAAGCCGATTTTTCTGGACACGCAAGTCCGAATCTGGTTCAATAACAGTTACCTGCCTCAAGCGTGCCCGCCTAATGGTTTGTTATCAACCTTCCATCCACAACCAGCCCCCCCGAAGATCAGGGTCATTCCGGCGGCTTCGCAAAACCTTGTAAAATAGTCCTGCCACGAGAACTCGGAAGGAGCTTTCCCATGCTTCGGCTTTCTGCCCTGGCTGGACTTGCGTTGGCTGTGTGGTTCTTCCCGGCGGGGATTGCCCGGGCCGAAGAGCCGGCCGGCAAGCTGCCCCCGCCGCTGAAGCGAAAGGTGGACTTCGAAAAAGACGTGCGGCCCATCTTCGTGCGCAGTTGTTATTCCTGCCACGGGCCCGAGGAGCAGGAAGGGGGCTTGCGGCTGGATCGCCGCCAGGACGCTCTGGCCGGAGGGGACAGCGGTCCGGTCATCGTGCCGCACAAGAGTGCCCAAAGCCGGCTGATTCGCGTCGTGGCCGGACTGGACGACGAGTTGGGCCCCATGCCGCCGGAAGGGGAAGGTACGCCGCTTAAAAAAGAGGAAATCGCCCTGTTGCGGGCGTGGATCGACCAGGGAGCCCCCTGGCCCCAGCAGGCCGATCAGTCACGGCGGCAATCCAAACACTGGGCCTTCCAGCCCATCGTTCGGCCCAAACCGCCCCGGGTGAAAAACACCGCCTGGGTGCGTAACCCCATCGATGCGTTCATCCTGGCCCGACTGGAAAAGGAAGGAATCGCCCCCAGCCCCGAGGCGGATCGCTACACGCTCATTCGTCGCGTGTATTTGGACGTGCTGGGTCTGCCGCCTTCGCCGGAGGAGATTGAAGCGTTTGTCAACGACCCCCGCCCCGACGCCTACGAGCGGATGGTGGATCGCGCGCTGGCCTCGCCGCACTACGGCGAGCGCTGGGGCCGCCACTGGCTCGACCTGGCCCGCTATGCCGACAGCGACGGCTACGAAAAGGACCGCCCGCGTCCCTGGGCCTGGCGTTACCGGGAATGGGTCATCCGGGCTTTGAACGCCGACATGCCCTTCGACCAGTTCACCATCGAACAACTGGCCGGCGACCTGCTGCCCAATCCCACCATCGAGCAGCGCGTGGCCACCGGATTCCACCGCAACACGCTGACCAACCGCGAAGGGGGCGTAGACCGCGAAGAAGACCGCGTGAAACAAACCGTAGACCGGACCAACACCACGGGCACCGTATGGCTGGGGCTGACGATTGAATGCGGCCAGTGTCATTCGCACAAATACGACCCAATCACCCAGCGGGAGTACTACCAGCTTTACGCTTTCTTCAACAGCCTGGAGGAGCGCGACATCCCGGCCCCGCTGGACCCCAAGGTGGAAGAGGAATACCAGCGCAAGCTGAAGTCCTACCAGCAGCAACTGGCCCAACTCAAAGCCCGTGTTGAAAAGTACAAAAAGGAACAACTGCCCGCCCGGCTGGCCCAATGGCTGAAAAAGCCCCATCAGTCCAAGATTGCCTGGCAGGTGGTTCCGCCGGCGCAAGTGCGCTCGGAAAACGGGGCCACACTCACCACGGGCGAGGACGCCGCGGTGCTGGCCACCGGCAAAAACCCGGAACGGGACATATATCACGTGGAGTTTGAGCTTCCCCTGGGCCGGCTGACCGGCGTGCGGCTGGAAGTGCTGCCGGACAAGCGCCTGCCGTCCAAGGGACCCGGCCGGGTGGCTCACGGGAACTTTGTGCTTTCCGAACTGGAGCTTTACCGGCTGGACGCCCAAGGCAAGCGGCACCGCCTGAAGCTGGCCAAGGCCCAGGCCGACTTCTCCCAAACGCACAAGCCCCCCCGACGCAGTTGGCCCGTGGCCGCCGCCATCGACGGCAAGCCGGGAACCGGCTGGGCCATTGCTCCTCGGTTCGGCCAGCGCCACGTGGCCGTCTTCACTTTGGCCGAGCCGGTGGTGATCTCCCCGGGCGAGAAACTGCTGGTGGTGATGAAGCAGCTTTACGGCTCGCAGCACACGATTGGCAAGTTCCGCTTTAGCTTTACGGACCAGGACGGCCCGCTCCCCCTGGAAGGACTGCCAAGCGACGTAGCCGCGTTGCTGGGCAAACCGCTGGATAAGCTCTCCCCGGCCGAAAAACAAAAGCTGCTGGACTACTACGCGAAGGTGGACCCCGGCCTGCAACGGCTGCAGCGGGAGCTCCAGCGGCTGGAAAAGAACCCGCCCAAGCGGAGCGATCCCACCATGGCCCAGACCCTGGTGGAACGCACTCCCCGGCGGAAAACCCACCTGTTGATTCGCGGCGACTTCCTGCGGCCCGGCCCCGAAGTCCAACCGGACGTGCCGGAAGTGCTGCCACCGCTGAAGGTGCCGCCCGGGCGTGTTCCTAACCGCCTGGACCTGGCCCGGTGGCTCGTTTCGCCCGAAAACCCGCTTACGGCCCGCGTGACCGTCAACCGCGTCTGGCAACGGTACTTCGGCCGCGGGATCGTGGAAACTTCGCACGACTTCGGCACGATGGGCTCGCCCCCTTCGCACCCGATGCTGCTGGACTGGCTGGCCCATTACTTCATGCACGATGCCCGTTGGAGCATGAAGCGGCTGCATCGGCTCATCCTCACCAGTGCCACTTACCGGCAAAGTTCCAAAACGCGGCCGGAACTGAAACAGCGCGACCCCTACAACAAGCTGCTGGCCTACCAGAACCGGCTGCGTGTGGAAGCCGAAATCATCCGGGACCTGGCTCTGACCGCCAGCGGGCTGCTGGAGCGGCGCATCGGCGGACCCAGCATCCGCCCGCCGCAGCCTAAGGACATCGCCATGCTCGGTTATGCCAACCAGGTCAAATGGAAGGAGAGCCAAGGCGCGGACCGGTACCGCCGCGGCGTGTATATCTTCTTCCAGCGCACGGTGCCGTTCCCCATGCTGATGGACTTCGACGCGCCCGATTCGGTCAAGTGCTGCACTCGCCGAGAGCGTTCCAACACGCCCATCGGAGCGCTGGCTTTGCAGAACGATCCCACGTTCGTCGAATGCGCCCGGGTCCTTGGTCGCCGGTTGATGCGGGAGGTGCCCCAAGGAGCTTCCGAGGAGGAAACCGTCCGGCAGCGCATCGTCCGGGCGTTCCTGCTTACCTTGGGCCGGCCTCCGGCCGAGGACGAATTGCAAACCATCCGGCAGCTTTACCGCGAAGCGTACCAGGAGTTCCGCCACACCCCCCAGGACGCGGCCGCCTATGCCGGCGTGGACCCCAAGGACAAAGACCACGCCGCCCGAGTGGCCGCCTGGGTGCTGGTGGCTCGCACGATGATGAACCTGGACGGGTTTATTACCCGAGATTGACAAAGTTCAAACACGAACACGGCCGACACGGTGAGCCGCCGACTTCAGTCGGCGGAGGACGGCACGGCCGTCAGCGACGAGGTGCCTCCGCACCAACGCCACAAAGGCCCACAATAGCGAGCCAGGAACGTTAGTTCCCGGAGAAGAAAAGAGTGGCAAACGCTCTGTATGCGTTTGTCTCCCCGGACTAAACTCCGGGGCTCGTTGGAGCACAAAAAAGAAAGAATCGAATCATTTGCCGGAGTACAAGACAACAAATCGGGCACTTGCCAACAACGACCAGGAGGACACCAACCATGCATCCGTGGGAAGAATATGTGCAGCAGACCCGGCGCCATTTCTTCACCAGCGCCGCCAGCGGCCTGGGCGGCTTGGCCCTGGCCTGGATGCTCCATCGGGACGGCGTGCTGCGGGCCGGCGAGAGTACCTCTCCGGCCGGAATCAATCTGCGCAAAGTCAACCCCCTGGCACCCAAACCGCCGCATTTTGCCCCCAAGGCCAAGGCGTGCATTTTCCTGTTCATGGCCGGGGCCCCCAGCCAGTTGGACCTTTACGATCCCAAGCCCAAGCTCAACGAGCTGCACGGGCAGCCGCTGCCGGCCTCGTTGACCAAGAACGTGCGGTTTGCGTTCATCAAGAAAGAGACGGCCCTGGTGATGGGCTCGCCGCGCAAGTTCAAAGCCTACAGCTCCTGCGGCACCGAAGTGTCCGACTACATCCCGCAGATCGGCTCCTGCATGGACGACATCGCTCTCATCCGCTCCATGCACACCGAGGCGTTCAACCACCACCCGGGCCAGTTGATGCTCATGACCGGCGTGCCGCGTTTCGGTCGGCCCACCCTGGGCAGTTGGCTCCTCTATGGTCTGGGCACCGAGTCGGAAGACCTACCCGGCTACGTGGTGCTGACCGCCGGTCGCGGCGCAAGCGGTGGGGCAACCAACTGGTCCAGCGGCTTTCTCCCCTCCACGTACCAGGGGGTGCTGTTCCGCAGTCAGGGTGACCCGGTGCTCAACCTGCGCAATCCCCAGGGACTCTCGCGCCGCTTGCAGCGCAAGAGCCTGGACGCTCTGGCCCGGCTCAACGCCAAGCAGTTCGGTCACCTGAACGATCCTGAAATTGCCAGCCGGATCGCCGCCTACGAGTTGGCTTTCCGCATGCAGGCGGCCGCCCCGGACCTGCTGGATATTTCCGACGAGACGGAAAAGACGCTCGAAGCCTACGGGCTGAATCGCCCCGACCCGGGCGGTAGCTACCGCGGCAAGAGCCAGGGCGTCTATAGCCGTTACGCCCTGAACTGCTTGCTGGCCCGGCGGATGGTCGAACGCGGCGTGCGATTCGTCAGCATCATTCACGCCTCCTGGGACCATCACAGCAATCTGGACCGGGAGCTGAAGTTCAACTGCGGCATGTCCGACCAGCCAATCGCCGCGCTGCTAAAAGACCTGAAACAGCGGGGGCTGCTGGATTCCACGCTGGTGGTCTGGGCCGGCGAGTTCGGCCGCACCCCCTTGGGCGAAAACCGCAACGGACAGCGCGTGGTGGGCACGGGCCGGGACCACCACCCCTTTGCCTTCAGCGTGTGGATGGCCGGCGGCGGGATCAAAGGGGGCCAGGTCATCGGACGCACCGACGACATCGGCTGGAAACCGGTCGAAGACCCCGTGCATATCAACGACTTCCACGCCACGATTCTGCACCTGTTCGGGCTGGACCACCTGAAGCTGACCTTCCCCTTCTCCGGTCTGAACGTGCGTCTGACTGACCAGGGCGGACGCGTGGTGAAGAAACTGCTGGCCTAGTCGCCGGTTACGGCAATCCAACTGGCGGCAAGAGGCGGGATTCCTATAATGCAGGTGGCCCTGGGCTTTGCAGGGCCCCGTCCGTTTTTCCCGGGCCGGTGCTTGCCTGGGAAAAGCCCCTTTGCCTGCTAGAGGAACCGCCGCCATGGCCGATTCTTTCCCTGTTCGCGGACCTGCCGCCCCGGTGGCTTCTACCGGGGACCACTGGGTGGACCACGAGCAGTTGTGCCAGCAGATCGAAGAACTGCGCCGCCGCGAGGACGCCACCATCCTGGCCCACTACTACCAGGACGGCGAAATCCAGGAACTGGCCGACTTCACGGGCGATTCGCTTCAACTGGCCCGAGCGGCCACTCGGGTGGATACTTCCACCATCGTCTTTTGCGGCGTGCACTTCATGGCCGAGACGGCCAAAATCCTCAACCCGGAAAAACGCGTGCTGCTGCCGGACCTGCGGGCCGGATGCTCGCTGGCCGACAGTTGCCCGGCCGACAAACTGGCCCAATTCCAGCAGCAGTTGCGGGAACAAGGTCGCCGGTTCCAGACGGTCACCTACATCAACAGCTCGGCGGCGGTGAAGGCCCTTTCGGACTGGGTCGTCACCTCCGGTAACGCCGAACAGATCATCCGTCGCGTGCCCGAGGAATACGAAATCCTGTTCGTGCCCGACCGGCACTTAGGCTCCTATCTGGAGGAAGTGACCGGGCGGCGAATGATCCTCTGGCCCGGCTCCTGCATGGTGCACGAGGTTTTTTCGGTCCAGGACCTGCTCCGGCTCAAACGCCGGTATCCGCAAGCGCTGACGATCGCCCACCCGGAGTGCCCGGCCAACATTCGCGAACACAGCGACTACGTAGGTGGCACGCAGGGGATGCTGCGATTCGTCGGCCAGTTGCAGGAGCCGCACGACCTGCTGGTGGCCACCGAGGCGAACATGCTCTGGCAACTCCAGCGCAAATATCCCCAGCACCGGTACCATCCGGTGCCCGGGATCACCTGCGCCTGCAACAAGTGCCCGCACATGGCCCTGAACACGCTGGAAAAACTGCGCGACTGTCTACTGCGGGGCGAGCCGGAAATCCACTGGCAGGAGAGCTTCGACCGGGCCGGCGAGGTGCTGCGACGCAGCCTGTTGGAGTAGGGGTGGGCCGCCGTCTGGCCCAAACAAAAACAAGCAAAGGCTGTCCGAGAAAATCCCCGTCCGGGGGCTCTTTTCCGTTCCCGGAAACGGGCCGAAAGAGCCCCCTGACCAGCCTTCGCACACCCTATTGCGTCCCAGCCCAAGAGAGTGGGGCAATGCCCGCTCTATTAGGGAAATGAGAAAAACGAAATCGGGGCGCAAAAAAAATCTGGAAAAAATTTCGTAGTCGGCAATCACGCCAGCAGCGCAAGGGGGAGCCAATCCCGTGGGAGTGTCCCCCATTCGCGCTTCTTGGATGTTCCGGGGCGGAAAAAGGCGAAACGGGCTGCTCCAGAAGTTTGCGCTCTTGCAACTCAAGCCGCGAGAGCATGCCGCAAGCAACTGAAACGCTTGAATTTAGGGCCGTCCACCAAACCCTCGCTGCCGCTCCCATCCTCATATCTGGCGATTGCGGCCAGAAGTTTTATGACAGACGGCAAGCGTTCTCGCCGGACGGCAGCTTCGAAGGTTAGGGTTTGGCCGGCGATTCCGCCGTCTGCTGCTGGACGTGCCGCCGGCGCAGTTGGCCGCAAGCGGCTTCGATTCCGGCCCCTTTGCGCCGCCGCACCTGGACCTGCACCCCTTGTCGCTGCAACTCCTGAACGAACCGGCGCACCCGTTGTTCGTCGGGCGTGCGGTACGGAAGCCCGGCAACAGGGTTGTAAGGGATCAGATTCACCAGCGGTCGTAGGGGCCGAAGCAAGCGTCCCAACTGGCGGGCCGCCTGGGGCGAATCGTTCACTCCGCCCAGCAGCACGTACTCGAACGTGACGCGGCGGCCGGTGGCACGGAAGTATTCCTCGACCGCTTCCAACACCGCTTCCAGCCCGATGGAACGATTCACCGGCACCAACTGCGTGCGCAAGGAATCGCTGGGAGCATGGAGCGAGACGGCCAGGTGATAGGGCCGGTCCAGCTCGGCCAGGCGGCGGATGCCCCGGGGCAGGCCCACGGTGGAGATGGTCACCCGGCGGTGGCTCAAGCCAAGCCCCTGCGGCGAAGTGAGCAAGTCCAGGGCCGGGAGCAGTTCGTCCAGATTGGCCAGCGGCTCGCCCATCCCCATGACGACCACGTGGCTGAGGCGTTCTTCGGCTTCGAGCAGTTGCTGGAGCCGCAGCACTTGTTCCAGGATTTCGCCGCGGGTGAGGTTGCGCACCACGCCGTCCAGGCCGCTTGCGCAAAACACGCAGCCCATCGCGCAGCCCACCTGGGTGCTGATGCACACGGTGCGCCGCTGCGGTCCCTGGCGCAGCAGCACGCATTCGACCGAGTGGCCGTCGGCCAGTTGCAGCAGCAGTTTTTCGGTACCATCAGGTGCACGGCGGTGGGCCAGCGGCCGCGTGGTCCAGAGACGGTAGTTCTGCTCCAGCCGCCGGCGCAGCTCGCCGGGCAGGTTGCTCATCTGCTGGAACGACTCGGCCCGATGGTGAAACACCCACTGCAAAAGCTGCCCGGCCCGATAGGCCGGCTGCCCGCCGGCTTGGAGCCACGCGGCCAGCTCCTCCGGCGAGAGATTCAGCAGGTGCGGCGTTTGGGCAGCGGAACAGGAAGACATACTCGAACCGCCGAAATGGAAGCGTCACATTTCCGGCTCTCAATTCCCGATTATCCGTCCAAACCGGAATCAGGCCAAGATGGCAACCTCGGCGGCCAGTGGAAATGGGCGGCTTGTTAGCCTGTGAGCAGAGACAGTGACGCAGTTTCCAGGCGAGCCGCCGACTTCAGGCGGCACGGCCGCAGCCACTGGGAGCTTCTGCTCCGGTGCAAGAAGAAACGCTGATACTTGAAAACGGCGAGCCGCCGACTTTAGTCGGCGGAGAAAAAACACTAACAAGCGCTTTTCCCCGGCTCTCCCCGGACTGAAGTCCGGGGCTCGCCAAAATCGCACGACCAACAACTGCCGGCACTCTTACCGCGGCGCCAAACGACCAGTTGGCGCATATTCCCGACCGCTCAAGACCCAAGCCGCAAGACCTAGAACCTTTTGTCCGGAGCTCGCGGCGGCGTAGAGGTCGAATCGCCTGCTCGTGTGCTCGGTGCTTCGCAGTTTCTAGAGCCAAAGAAGTTCCGGCTGGATGCCGCTTTGCAGTCGCTGCTGGGCCTGGGTCATGTAGTCTTCGTTCAGCTCAATCAGCAAGGCTTTGCGACCCAGTTCCCGGGCGGCCACGCCGGTGGTGCCTGAGCCGGAAAACGGGTCCAGCACCCAGTCGCCACGACGCGAACCCAACAGGATGCAGCGTCGAGCCAGTTCCCTGGGAAACGCGGCCGGATGAGACGTTTTGCTCGGCTCGGGGCCCAGTATCCAGTAGTTCCGCAAATTGGCCCCGCTGGGTTCGCGTACCGCCTGGTTGTCGTAGTAGTAACGCGGCGTTTTGGCGAACAAGAACACCGACTCGGTGGCTCCCGAGGGCCGATTGCGGACGCTTTCGGGCATGGGAGCCTTTTTGATCCAGGTGATGTGCGACCGCAAAATCCAGCCGTCCTCCTGCAACGCAAACGCCACTCGCCAGGGAAGCCCCATCAGGTCGCGGTCCTTCAGGCCCCAACAGTCGGGCACGCGACAGTTTCGTTTCTGGATCAGTTTGCGGGTGTTGCCTACTTTGGCGTTCGGGCCGCAAAGTCCGGTGCCTCCGTTGCGGGCATAGCCGTCGCCGATGTTGAGCCAAAGGGTTCCGTCGTCCCGCAGCACGCGCCGCACCTGACGGAAAACTTCCACCAGGGTTTGCACATAGTCGGCCGGTGAAGGCTCGCAGCCAATTTGATCCGGATGGTCGTAGTCGCGCAGTCCCCAGTACGGCGGCGAAGTGACGCAACACTGGACCATCCCCGCCGGGAGCTGCGGCAGAATCTGGCGACAATCGCCGACTCGCACTTCGATGTCTTGGGCCGTCTGCTGTTCGTGCCGTAGTGTATCTCGCTCCATCTTTTCCCCTTTGCCAGCACGCGGCTGTCCGCGGCCTCAGGTGCCGGGCCACACTTCCGGTGCGGAGCCATTATCAAATTGCTTTTCCCGCATGGCAAGCCGCCGAGAGAAACTCTGCCTTCCACGCTCGGGGCGAGCTGACCCTTTCGGCAATGGCATCCGGCAGTGTGTGACTACTCCGCGTTTTCCATTTCGGCCAGCAGCTCGGGGGGGAGTCCTTCGGGCACGGGGCTTTTCGGCTGTCGGCGGCGCAGGTAGAGCTTGATTGGCACTTCGGAAAACGGCGTCCCTTCCCGAAACGCTCCCAGTAGGTAACGCTGGTACGTGGCGTCGAAGGCGGCCGGGTTGTTACAAAACAGCACGATGGTGGGCGGTTCCACGCCCACTTGGGTGGCGTAGTAAATCTTGGCCGGGCGATGCTTGTGCAACGGGGGCGGATGACGCTGCAACGCTTCGCGCAGCAGGCGGTTCAACTGGCCGGTACCGATGCGGTTGCGCGCCTGGTCGAACAAGAGCTGCGCGTGGTTGATTAACGCTTTGACGTTCTTGCCCGTCTCGCCCACGATGAAAGCGATTGGCACGTACCACATGGTGCGAAACGTTTCCCGCAGGTAACGCACCCAGCGGTCGGCCCGGGTCTGCTGCCGAACCAGGTCCCACTTGTTCACCACAAAGATGCAGGGCTTGTACTGTTCGGCAATGTACGAAGCCAGTTGCTTGTCCACGCGGGAGATCACGCCCGAGGCGTCGAAGAACAACAGCACCACGTCCGCCCGGCGGATGCTCCGTTGGGCCCGGTGGACGCTGAAAAAGTCCAGCGACCCCTGCTGGCTCTTGCGGCGCATCACGCCCGGGGTGTCGATTGCCACGAAGGAACGACCTTCGAACTCGAACCGCACGTCGATGCTGTCGCGGGTGGTGCCGGGGATTTCGCTCACGATGCAGCGCCGGGCCCGGGCCAGCGTGTTGACGAACGTGCTCTTGCCTGCGTTGCGTCGGCCCACGATGGCCAGCTTCATTTCCGGTTCGGCCGGGGGTTGCTCCTCGCCGGGAACGGGCTTGGGCAGCCGTTCGCAGATTTCCCGCAACAGCTCCTGTTTGCCGCGATTGTGAACCGTGCTCACGGCCACCAGCTTGCCGCGCCCCAGCCGGTAAAACTCTCCGGCCTGGAGAACCAGCTCCGGGTTGTCGGCCTTGTTGGCCACCAGGATGACCGGCACGTCCACGTACAGGAGCCGCCGAGCCACTTCCTCATCCAGCGGCGTGAGCCCCTGCTGCACGTCCACCACGAACAGCAGCACGTCGGCCGTTTCCACCGCCGCTTCGATCTGTTCTTCGATTTCGCGGGAAAAGGTGTCCTCGCCCCCCAACCCCGCTCCGCCGGTATCCACCAGCTCGAAGTACCGGCCGTGGGCTTCCATCAGATAGACGAGGCGGTCGCGGGTTACTCCGGCCACGTCGTCCACGATGGCAATCCGCCGCCCCACCAGCCAGTTGAACAGGCTGGACTTGCCCACGTTGGGGCGGCCGACAATGACCACCTGTGGCAGACGATGCGAGCTACTGCGGGACATGATTAGCTGGCGCCAAACCGAAAAGCGAACCGGCCCAGGCGTTCCATGATGGAGTATTCCTTAAAACCCTATTGTATTCGTCTGCGCAGGGAAAAAGCCAGTATGGCTTGCCGCAGCCCCCAGGGGCCTTGTCCCAGCCACCGCGAGATCGCCTCTTGCAAGTAAAACTCGATGGCGGCTGGCAAACCTGGGCGGCGGGTGCCGTTCCGGCCCGAAGCAACGGTGGTCGATTACCCGATCAGCGGCCGGAGCACGTTGCGCGAGATGCGAAGCGACCGCTTGCGGGCTTCCAGGGAGTGTTCGAACGAGCGGTCTTCCACCTCGATGCACACCGGCCCTTGGTAGCCGATGTCGGTCAGGGCCGAAAGCCACCGGCCCCAATCCACCTCGCCCAGCCCGGGCAGCTTCGGCACACTCCAGCCCAGGGAAAGAATCCCCCCCTGGTTTAGCTTCGCCCGGTCGATCTTCATGTCCTTGGCATGGGTGTGGAAGATGCGGTCGCGGAACTGGTAGATGGGTTCGATGTAGTCCATCATCTGCCAGATCATGTGCGAGGGATCGTAGTTCAGCCCGAAGTGGTCGCTGGGGATTGTCTCGAACATCTGCTGCCAGATGCGCGGGCTGTAGGCCAGGTTCTTGCCCGCGGGCCACTCGTCCAACGTAAAGAGCATGGGGCAGTTTTCGATGCCCAGCCGCACCTGGCGATCTTCGGCGTATTTGACGATGTCGGGCCAGACCCGGGCAAAGCGTTTCAGGTTCTCTTCGGCCGGTAGCCGGGGATCGGCCCCGATGAAGGTGTTCACCTGCCGCAGTCCCAGCAGCGCGGCGGCGTCGATCACCTTGAGCAGATGGCTGCGGGCAAGCTCCGCTTCGTCGGCGTTGCCCGACAGGGGGTTCGGATAATAACCCAGCCCGGAGATGGCCACCTGGTACTTTTCGCACAAGGCGTTCACATCATCGGCCTTGGTCTGGGTAAAGTCGGTTACGTCCACGTGCGTGACGCCTGCATATCGCCGGTCGGCCCCGCCCGGGGGCCAGCACATCAGCTCCACGCAGTCGAAGCCCTCCTCGTGGGCAAACTGCAACACTTCTTCCAGCGACAGGTCGGGCAAGATGGCCGAAACGAAACCAAGCTGCATGGCATGCCTCCTCCGCACAATCTGCAAACATACATTGCCCGCAGGAGAGACACCGCCCGCGGGGTCGCCTGGTAGCATATCGCCAAGTTGCCGGAAACGCTACGGCCCTGGGACAAAAGCGGGTCGGAAAGAACCGGGTTGGTTTGTTTTTGAGCAGGACCGGTGGCAGCTCGCCGGCGCGTCGCCGACTTGAGCAGGGCGTGGAGGCTTGGGGGCGTGGGGGATGGGGGAGA
>WFOE01000278.1 GCA_015488215.1 Planctomycetales bacterium
GCTTACTATGTACCCAGCCAAAGTCTTTGAGCACACCAACAGACGATCCTGCTCCGCGCTTCGGCGAGCCCCGGACTTCAGTCCGGGGAGAGCCGATTGCAGGAAAAAACGCCTATTCTCACGGTGGTGCGGAAGCACCCAATCGACGACGGCCGTGCCGTCCTCCGCCAGCTAAAGCTGGCGGCTCGCCGGGAAGCCGCGGAACTTGCGTCTGCTCAAAAACTAAAACTAATTAGTACCCACATAGAAAACTCGCCACGAAGCTGCCCACACCGCGATTGAGAAACCCGAGGAGCCACCCATGAACCGCCAGCCCCCTCAGGAGGAAAACCGGCGCTGGTACCAGGGGATTAGCGCCTACCAGTGGACCGTGCTGGTCATCGCTTCGCTGGGCTGGGTGTTCGACGTGTTCGAAGGCCAGGTGTTCGTCGCCTCGATGCGCGACGCCATGCCGGCCCTGCTGGGCGGTGTGTCCCCGGATGATCCGCTGGTGGCCCAATGGAACGACTGGGCCTTCGGCAGTTTTCTGCTGGGGGGAGCCTTGGGCGGGGTGCTTTTCGGCATGGTGGCCGACCGCATCGGGCGTTCCAAGACGATGGTCATCACCATCCTGTTCTACTCACTGTTTACCTGCATTACGGCCCTGGCCCAAAGCCCTTGGCAGATCGTGGTGCTGCGGTTTTTCGTGGCGATGGGCGTCGGCGGGGAATGGGCCGTGGCTTCGGCCATGGTGGCCGAGGTGATGCCCACCCGCAGCCGCCCCGTGATGAGCAGCATCTTTCACGCTAGCAGCGTCTTCGGCACGCTGATGGCCGCCCTGGTGGGAGCCACCGTGATTGGCAACCCGGCCCTGGGCGAAAACGCCTGGCGGTGGGGGTTCGCCATCGGGGCGCTGCCCGCTCTGCTGACCGTATGGGTCCGCTGGAAACTGCGCGAGCCAGAAGGATGGCTCCGTGCCCGACGCCGCGCCCAGGAAGACCAGCAGGCTCAGGCAGGCCGCTTGAGCGACCTGCTCCGCCCCCCGCACTTGCGCAACACGTTGGTGGGTGTGGCGCTGGCTTCGATTGGGCTGGTCACTTTCTGGGGAATCCACATCTACGGCAAGAACGCCTTCTTGCGGCAGGCCCAGGCCGAAGCCCTGCGAGCCGAAGGCGTGCCCCTTACCCCACCCAAAGATGAACGGGCACATGAACAATACGAACAACGGCGACGCCAAGCGCTACAGAAACACCGCAGCCGGATTAAACGGGCCGAAATGCTCAGCATGACGCTCAACACCCTGGGCGGCGGGCTGGGGCTGGTGCTCTTTGGCGCCATTGCCATGCGTTGGGGCCGCCGCCGCACGTTCATCTTCTACCACCTGGGGGCGTTCCTGGCCGTGGTGGTGTTGTTTCAAGGGCTGGTGGCCCGAGGGGCCCCGGCCTGGGCCCTGGCTCTGATGCTGCCGGTGTTCGGTTTTCTCACCCTGGGAATGCACGCCGGCTACGCCGTCTATTTTCCGGAACTTTATCCCACGCGGCTGCGCAGCACCGGGGCGGGCTTTTGCTTCAACATGGGCCGCCTGGCCACGGCCGCGGCGTTTGTGCTCTTTGGGCTGATTGCTGTCACGGACGAAAAGAAAGCCCTGATGCTCTCCCCCCTTTACCTGCTGGGAGCAGCGATAGTCCTGCTGGCCCGGGAAACCCAAGGCGAAGAGCTGCCCGAGTAGGGCTCGCTTCCAGGCCTTGCGCTTCCCATCGCCTTTACGCTGGTCGATTGCATCTCGGCGGAGGCTTTCCCCGGCCGCGGGTCGAAAAACACCGGATGCAGCATACCACCAGGGCTCGGGGCCGTCTTGACCTGCGCCGGGGTGGCTCGGGATGATGGGGGCTTAGCCAGGTAGAAAGACACCTTTGCCAGGGGAACTCCGGTGGAAATCGTTTCTGTGCCGCCGCGGCGCGCCCACCTGGTGGTGCTGGGCGCCGGTCCGGCCGGTTGCCTGTTAGCTTTGCAGGCGGCTCGGGCCGGTTGGGACGTGGTGCTTCTGGATCGCAAGAGTTTTCCTCGCCGGAAAGTCTGTGGTGGATGTCTCGCCCCGGCGGCGATTCGCGCGTTGCACCAGGCCGCAGCCCAGCAAGTGCTGGCCCGGGCAAGCGCCGCTCCCTTGCAGCGGCTGTGGCTCCGCGTGCCCGGGGGGGAGCTTCGTCTGCCCATCCCTCCGGCGGCGGCCGTGGATCGCCAGGCTTTGGACGACCAATTGCTCCGCCTGGCCCGGGCGGCCGGAGTGCTCTGGTGCCCTGAAACCACCGGCCGAGTCGGCTCCCTGACGGACAAGGGCCGGACTGTCCACTGGCGAAGCGTTTCCGGCGAATCGGGCCACACGCTGGCCCAACTGGTCGTCGTTGCTTGCGGCTTGCACGTCCAAGGCGCGGGAATCGCTTCGCCGGAGTTTCACATCCGGCCAAAAGAACACTCGCTGGTGGGAGCTGGGCTGGTCCAGCAAATCGCGGCTCCTGAAATCGTCCCTCCTGGCCAGGTGCTCATGGCCGTCGGAGAGGAAGGCTATGCGGGTCTGGTGGCCACGGCCCGCGGGCAGCTCAACGCCGCGGCGGCCATAACGCCTCGGGCACTGCGGCACCACGGGGACCTGGCTGCCGCCGTGTGCCGGGTTTTTCGCCGCTGTGGCTTGGAGCTTCCGCAATTAGCCCAGCTCCGCTGGCAAGGAACTCCTCGGCTTTCTCACCGCGTGGAACCGGCGGCCCGAGGGCGCGTGTTCCTGGTCGGAGACGCCCTGGAGTACGTGGAGCCGTTCACGGGCCAGGGAATCGCCGCAGCCTATCGGCAAGGGCTCGCCCTCTGGCAAGCGATTCAAAGTGCTGGTGGAAGTTGGTCCCCGGCCTTGGAACGCCTGTGGAACGCCCGTTCCAAGCGGCTGGGCCGGTGGCAGCGATTCAGCACGGGGTTGTTGGTTGCCCTGCTTCGCCGCGGCCCGCTGGTCCGGCGGAGCGTGGCGGTTTTGAATCTCTGCCCCGCCGTGGCCGGAGCCCTGGCTCACTGGGTGGATCAGGCGTTTTACTGACCGTGCGCGGTTCGTTCCCTGCCGGTTTGGGACGCCCCGACAAAGCAACGCCGGATATTTTCCAGCCCGGCATCACGTGCGGCTCCTTAGGTAAAACGAATCTGGGTAAAGAGAATCTGGCTCCCGGCGAACTCGACCAGGCAGCACCAACGTATTGAAACCAGCCTGCACCGGCCTGAAGGAATAGGCCGGCAAGGGAAGAACCAACAGACGGAGACCGGCGATGCACATCTGGTCCATTGGTACGGCGCTTCCTCCGTATAGGGTTTCGCAGGAGGATTCCGCCCGATTTGCTCAAGCTCGCTGCGGCCAGGGGCTGCGGCAGCAGCAGTGGTTGGCGCGCATCTACCAGCGGGCCGGGGTGCAGCAGCGGCATAGTGTGGTATTGTGCCGCGAAGACGGCCCTCTGGAACAACGCCAGCAGTTCTTTCCCTTGCCGGAAAACAGAAGCGGACGCGGTCCCACCATCCGGCAGCGGATGCTCCTTTACGAACGCCATGCTCCGGAACTGGCCACAGAAGCCTGCCGCCGTGCTTTGCAACGGGCCGAGATGGCCCCCGACCAGATAACCCACCTGGTTACCGTCTCTTGCAGCGGGTTTTCGGCCCCGGGGTGGGACTGCCAGGTGATCCACCGCCTGGGACTTTCGACCCAAGTGGCTCGCACTCACGTGGGCTTTATGGGTTGCCACGGAGCGTTAAATGGCCTGCGTGTCGCCGGCGCCTTTACCCGCAGCGACCCTCGGGCCCGTGTGCTGCTCTGCGCCTTGGAACTTTGCACTATTCACCACGCATACGGCTGGGACCCGCAACGGGTGGTGGCCAACGCCCTGTTCGCCGATGGGGCGGCGGCGCTGGTGGGGGCTTCGGCCCCTAGGACGAACACCCCCGGCTGGCGGTTGGCAGCCAGCGGTTCTGTGCTCATCCCGGAAACCGAAGAAGCCATGACCTGGCGCATCGGCGACCACGGGTTCCAGATGACCCTGGCCCCCGAAGTGCCGCAACTTATCCAGCAACATCTCCGGCCCTGGCTGACCGGCTGGCTGGCTTCGCAGGGGCTCCGACTGGAGCAGATTGGCTCCTGGGCCGTTCATCCAGGTGGACCGCACATCCTTCGGGCCTGCCAGCAAGCCTTGGGGCTTTCGGCCGAACAACTGGCTCCCTGCTACGAGGTGCTAGCCCGCTGCGGCAACATGTCTTCGCCCACGCTGCTTTTCATCCTCGAGTGCTTGTGGCAACAGAAGGCGCCGGCGCCGGTACTTGGGCTGGCCTTCGGTCCGGGGTTGACGGTCGAAGCCGCCCTCTGGGTAGAAGAACGCCCCGAGGTCTGAAACCACGCAGCTCTCGCTCTGCGCCGCAGGGGCGGGGTGCCGTTGCGCCACCGTTCTTTGCCGGCGTTCCCTCAGCCGCGAGCTAGCCGTTCAGGGAACTGTGTACCGGTCCAGAAAGCGCTGCTGGTAGCGGACCCAGGCCGAAAGCCGCCGCCGGAAACGGCGACAAAGTTCGGGATGCCGAGAGGCCAGGTTGTGCCGTTCGGCTGGATCGCTCTCCAGGTCGTACAGTTCTTCCTGCCCCTGTTCGACCCAGTAGTGGTACTTCCAGCGGCCCTGGCGCAGGCCCAGTACGGCGTAGTTGCTCACCGTAACCAGATAGACGGGACGCTGAGGCGGTGCGGGCCGAAACAGGCTGCTGCCCTGCCACGGTTCGGGCTGAGGGATTCCCAGGGCTTCCAGGACCGTCGGCGCCAGGTCGAGCTGGGAACGCACCCCGCCAAGCTCGCTCCCCAGGGCTTGCCGCAGCCCCGGGTACAGCAGGGCCAGCGGCACGCGCACGTTGGGTTCATACAGGGCAAAGTGGTGTTCCCGCTGGTCGTGCTGGCCGAACGATTCGCCGTGGTCGGCCGTGACGATGACCAGCGTCTCGTCCAGCAGCCCTGCCGCTTCCAGGCGTTGCAAAAAACGCTCCAGCTCCTCGTCGGTGGCCCGGATTGCGTTCAGGAACGATTGCAGCTCTGGGTCCTGCACAGGAAATTGCACCATGTGCCGGGGGCGGGGATAGGGGTGGTGCGTCTGGATTGTGTAGGCCAGAGCGAAGCTCGGCTGTCCTGCACGGCGTTTGAGCCAGGCCAGCACGGCGTCGAACATCTGGCGATCCGGCACGCCCCAGGAGTTCAGCGGCGGCCCGGGCAGTTCGGCGGCATCGATGAGCCGGTCCACACCATGGGCTCGGAGAAACCGGTCCCGATTCCGCCAGCCCCAATAGCCGGAGTGGGCAAAGCAACTCCCCACACCGTGCTGGGCGAGCACCTGGGGCAGCAGCGGGCCGCGGAGCCGGACGCCTTCTTGCACTACCAGGCGCCAATCGGGCCGAGGATACACGCTGCCGCAAAGCGCAAGTAGGCTTTTGCAACTATAAGGAGCAGCCACGTAGAACCGCGGGACCACCACCCCCTGTTTGCGAATCCGCCGTGCCAGATGGGGCATGGTGCGATAGCGCCCCCCGGCCCAGTCCACGTATTCCGCACCCACCGATTCCAGCATCACCACCACCACGTGCCGGGGGCGGCGTTTCAGGGGCCAGGCGGTGCGAGCCGAGCCGGAAGCTGCCGGAGGACGCAAGCCCAACTCCGCTGGGTCGAGAGCCGGGGAACCCAAAGCCACCGGCGTGAACCCCCCGGCGGAAAACCACTCCTGCCAGCAGGAACCAAGCAGCTCCAAGTGCGGGGAGCGGGCCAGGCGGTGTTCCCAAATCCGAGGGCTGGGCCAGCGACGCTCCACGTAACTTCGCGCCGCCTGCCACAGAGGAAGCCAGGCCAGTGCGACCAGGCACAACAGCCCAAGTGGAGAAAGTCGCCCCCGGGCCAGGCTCCACCGCCGAGCCAGACGGCAGCCCAACAGCACCACCCCGGCCGGAACGGCAACCAGAGCCAGCACGCGCATCCAGGTGACGTATTGGGCCAGCGAAGACCACAGCACGCGCCAATCGCCCACCAGGTAGAGCACCCGCAGATTGAACGGCTGCAAGGTGGCTTGCAGCAGAGCCCAACTGAGCACGGCGTAAACGCTGCTTAAGAAAAACGCGCCACGAACGGTCCAGCGGACTGCCGGTTCGGCTCGGGGCATCCAACGCGCCGCTCCGATCCAGAGAAGCGAAGCGGCCAGCCCCAGCCCCAGGGCAAAGCCCACGTCCGCCGCGCTGACCACGCCCAAGCGCAGAGACCATTTGACCGCATCCAGCAGCGAACCGGCCGGGGCCGGAAGCAGCGTAGCCTTCACTCCCACTAGCAGCAGCGCCAACAGGACGGCAAGCCAGAACGGCTCAGCCCCAGGGCGGCGCGGAGCGGTTTTGCCGGTGGAGTGCTTGGGTTTCATAGCCGAGTTTTCCGGCAAAGTGCGCACCAGGAAAGCCAGACCGGTCCGCGAAGATGGTACGCAAGCTCCCCGTTGGGGCCTAGTTCAGCCCCGCTCGGCTTGCTGGCACTGCCAGCTTGCGGCCATCGTGGCCGAAGTAGTCGTGCTTTTGCTTCCCGTGGGTTCAGTGTTTGGAGCCCCAGCCCCTCGGCAAGTGCTCATCGCTAGCCACTCGGGGCACGCGATGTCGCTTTCGACCCTGCGGCTTCCGCCGACGCAACGGATCCATCGCCTGCGAGTCCGCGTTGACCCCTTCGGGCCGGGTGCGTAAGGTTTGGGCCCTTTGGGAGCCTCTGGCCTCAAAAACCGTTCCTCCAGCAAGGATGCCCTGGGATGGTACTCCCCTCCGCCGGCGGCGAAGTGGTCATCGACCTGTTTCCGCAGGTCGCCATGCCTCCAACGGTTCGCATCGCCTATGTGTGTGGTCCGGGCGAAGTCGGGGGCTGGCTGGCCCAGGGAATGCAGCAGCACTGCCCAGCAATCACCCTGCATGTAATCCGGCAAGTGACCGGGGCGGTGGCTCAGCTTCGGGAAATGAACCTGGAAGTGGTTCTGCTGGGCCACGAACCGGGCCGGTTGGATGCCCCCAAGCTGCTCCAAGCCCTGCGCTTGGGCGGCACCGAAGAGCCGGTGGTGGTCCTTGGCCGCGAAAGCCCACCGGAGATGGCCGTGGTGTGTCTTGAAGCCGGCGCGGACGATTACCTCTGTGTGCACAGCGCCACAGTGGAAATGCTTCTGTGGAGCATCCGCCGGGCGGTGGCCCGGGCCCGGCTGGTAGAGCAAAACCGCCAGTTGCAGCAATACCAGCAGCAAACTCGCCAGCAGGAACGCGCCCAGGCACAGTCCCGACTGGAACACTACGCCCAGTTGACCGACCAGTTGTTCCAGCACGATGCCCAGCCGCTTGCCGGCACGTGCGGCAACGGCAGCGGAATGGGCTGGGGGCTGGGCACCCTGGTGCCGCTGCCGGAATCCCTGCGTGCCTATTACCTCGATCTGCTGCGAACATTCGTGGTGATGGGCTGCGGTTCCTTGCAACAGGAACTGGAACAATTGGCTGTGGCGTTGGGCCGGCTCCAGTTGCCGATTTCGCGAGTCATCGAGCTCCACCGCCACGCGCTGGAGAAGCTGCTCCAAGGCCGGGGAAACCGCAGTTGCCGGCATTTGCTCGCCCGAGCCGACACGTTGCTCATCGAGCTGCTGGCCCGACTGGCTCGGTGGTACCGCGCCTGCTATGCTCAAACGCATCGGCACCCGCGGCAACTCTGGCTTCCCGGACTGGATCCGCTGGAGAACACGCATGAGCGAGGCGAAACCCCGTGACGCCGCCACTTCGGTGGAAGAACTGAAACAGTGGGTTCGCCAGTTCGTCGACGAACGGGACTGGAACCGCTTCCATGCTCCCAAGAATCTGGCCATGGCGCTGGCGGTCGAGGCGGCCGAGTTGATGGAGCATTTTCTCTGGATCAGCCCGGAACAGTCCCGACAGGTGGTTCAAGACCAGGACAAGCTGGCCCAGGTGGGCGAGGAGCTGGCCGACGTGCTCTGCTTCGCCCTGGCTCTGGCCAACCAGTTGGAGCTGGACCTTACCAGCACGGTAAAAGCCAAGCTGGCCAAGAACCGGCAGAAGTACCCTGTGGAAGAATACCGCGGCCGCTACGGCCCGGAAGACCCCGGCCCGGCTGCCGACAAGTAATCTATGCAGTTAGTCTGTTAGTCTGTACGGCCCATCACCGGGAACCTTTTTGCGGCTCCGGGGCCACAAGCGGTAGCGGCGATTGGGCCGGAGGTTCCAGTTCCACCACCAGCCACAACTGGACCACCGGCTGGGGCGGGGAGTCGGACTTTTGCTTGACCGCGTCGGCTGCTCCTTGCAAGGGCGCAGCCGGGCGAGGGCGTGCTTTTTCGGCGTTTTGCAACTGCAGGGCCGCACCGGGGGCTTGCTGCTGCGAGAACAAATGCCTCCGCGGCAACGGCTGCAGAACCAGTTGCTGAGAAACGAGGCCTTGTTGCTTTCGGGGCAAAGCCGCTCTGCTTGAAAAACCGGCCCCTGCGGCATTGCCCGAAAAACCGAACTGCCCCGCTTCCGGTATCGGTATCGGTGCCATATCGGCAAGCTGCCCCACGTTGAGATACTGAACCGGCCCCCCCTCGACCTGGGCCTGGGTCAAACGAGCCAGCAGCCGAGGCAACTGGTCCGCGGCCACGCGCACCCGCACCACCTGGCCCTCATTCCCGCTGGTGGTCCGGGCAGGTTTGTCTTGTTCGGTGTCCTTGGCGTCGTCCCGAAGGGCAGCCGCAACCTTCGGCTCCACGGCGGGGGCACTTCCAGCGAGAGCCGAGCGTCGGAGCCGTTTCGAAGTTCGCCGCTGGAGCTCCCGCTGCTCGGGCGAAACGGAGGCCAGTTGGGCCCGTAGCCAACCGCGACGCAGCGCCTCGCGGGTCACTCCCAGTTGAACGACCACCACCTGGGAAGACGGAAGCGTTTGCTGGGACTGAACCAAGGCGTTTTGCAGATAACCCGGAAGCCGGTTCCAAGGAATCACTTGCTGGCCAGGGGCAGCCTGGACTTCCTGCGATTGCCGCACGCTCAAGGAAGCTCCGCGCAAGGCTCCGGCAGCCGGCCCCCCGGCCCCAGGGCCAAGTGCCCGGGGCATCCTATCCGCCTGGGGCATAGCTTCGTTCTTGCTCCGCTTCCCCCTACGGTCGGGCGACGCCTTCCGCAAAGTTGCTACTTTGCCCTGCCCTGCTCCCTTGGCAGCCGGCCGGGCATTGGCTTGCGGTGGAAGGTCGCTTCCTTTCGGGAGCCCTGCGGCCGCTTCCGGCTCGCCACTCCGAACCCGGTCGGCGGAATCCAACGTTTCTTCCGCTACTTCCGGTGCGGAAGGAGCAACCTCGGGCGCGGCGACACGGTCCATCACCACCTGCTGCTGGGGCTGCCAGGCTTGCCAGACCCAAACCAACAACAGCGAAGCGACCGCCACGGCCGTGCCCCAACAGGCCCAGAACTCCCAAGGAAGACGCCGCCTGGCCGAGCCGAAAGCGGCGGCAGTGGGACGAGGATTTTCCGCACTTTTTTCCGGCTCGGTGGTCTCCGGGCCCGATGCAGCCTGCTTGCCGCCTTCTTCGGCCGGCAAGGAGCCGGGAGCTCCCAGCGCCGCGATTCGCTGCATGACCCCTTGGGTAAACTCCGCTCCCAGTTCCCGGCGCGGCAAGCCTCGCAGTTGGTCGCGAAGCTGTTTCCACTGCCGGGCCAGTTGGGCCAGTTGGGCATCCTGCTGCAGGGCTTGCTGCAAGCGCTGCTCCTGCTCGGGGGAAAGTTCCCCGTCGAGCCAGAGACTGACCCATTGGGCGTCGGGTTGGTCGGGCAGATGTTCCTCGGGACGAGTTTCCATGGGATTTCAGCTTTCCCGAATATCTTCTTGTAACAGCTTTTCCAGTTCTTCTCGCATCTGGCACCGCGCCCGGTGCAAGCGGCTGCGGACGGTGCCGATGGGCAGTTGAAGAATGCCGGCAATCTCTTCGTAGGAGTATCCCTCTATCTCGCGGAGGACCAGGATGGCGCGAAAATCCTCCCCCAGCCGTTGCAACGCCTGCTGCACCTGCTGGCAGGTTTCTTGGCGTTCCAGGGGGTCCTCCTCAGGCGGGGCGGCCACCGTGCGTTCCCATTGCCCTTCGGCTCCGGCCCGATGGTCCGAAAAACGCTCCGGGCGGCGCCGCCGCAGGTGGTTCATGGCCAGGTTGAACGCGATGCGGTAAAGCCAGGTGTAAAATCGGGCGGCGTGCTGGAAGGTGTTCAACTTGCAGTAGGCCTGTACGAAGGCCTCCTGGGCCACGTCCTGTGCGTCGTGTTCGTTGCCCAAGGTGTGCACCAGGGCATGGTACAGACGGTCCTGGTACTTTCGCACCAGTTGGCCGAAAGCGCTGGTCGAACCGTCCAAGGTTTGGGCAATGAGCCGCTGGTCCTCGTGCACGTTCACCTCATCTGGTTGGACGCCCCAGGTGGGAAAAGAGTTCCCTCGGTTCAGCCCCTTAAAGTCTCCACTTAAGCAAGGCTTCTGGTTCTCCAGTGTGGAGTACGCCGGCCGCAGGATCAAATCAAAAGCCCCTCGCCCGAGGGGGGGCTAACCGCGCTTGCTCCAAACGACCGCCGGCTCCCCTTCACGGACGTAACCGATCTCCCAGGACGCAAGTCCTGCTCTGGAAAGCTGTTGTTGAATACTAGCCGCGTAGTAGGAACTGACCACCAACACCAGCCCGATGCCCATGTTGAACACCCGGTACATTTCTTCCTCGGGCAGTTGGCCCAATTCGGCCAGCCAGGTGAACTCCACCGGCACCGGCCAGCTTCCGCGTTGCAATACGACTTGCTTTCCCGACGGGATGACCCGACCCAGGTTTTCGGCCAGCCCCCCGCCGGTGATGTGCGCCACGGCGTGAACCACTGCTTTGACCCGGTAGTGACGCAGCACGTTGCGTACCGCCGGAGCATAAATGGCCGTGGGCTTCAGCAGCACCTCGGCCACCGTGGCCTGGAGCTCTTCCACGTATTGGTCCACCTTCAGCCGGGCGTGTTCAAACACGACCTTGCGCACCAGGGAATAGCCGTTGGAATGGAATCCGTTGGAAGCCACACCCAGCACCACGTCGCCGCTTTCGACGGCCGAGCCGTCAATCCGTTTGTGCTCTTCGACCACTCCTACGCAGAAGCCCGCCAGATCATACCGTCCCGGGGGATAGAGATCGGGCATGACGGCCGTCTCTCCCCCGAGTAGGGCACAGTCGGCTTGCTGGCATCCGCGGGCCACGCCCCGGACAATCTGCTCCAGCAGTTCCGGATCGTCCCGGCCCATGGCCACATAATCTAAAAAAAACAGGGGCTCGGCTCCGGTGCAAATGCAGTCGTTGACGTTCATGGCCACCAGGTCGATCCCCACCGTGTCGTGCACTCCGGCCATCTCGGCCACCAGTAGCTTGGTACCCACGCCGTCGGCACAGCCGACCAACACCGGCTTTTCGTAGTGACGAGAAAACAAACAACAGTCGAAATCCAGGCGAAACAGCCCGGCAAAGCCACCCGGCCAGGGGACCACCCGCGGCGTGTGCGTGCGTTGAACCCAAGTGGCTATCCGCTGCATCGACTCGGCGTAGCGGTCCAGATCCACACCGGCCTGTTTGTAGCTCCAGGCTGCCATGGGGAGGAACGTTTCTGTGGCACGAGTTTTGGATCGAAGGCGGGCCGGCCGGATCCCCGGCCAGCGGAAAACGTGTGCGAAGTATAACCGCGGCTCCGCCGGTGCCGAAACCACCAGCCGGAACAAACCGGAACAAAAGAACTCCGCAGCAGAGAACCGCCGGGCCCCCGGTGCCCGGTGCCAGAACGTGGCCCAGTGGGAAGCAGGAACCGGACTGGAAAAGAAGCCCGCTGGTACCAAGATTCCCGGCGCAGCTTAGGGAGCCCGGACACTGGAACTCCAAAAACTGCGGTATTGGCACTCTTTGGCACGATAGTTGCACTTACCTTCTGGAGCCCCACAGAGAGAGGCAATCCCTAGCGGGGCCGGAACAGAGAGGGCACTTTTGCAGCGGGCCGAAGCGGCCCAAGTGGCTGCAAAGCCCCCGCAGAAAGAAGTGCCAAGGCGGATTTCCCGGACTGGAACACCTCCGACCAGGGAGAGCTGCAGTCCGCAAGCTCCATAACAGAAAGGACTTACGATTCACAAGGCCATCGGGTGTTGCAAAACGATACAGCAAGATTGCTCAGTGCGGCAAAATTGAGCACCCCCTCCTCACGCAGCTTACGCTTCGCCGGCCACCGCGTAAGCTGCGTTTTCTTTTTTCTGCGGCCACGAGAACCCTCTGGCCTTGGGCATGCTGGACAGCGGCCGGCCCTAAAATGTGGTATCCAGCGAGTACTTTGACACCTTTTGAGCGTTCACTTTACGATGGAACAGAAGGCCCTGCCGGCGGTGCCTGGGCCGTTCCTCTTGCAAAGGGAATGGGCAATCAACCATGCGACGCCACACTGCCATCCGTCTGGTGCTGGTGCTTCCGCTGCTGCTGGCCAGTTTGACCGCAGGGACCGCTTGGGCGGCAGACTTGGACGGACTTTCCAGTGAAGACCAGCGGATTATCGCCTACATCAACCAGTACATCCGCCAGGGCTGGCAAGATGCTGAACTGAGCCCTTCGCCCGAGGCGACCGACGGGGAGTGGGTCCGCCGCGTCTTTCTGGACGTGCTGGGCCGAATTCCCACGGCCGAGGAAACCCTGGCGTTTGTCAATGACCGATCCCCAGACAAAAAGGCCAAGCTCATCAACAAGCTGCTGGAATCTGACGAGTATATCGAACAGTACGCCCACAACTGGGCCACCATCTGGACCATCCTGCTCATCGGCCGCACCGGCGGAAACGACCCCCGGTCGCTGGTCAATCGGGAAGGGATGCAGCAGTACCTGCGGCAGTGTTTTCTGAACAACAAGCCATACGACCAGATGGTCTATGAGCTCATCAGCGCCCGGGGAGCCAACAAGCCGGGCGAACCGGACTACAACGGGGCGGTCAACTTTCTGCTGGACAACCTGGACCAGAACGCCGTGCCGGCCACGGCCAAAGTAGCGCGCATCTTTCTGGGTATGCAGATCCAATGCACCCAGTGCCACAACCACCCGTTCAACGACATGAAGCAGAACGCGTTCTGGGAACTCAACGCGTTCTTCCGCCAGGCCAAGGCGCTGCGTACGTTCCAGGGCCGCGACATCGCCGTGGTGCGGCTGGAAGACGAGGACTTCCCGGGCGAGGACAACAACCCGGAAGAAGCCGCCATCTTCTACGAGCTGCGCAACGGGCTGCTCAAAGTGGCCTATCCGCGATTCATCGACGGCACGCGGATCAACCCCAGCGGCTATGTGGACGAGGTCAACCGCCGCCAGGAGCTGGCCAAACTGATTCGCCAATCTCCGCAGATGCGCAAAGCGATTGTCAACCGCATGTGGGCTCACTTTTTCGGCTACGGGTTCACCAAGCCGATCGACGACATGGGGCCGCACAATCTGCCCACGCATCCGGAGTTGTTGGAACGGCTCTCCGAGGACTTTGGCCGCATGGGGCACGACCTGAAGCGGCTAATCCGCTGGATTGTGCTGAGCGAGCCTTACGGGCTTTCCAGCCGGATGACTAAGGGGAACAAGCGGGACGATCCCACCCTGGGCGAAAAGCCCATGTTCAGCCACTTCTACATCCGGCAGATGACCGCCGAACAGTTGTATGAATCGCTCATTACGGCCACTGCGGCGCACAAGGCCCGGGCCGGTTCCTACGAGCAGCAGCAAAAAATCCGCGACCAGTGGCTGCGGCAGTTCGCCATCGCCTTTGGCACCGACGAGAACGACGAGGCGACCACTTTCGACGGCACCATCCCGCAGGTGCTCATGATGTGGAACGGCGAGCTGATGCAAAAGGCCATCAGCGGCGAGCCGGGCACGCTGCTTTATCGCGTGGCCCGAACCATGAAATCGCCTCGGGAAATGATCAATTACCTGTACCTGACCGCCCTGAGCCGCAAGCCTACCCGGACCGAACTGCGGCTGGCCAGCCAGGCCTGGCGAGCCCGGAAAGGAAACACCCTGGAAGCCCTGAAAGACGTGTACTGGGTATTGTTGAACTCCAACGAGTTCATCTTGCAGCACTAACCGGTTAAGCGAGTTACGAGTTATACGTTTGCAATTCACCCGTGAAATCCCTAATCCCTGCGGCATAAAAGGAGTCGAAACGATGTACCGCACCCCCCGTGGCATGAACCGGCGTCACTTCCTGCGGCACCTGGCCGCCGCCAGTGCCTTGGCCGGACCGGCTACCATGCTGGGCGAGTCGATTCGGGCCCACGCCGACGAGCTGAAGAAAAAGAACAAGGCCTGTATCGTGCTCTGGATGGGCGGCGGGCCCAGCACAATCGACCTGTGGGACCTCAAGCCGGGAGCTCCCACCGGGGGGCCGTTCAAGCCCATTTCCACCACCGGCGACGTGCAGATTTGCGAACACCTGCCAATGATGGCCAAGGTAATGAAACACATGGCCATCATCCGTTCGATGAACACGCGCGAAGCGGACCACAACCGCGGCCGGTACTACATGCACACCGGTTTTGTGCCCAATCCCAACATCAAGCATCCCAGCTACGGGGCAGTGATCGCCCATGAGCTGACTCCCAGCCACTTGGAAATTCCGCCGTTTATATCCATCGGCGGTCCGAGCGAAGGTCCCGGCTTTCTGGGCATGAGCTATGCTCCGTTTGTGGTGGATTCCAACGGGCGAATCCGCAACCTGAAAATGGCGGTGGACCAGAATCGCCTGATGCAGCGGATGTACATGCTCGCTTCGCTGGAAAAGAGCTTCATTGCCCAGAATCGCGGACAGGCCCCGGCCGACCACGCCAAGGTGTTGGACAAAACGCTGGCCCTGCTGACCAGCAAGCAGATGGAAGCTTTCCGCGTGGAAAAAGAACCGGAGCCGGTCAAAGAGCGTTACGGTAACACCAGCTTCGGCCGCGGTTGCCTGATGGCCCGGCGATTGGTCGAAGTGGGCGTCCCCTACGTGGAAGTGAACCTGGGTGGTTGGGACAACCACCAGAACATCTTCCCCACCCTGGCCGACAACAAGCTGCCCGAGCTGGACCGGGCCATGAGTGCCCTGATCGAAGACCTGGCCCAACGCGGTTTGCTGGAATCGACCGTAGTGCTGTGGATGGGTGAGTTCGGCCGCACGCCGCGGATCAACGGTAACATCGGACGCGACCACTATGCCCGAGCCTGGAGCGTGGTGGTGGGCGGCTGCGGGCTCAAGGGCGGGATTGCCGTCGGGGCCACCAGCGCCGATGGGACCCGCGTGGAAACCGAGCCCTACACGGCCGAAGACCTGATGGCCACGGTAATCAAGGCCCTGGGTATTCCGCTTTCGACCACGTTTACCAGCAACAACGGCCGTCCGATGAAAATTGCCAACGGTGGCAAGGTCATCAAGGAACTGTTCAGCTAAACGGGCCGCAGCGCCGCGAAAGAAAACGTCGCTTGCCCTCAGAGCCCCGGTTGTTCCCCGTGCCGCCGGGGCTCGCCTTTTGCGCTGTGGCCGCGGTCGGTCTTCGGGAGCTTACACGCCCGGCTCGCTGATTGCGAGTTTCGGCGTTTCTCTTGCATGGGTGCGGAAGCCCCCAATCGCCGACAGTTGTGCTGTCCTCCGCCAGCTAAAGCTGCGGCTCCCCGGTTGCAAGAATCAGCGTTTGTTCTTGCACCAGAGCGACAGCTCCTGCCCAAGACACAAGCCCCAAGACGCAAGACCTTCTGGTGCGGAAACGCCCGGTGGCTGACGGTCGTGCGGTGCAGTACCGCAAGGTGCGCAGCCTGGTGCAAAACATCATGGTGATGTGGCGGAAGGACAAACGGGAACCGTGGTACTTGTTGATGACCGACCTGGATCGCAGTGCGGATGAGCTTTGCCGACTTTATGGGAAGCGGATGCAGATCGAGAAACTGTTCTGGGACTACAAGAACCGCCGCAACGGTTTCTCGCTGCCGTGTACGCGAATCCGCAGTCCGGAGAACCTCAGCCGGGCCCTGCTGATTCTGGCACTGGGTTACATTCTGCTGTTGGGAATTGGGCTCCATGCCAAGGAGCACGATGCTCCCTCCAGTTGGGGCAGCTCGCCCCGGGCGGACGATTACAGCTTGTTTGTGATCGGGCAGCGGATGCTGGACCGGATCCAACTCCAAATAATGACGATGCTTCGGGCCGTCTGTCAGGCCATCCTGGAGGAATGTGAAAAGTGGGGATAGGGCAGCCTCAACCCCGGTGGACACTCAAGCGGCCGGTTCGCAAAATAACAGGCTGTTGATGCCTCCTGCACCAGAAGGAAAGCGGATGGACCGTTCGCGCGTAGATTGGGGCCCGCTGGGCGAGATTCTGCACCGTTGCCCCCAGGTGGTGCTGACCAGTCACATTCGCCCGGATTGCGACGCCTTGGGCAGCGAGCTGGCCATGGCCGCGTTGCTGCGCCGCCTGGGCCATCGGGTGCGGGTGGTCAACGCCCAGGCCACGCCTCCCAATCTGGCCTTTATCGATCCGGACGGCCAGATCGAAGTGCTCGACGACCAGGTTCCCCGCCAGGAGGTGCTTGGGGCCGATATGCTGATGGTGCTGGATACCAGCGCGTGGGCCCAGTTGGGAGCCATGGGCGAGGTGATCCGCTCTTTCCAGGGGACCAAGGTGGTGATCGACCACCACCAAAGCTCCGACGACCTGGGAGCGGTGGAGTTTCGCGACTCGGCGTGCGAGGCCACGGGGCGCCTGGTTTACGAAGCCTGCCGGCACTTCGGCGTGGAGCCAGACGAGGCGATGGCCCGCAGCCTTTTTGCCGCCCTGGCCACCGACACCGGCTGGTTCCGTTTTCCTTCGACCAATCCGGGCACCTACCAGGTGGCAGCCGAGTTGGTCCGCCGGGGGGCAATGCCGCAGGAAATCTATTCCCAGTTGTACGAACAGGACACGCTGGCCCGATTGCAGCTCCGCGGGCGCGTGCTGGCCCGGGCCCAAACCGAACTGCAAGGGCGCGTCATCCATTCGGCCGTCTTCTACCGGGACTTTGAGGAGACCGGGGCCCACCGCGCCGACACCGAAGACGTGATCAACCTCACCCTGGTCGTGGCCGGCGTGCAGGTGGCCATGATTCTGATTGAGCTGAATCCGGGGGAGTTCAAGCTTTCGCTGCGTAGTCGCTGCCACGTGGATTGCAGCCGGGTGGCCGCTCGTTTCGGCGGCGGAGGGCACAAGGCGGCCGCCGGCGCGTTGCTGCGGGGAGAGTACGAGGCGCTCAAGCGGCAAGTGCTTGACGCCATTGCCGAAGCGATGCAATAATCGGCAATAGCAAACCGGAGTTGTAACTCCCATTTGCCCGGTGCCCGCCTGAAGCCTTCCCTCCCCCCTAAGCGGTCCGGTCTTTGGCGAGGCCGAATCCGGCTGGATTGGACGGTCTGGCCGCGTGCTTCCCCTGCCGTGGAGAGAGCCGATGAGCGACCCTTCCGCCTCCTCGTCCCCTGCTGCGGAAAATAGCGGCAAGCCCGACGGTGAGCCTCGCCGCAGTTTTCTGGCCTGGCTGGCGGCTCTGGTCACTTCGGCCCTGGCGCTGCTGGTCCCCGTGGGCGTGGGGGTCAACGTGTTGCTTGCTCCGCTGCGGCGCCGGCCCGGGGGGGCACAGGACCACTTTGTGCCGGTGGCCCCACTGGAACAGGTGCCCGACGACGGCCTGCCCCGGCGGTTCCCTGTACGACGCGACACGTGGAACCAGTGGACGTTCCAGTCCCAGGTGCCGGTCGGCTCGGTTTATTTGATCCGCCAGCAGGGGCAGGAAGTACCCTTGGCCTTGAACGCCCGCTGCCCTCATGCCGGTTGCACCGTGGGTCTGGCCGGTGGGGGAGACCGGGAGGCGGGCTTTTTGTGCCCCTGCCACAAGGCCCGATTCCGGCCCGACGGCAAGGTAATCACCCCTTCGCCCAGCCCGCGCGACCTGGATCCGCTGGAATGCCGCGTCGAGAAGGGGGTGGTGCTGGTGCGGTTTCAGAACTTCGTGGTCGGCGTCGAAGAACGCATCCCCGAAAGCTAAGGCCACCGCATGAAACGGCTGCTCGACTGGCTGGACGACCGGACCGGCTACCGGCACTGGCTGGGCCGGGGGCTGCTGGCCCCCCTGCCCGGTGGGCCCGGCTGGCGCTATACGCTGGGCCGCGTGCTGGTGTTTCTGTTTCTGGTGCAGGTAATTACCGGCTTTTTCCTCTGGAGCGTTTACAGCCCCAGCGAAACCACCGCCTGGGAAAGCACCTACTACCTGACCTATCAGATGCAAGGCGGCGCGTTGCTCCGGGGGCTGCATCGCCTGGCTGCTTCGGCCATGATCGTGCTGCTGGTACTGCACCTGCTACAGGTGGTCCTCAGCGGAGCCTATCGCCCGCCGCGGGAAGTCGCCTACTGGACCGGCCTGCTGATGCTGGTGGTGGTGTTCAAGCTGGGCCTGACCGGCTACTGGCTTCCGGCCGACCAGAAAGCCTACTGGTCCACCCAGGTGGTAACCAGCGTGGTGGGACTGCTGCCGGGAGTCGGAGCCCAACTTAAGCAACTGGTGCTGGGCGGCCCGCGGTACAACCATCACACGCTTACGCATCTGGCGGCCATCCACATGGGTTTGCTGCCGGCCGTGCTGGCTTTGTTGCTCTGGATTCATCTGGCCCAGCGCCGCCGGCACGGGCCGTATCTGCCGCAAGGCCGGTCGGCCGAGCCTCGGGGCCGCTACTGGCCCGACCAGGTGTGGCGGAACGGGCTGGTGGCCCTGGCGGTTCTGGGAGGGCTGATTGCCGCGGTGGTGTACTGGCTGCCGCCCGGGATGACCGCCCCGGCCCAGCCGGCCCGGGAGTTTGCCGCCGCCCGCCCGGCCTGGTTCTTCTTGTTCTTGTTCCGCTTCCGGCAGGTGTTCGAGTCGTTGGGCTCCCAGGGAGAGCTGCTCGGGGCGCTGGTCATCCCCGGCCTGGCGTTCTTCTGGCTGCTGCTTTTCCCCTGGATTGGCCGTCGCCGGTTGGGGCACGTGCTGAACATCGTGGTGTTGTTGGTCTTCTTGGGCACGGCCGGTTACTTTACGGCCCTGGCCGTGTACGAAGACCACAACGACCGCGATTTCCAGAACGCCAAGTGGCTGGCCCGGCGCGAAGCCGAAACCGCCCTGGCGCTGGCCCAGCAGGGGATTCCGCTCCAAGGGGCGCGGTGGATGATGAACCATCGCCCAGCCGGTCGGGCGTTCTACCTGTTTGCAGGCAGTTGTCTCAAGTGCCACCCGTACAGCGACGGGGCCGGGCGTGGCTTTGTGCTGGCCGAGCCTTCGGCTCCCAACCTGTGGCGGTTTGCTTCGCCGGAGTGGATTGCCGGGCTGCTGGACCCGAAGCAGATCGACTCGCCCCACTACTTCGGCAACACGCCGCTCAAAGAAGGGGACATGGTCGCTTACGTGAAAGAAGACATGCCGGAGGCTGAAGACGACCAGGGGAACAAGCTCTTTACCCCCCAGGCCGTCCAGGCCGTGGCCGCCGCCCTGGCCGCCGAAGCCGGCTACCCGAACCTGGACCCCCGGCTGGTTCAACGCGGCCGGGAACTTCTGGCCGACGATTCCAGCGGCTGCGCCCAGTGCCACAAGTTTCACGATTCGGGCGACCTGGGCTCGGCTCCCGACCTGACCGGCTACGGTTCCCGGGAATGGCTCGTAGGAATGATTTCCAACCCCGGGGCGGAACGCTTCTACGGCCATCTGGACCCGGAGCAGCAGGCCATGCCCGCGTTCCTGGCCGGGCAAGAGGGGGCTTCGGCCGAAGCCGTGCCGCGCGAAGTCATCGAAGCCCTGGTCGATTGGCTGCTGGCCGACCGCAGCCGCCCGGCTCCGTAACGTGCCGCCCCCTCACCGGTGCGCCACCGACTTCTAATCGGCGGAGAACGGCGCGACTGGGAGTTTCTGTTTCAGTGCAAGGACGAGCGTCGATTCTTGGAATTGCCGACCGTAGAAAACCCTCGGCTCGGCCTGCCGGGATGCTGTTCCGTTGGACGCTTTCCCGGTAGGCTAGACGGTGCCGCGATAATTCCTCGGTTAGCCCGGAACGACCGGTTCCTTCGTCGCGGTGGTAGCCGCCTCCCGGATTCCGCAACATTCCACGCCCACCCTGCCGCCCAGACTCCCATGAGCGATCAAGCAACCGCTTCGCTGCGCTATGCCGTCCTGGGAGCAGGGCCCAGCGGCCTGGCAGCAGCCAAGCACCTGCAAGAGCAGGGGGTGCAGGTGCAGGTGTTCGAGCAGCAAGCCGACCTGGGTGGGGTGTGGAACTACGCGCTGCCCGGGGGGCGGGTCTATGCTTCCACCCACATGATATCCTCCAAACGCTGCACGGAGTTTCCGGACTTTCCCATGCCCGAGGGATGGCCCCCGTTCCCCCATCACAGCCAAGTGCTGGAATACCTGCGCGCCTACGCCGAGCGATTCCAACTGCGGCGGCTGATCCGCTTCCGCCACACGGTCACCTGGCTGGAACCGCACCCGGAAGGCGGCTGGCTGGTCCACCTGGAGGGCGGTCCGGCGGAACGATTCGACGGGGTGGTGATTGCCAACGGGCATCATCGCCGCCCACTCTGGCCGGAGATTCCCGGCAACTTCGCCGGGGTGGCGTTCCACTCCGCCTATTACAAAACGCCCGCCTGCTTTCGCGGCAAGCGGGTGCTGGTCATCGGCGGAGGCAACAGCGGCTGCGACATCGCCGTCGAAGCTGCCGGTGTGGCCGAAGCAGTCTTTCACAGCACTCGTCGCGGCTATTACTACCTGCCCAAGTTTATCTTCGGCATCCCGATTGATCGGGCCGGCGAAGTGCTGCACCGGCTACGCTTTCCGCTGTGGGCCCGTCGGACGGTGACCCGAGCGCTGCTTTGGGTCAGCGTGGGGCGGCTAGAGCGGTACGGGCTGCCGCGGCCGGACCACAAACTGTTCCAATCCCACCCGATCGTCAACAGCCAACTGCTTTACGCGATAGGCCACGGCCGCGTGCGCCCCAAGCCGGATGTGGTTCGCTTCCAGGGAACCTGGGTCCATTTTGCCGACGGAAGCCGGGAACGGGTGGACGTGGTGGTTTATGCCACCGGCTATCGGCTGTGGTTCCCGTTCATCGCCCCGGAACATCTCAACTGGCACCAGGGGCGCCCCTGGCTGTGGCATCACGTGTTCGTGCCGCAGTGGGACAACCTGTTCGTCGCGGGGATGATCCAGCCGGATAGCGGCCTGTTTCCCCTAGTGCACTGGCAGACGCAGGCCATTGCCTGGTTCGTTCGCCGGCAGGCCGAAGGGCATCCGGTAGCCCAGCGCCTGCGGCGGCGGAAACAACGGGTGGGCCCGCAGTACGAGCGGAACGACTATTTGCCCAGTCCTCGCCACTGGATCGAAGTGGAACACTACGGCTACGCCCGCACCCTACGCCGTCTGGTCGGCCGCCTGCGCCGCGGATACTAATCCGGCTGCACGGCGGAAAGCCGTCCGTTTTGGGAGCGTAGCCGGCGGCTTGTTTCCGGCCTGGGGGCACTTTTCCTGACGGCTCGGTCCGGGAAATCAGGTGGCCAGAAGTTGTTAACCCCCGCGGGCGCATTAGCGCAAAACTGTAAAGCAACGTTTACATCGTGCGGCACGGGGCAGTTTTCGCGGTCGAGCCGCCTGAACCCAACTGCAAGCAGTGCTTTCACTTGGGCAAAAGTGCCCGGCTGCCCAAGTTTTGCGTGCGATGGCACATTTCCTGCACGCACACAGTGCCCGGGACATTGTGGCCCTTTTGCATCCATAAGGTTTGGCTTCGCTTCCTTGCAGTTCCAACGTCTTCCAACCCAGGTAAGGGATATGCCGAAACTTCTGCGAACACTTTGGCACGACCAGCACGGGGTGGTTCAAGCTGCCGAAATGGTGCTGATTGCCACCGTGGTGTTGCTGGGCGTGATGGTGGGCATGGCCAGTTGGCGCGACGGAATCAACAACGAAATGGCCGACGTGGCCCAGGCCCTGGACGATTTTGACCAAAGCTACACCGTGGCCCCGCTGGTGTTCGTGCTGCCGGGGCCGGGGGGCGGATTGACCATTACCATCGGTCCGTTCGGCTTTCTGGACACGGATGACTTCTGCGACAACGGCGGCACGACCACCGAACACTGCATTACCATTCATCCGATCACGGCCAGTCCGGACGGTGAGGACGACGCTTAGCGACACTAACCGTCCGACGTTTGACGCAGAGACGCGGTTTTCGATTGAAGTTGAAAAACGCCTAATTAGCGTGGAATACAAGACCGTTTTTCTCCAAACGAGGCGAACCGACATGAGCCTGTGGCAGGAGTTCTGGAACGACCAGCGCGGCGGAGTCAATTCGGCCGAGCTGATGTTGATCGCAACGGTCATCGTCATTGGGGCTTTGCCGGGACTGGGTGCCGTGCGCGAAGCTCTGGTCAACGAACTGGCCGACCTGGCTGCCGCCATTGGCGGCACCACCGGCACCACGGGGGCAATCAGTATCAGCGGGTCGGATTAAGTCGGATTAACCCGCTTCAGCCCCGGCCCCGCTTGAAGGAGTCGTGCTTTGATGGAACCGACGTTTTGGGTTTGGGCTCTCCTGGTGGTGGTCTTCACCGCTGCCGCCGCGGTGGTGGACATGCGCACGCACCGGTTGCCCAACGTGTTGACCGTGCCCGCGTTCGCCTTGGGCGTGGTGTTTCACGTCATCTGGGGCTGGGTTAGCGAAGGCCCCTGGGGGGCGCTTACCGGACTTGGGTGGTCTTTGGCCGGGTTTGCCGTGGGATTCGGCATCCTGTTCGTGCTGTGGCTCATCGGCGGTGGCGGGGGCGGCGACGTGAAGTTCATGGGCGCGCTGGGGGCGTGGCTCGGCCCGCGCGATACGGCCATCGTCTTTGTGGCCAGTGCGTTTATCAACGTGGCGCTGCTTGCCCTGATCCGCACTTGGCAGTTCGTCGAGGGCAAAAAGCCTCAACTGGTGCAGGACTCCGATCCTCGCGTGCGGCGGCGTGCCATGTCCTATGGGCTGCCCGTGGCTCTGGCCACCTGGATCGTTCTGGCACTGCAACTTTGGAATCAGGCACAGGCTGGTTGAAGGAACCAACAAGGCATATTCCGACGATGGTGCGGTACGTGAACCCAACCAGGCAACCTCGCAAACAGCAACGACTCGGGGCAATCCTGACCACCGAGATGCTGTTCGTGCTGCCCATCTTCGGAATCCTGATGGCCGGCACCGTGGAGTTGGGCCTGCTGGTGCAAGGGCGCAACGTGGTTCAACTGGCCGCCATCGAGGGGGCCCGGGCCGCTTCGCTCCATTACCCGAACCCCGCCCAGCGAGATCAGGCCGTCGTGGCCGCCGTGCATCAGGTGCTGGCCAAGGAGCAGTGGAAACAACAGGCCACTGTGTTCCTTGTCGGCAGCGACATGTCCGGCGAGCCCGTCACGGTGATTGTGCAGTTGCCCATGCACTTGGCGGCTCCCGACCTGCTGGCTCCCTTGGGCATCAGCATCCAGGGACGCCAGCTTTCGGCCCAAGCCACCATGACCAAGCAGTAATCCGTCCGCGAAACACCGTTTTACGGAATCCTCACCAGCTTTATGGAATCATCACCAGCAAGGGGAAAGGAAATGAGTCCGGCAACGATTCGGGTAACGTTTCTGGCCGTTCTGGTAGGTCTGGGCGGCGCCTACGGGGTGCGAAGCTACCTGGCTTCCAAACCTCAGCCCAAGAAAGAAGCGGAAACCATCACCGTCCCCCTGGCCGCCATGGACATTCCGGCCGGGCGCACCGTGCGGCTGGGCGATATTGCCCTGACGCCCATGACCCGGGCTCAACTGCGCAAAATCTCGCCCAAGACCGGCTATGTGATGATGGACCCTCAGCAGATTATCGGCCGTACGTTGCGCACCCCACTGAAACGGGGCGAGCCGTTCCTGACCACCAACATGTACCCGGAAGGGCTCGGTCCCGACGTGGTGAGCATGCTGGAACCGGGCTATCGGGCGGTAACCCTGCGGATGGAAGACCCGGGTGATTACACCCTGCTGCCCGGCTGTATGGTGGACGTGCTGTTCCGCCACGATCCGAAGCCGGGTTCCTCGTCGTCTGCGTTGCCTGAGATGACCATCACGTTGCTTCAGGGAGTCAAAGTGTTGAGCGTGCGACGGTTGGGTTCGGACCCGTTGCCGGCAGGGCAAGTGCAGGGGGTGGCTCCCGCCCCTTCGGACGATCCGGTGCTGGTGACTCTGGCCGTCACGCTCGAACAGGCCAGCGTACTGCACCACGTGCAGGGCCGCGGCGAGCTGCGACTGGTGCCCCGGGCGGCCAACGACGTGGACATTTCCGGTTACCAGAAAAAAGTGACGCTGGAAGACATTCTGGACCTGGGACGTCCCTCGCCGCTGAGCATGTTCCGCACCGATATTTACCGCGGCACGCAACTGGAAACCAAAGTGTTCAACGGCCTGGGGCAACTGGTTCAGCAGACGGTCAACAATCCTCCGGCCGCCCCGGCCATCCAGAGCGGAGCCGCCGGAGCCGGTGCGGGCGGTGGCGGCGGCGGAGGAGGAGGAGGAGGCTAATGCTCCCGCAGGACCGGTTGGCCGGTTGCGCCCCTTGGCTTGCTCGCCTCCCCAGCGGCCGGTGCAGCGGTACGGGTTCTTTCC
>WFOE01000279.1 GCA_015488215.1 Planctomycetales bacterium
ATCTCCTCTTGCGGGCAGCGGACCACGGTACAGAAGGGGAACATGTACTCCTTCTTGACAATCTCCGGCTCGGGCGATTCGGCATGCGCAATCACCGGGCGCAGGTACGCGTAGCGTTCCATTTCCACCAGCCGCGGACCGTAGGGCGCCGTCATGTGCTCCACGCCCGGGGCGCTGAGGTCCTGCTCGATCAGTTCCCAAATCCCCTTGGCCATTCCCGGCACGGTAAAAGCGGCCAGGGCCGCCTCGGGATCGTCCGGCGGTTTGACCTCCACCGGGCCGAGCCGCTCGGCCAGGGCCTGGGCAATCTCGCGGGTGTGCCGGGGGGCCCAGATACTAGAACAGTTGATACAGCCGCGGCCGCTGTTGATGAACACGCTTTCGGCCATCAGGTCCAGGTATTCTTCCCACTGGTCCACTACGTCTTCGCCCAGCAGGATTTTGCTGAATCCCGGCCCGTGGGCCTGCACGCGCGGGTTGCCACGATACTGTTCCACGGTGGCCGTGCCGCCGAAAATCATCGCCCGGGGGCTGTGGGCCAGCACGGCCGCTCCCATCTCCGGCCCGCCGGGATAGATGCTGATCGCTTCGGCCGGGATGCCCGCCTGCACGAACGCCGCCGTCATGCGGTAGGGGGTCCAGGGCTCCTGCGGCCCGGGCTTGAGCACCAGCCCCAACTGCATTGGCACCACCGGCAGCCAGAGCGTATGCACTCCCGGCGAGTTGGAAGGCAACACCACGCCCAGCACCGGCGCCTGGGCCTGGTAGCTTACGACCACGCCGCGGCTTTCGATTCCGTAGCCCCGGGCCAGGATGGACAGATCCAGTCCGCGGGTCAGGGCGTCCAGAATCTGGTCCATCCGCGTGAGCACGAAGTGGTTCTTTTCCATGTTGAAGCGGCACATGTGCTCCGGCAGCCCGGTCGAGGCACTCTGCGCCTTGACGAACTCCTCCGGGCTCTGGGTTCCGTCGCCCAGAGGGAGGGTTTCTTTCAGGTACAGATCGGCCGCGCGTTTGATCTTTTCGATGAGCTCCTCGGGGCGGAACTGGCGCAGCACCTGGCGGGCCTGACCGGCGCGGCGGATGTCCCGCTGCAACAGCCCCGGGTTGGCTTGGCTGACCCGGGCTATCGGCTCGCCGGTGATGAAGTGCACCACCTCGTCGGTTTCCAGCGATTCGTAGGGTTTTCCCCAGCGGAGCACGGGCAGGTTCAACACGGCGGGATTCTCCTGCATCGGGGGGTTGGCAAGCCGCCTGCGGCAAAAGCCGAAACGCGGCGGTGTCCCGTCAGGGTCATTGGCAAGCCCCGGACAAAAAAGTCCTGGGTCTTGCGTCTTGGGTCTTGCGTCGCCGGAAACTCGCGGCGATTGCTCACGACGCGCCGCGGCAAGATTGCCGGCGGTTGTTGGTCGTCAAACCAGGCGAGCCCCGGACTTCAGTCCGGGGAGGAACCGATTTCGTTTGTTCTTGTATTCCTCTTGTTTCTTGCACTCCAGCGGAAGCTCCCAGCGGCTGCGGAGGCCTCCGCCGACTAAAGTCGGCACCTCGCCGATTGCACGAATCAGCGTTTATTCTTACATCGGTGCGGAAGCACCCGGCGCAAGCCGCATGGCGCACGGCGCAAGTCGCTTAGTACACGCCCACCACGGTGCTCTTTTGCAGGCGGCTAAAGGGGCGCACGCCGCTGATGCCGTCCCAGGGGTACTTCTCATACGGCGGCTCGCGTTCCCCTTCGTCGCGTTCCAGGAAGCCCGGGATGAACAGCTCCTTGGTGAGCGTGTAGAGCTTCACGCGGCCGGTCTGGCCGTAGGGGACCACTTCCAGGTGGTCGTCCGGGTTGACTACTTCAATCACCGCCCGAGGCTGCGGCGCATAGTAGGTAATCTTGTATCCTTCCTCGGGCGTAACCGGCTTGGAGCAGGCCAGGCCCATGAGTGTGTTGCCATAGGTGGGCGTGATGTAGGTGCGTTCGTCCAGCAGTTCTTCCATGCAGAAACGGGTCCACTGCGGCGTAAACTCCGTGCCGCCGGAGAAGATGCCCGTGATGCCCATTTCCGAAATCGACGTGCCTTCTTCCTCCAGGGCCAGAGCCAGGGCCTCCAGCAGCTTGGGCGTGGCGAACATGCAGCGGATGTCGTGTCCGGCCTTCAGGATGGTAATGGCCTGATCGATGCAGTGCCGCTTGTAGGCTTCCAGGTGTTCCATCCAGCCCTTTTTGATGAGCTTGATGACCCAGCGGGGGTCCAGGTCGATGCAGAAACAGATGCCGCCGCGGTACTGGGCCAGGTGTTCCACGGCCAGCCGCAGCCGCCGGGGGCCCGAGGGGCCCAGCATCAGCCAGTTGGCCCCCTTGGGGAAATACTCCTCGGGCAGCGTTTCGCTGAACAGCTCGTAGTCGATCCAGTGGTCTTCGATCACTACGCGGCTTTTGGGCACGCCGGTGGTGCCGCCGGTTTCGAACACGTAGATAGGCTTGTTCTGATACGGCTGGGGCACCCACCGCCGCACCGGACCGCCCCGGAGCCAGTCGTCTTCGAACAGGGGAAACTTCTTCAGGTCGTCGAAGCACTTGACCTCTTTGAGCGGGTCGAAGTTCAGCTCCTGGGCCTTTTCCAGCCAGAACTGGCAACCCGTGTTGGGATGGAAGTGCCAGTGGACAATCTGCTCCACGTGGGCGTCCAGCTCCTCGCGGGCCTGACGCACTTTTTCTTGCAGCTCGGGAGCAATCTGAGCCGGGGAAGGGGATTGGTTCATCGGCGGGCCTCTTCCGCAGGGGACTAACGGTGGGACACTCTTTCTCCACGGCCGCCGCGGCACCAGGCGGGCGGGGGTGCCGGAAGGACAGGGCCGCTACCGCGAATTAACCAGTAAAATACCCTAGCCACACCGGCCAGACAACTCGCCCGACCGCTAAGTGGCCAGCAATCGCATGTTGAGCAGAGCGATAGCCAGGCACCCCGGCGAGCCGCCGGCTTGAGGGGGTGGAGGCTTGGG
>WFOE01000280.1 GCA_015488215.1 Planctomycetales bacterium
CCGGTCCGCTGCAAGTAGTACCACCGGCCTTGTCGCACTGGGCGGTAGCGCACCTGCACGTTCAAATGGCACCAACTGCGTCGCGGCGTAGCCAGCCGAGCCAGCCGCAGATGGAGCCGCACTTCCCCCTGGTGCAACTGCATGCGAACCGGCTGCTGCTGGGCGAACTGGACCACCGCCCGGCGGTCCTTCTCTTCGCCCAGGCGGATGGGCAGATCGAGCATAGTTTGCAGATGCCGCTCCAGTTCCGGCAGCGTGAACTGCCGCCCGGCCAACTGGAGCCGGTCCAGCACGTTGTTGATTGCCGATTGGTGCACCTGCAAACTGGCCCAACTGCCGGCCAGGGCCCGCGGCCGCGGAGTGTGGGCGCCCAGTTGGTCCGGACCGGCCAAACGCATGCGCAGCACCAACCGCTGCGGGGTGGTATGGGCCAGCAGCACCGGGTCCAGCCGCAGCCGCTTGCGCAACTGGTTCAACCGGGCGACCCGCTTGCGATCCAGGGCCGCCAGCGCCTGATCCACCTGGCGGTCGAACTGCTCCTGAATCCGCCGCCGCAGTTTCCAGCGGGCTTCGGCTTGGGCTTCCGGCAACAGCTCCTCGCGGCGCGAAAGGGCGATTTCCCGCACCAGATCCCCCAACAGCGGCACCCCGTCCAGCTCGGTTTCCAGGTCGTCCAGTTCGCTCCGCGCCTGCAAATCCAATTGGGTAGGCCAACTGCGCAGCCCTTCGGGGCGCAGTTGCACCAGTCGCCGCGCGGAGAATCGGGCCACAGTGCGTTCGTGGGTGGTAACAATCCCCTGGCTGGCCCGGGTCCAGGAACGAACCAGCCCCCGGGCGGCGATTACCAGTCGGGCTCCCGGCCCCGGCAGCGTGCGCACGTGCACCCGCGTGGCCGTCCAGCTTCGCCCCCGCACCGGAATACCCAGGATGGTATCGTACACTTGCTGCCAGCGGGGCGGGGCCTGGGGCACCAGTTGAGCCAGCAGGCGGTTATGCACGGCCACGCGGAGGTTCGTGTTGTTCCAGTGGTTGATCAGCTCGCGGTGGTCCGGGCCCAGTACGCCTTCGGCGCCGTGTTCGGCCAGTTGCAGAAACTCCACCAGCGCGCGTTGGGCAATCGGCTCCTCGGTCTGCTCGAACTGTTCCACCATCTCCGGCAACTGCGCCACGCGGAACCGGGCCAAGGCACAAGCGCACAACTGCCGTTGCACCCGCTGGAGCTGTTCCCACTGGGGCAAGCGGTCGTAGCGCGGATCTCGCCGCAGCGTGGCTACCCGCTCCAGGAAAGAGCGCACAAGCTGTTGCCATTTGCCGTCGTCCGCCTGGGGAGTGAGCGTTTCGGCTCGGGTAAGTTCCGGCAGCAGCAGGAACCGCTGCCATGTGTCGTCGGCCCCGGCTTCCCGTAACGACTGTTGTAACTGCAAGGCCGAAGCGACCAGCCGTTGCTGCTGGCGTTGGGCCAGTTGCTCTTGCTGCCGCTGCCAGCGGTGGAGCCGAGCCACGGCCAGCCACAGCGTCCGACGCCGAGCCACGGCATGGGCCAGACGGCGCAGGGCCGTGGCCGCTTGCAGCCGCGATTGGGCGTCGGCCTGGGCAAGCAGTTGCCCGTGCAAATGGCGCAGTTGTTCGCAAAGTTCTACGATTTCTTCCCCCCGGCGCACCCGCTGATAAATCTCACCGCTGCATCGGGCCACCTGCTCCAGCAACCGGGGGTCGGCCCCTTGGGCGGCGGCCGCTTCCAGGTAGCGTTTGAGCCCCCCGGGAGCGGCGGCCCAGGCCGTTTGCCGGGTCTGTTCAGGTTCCGGTACCTGGGGTGTGCGTTTCGGCACTTGGGGGACTTTGGTCGCCACGGGTCGGGCCAGCTCCAGCGTGCCGCCGGGCTGCACCGGCTGGGGCGTTTCGAGCGGCTTGCTGCTGGCAACAGCAGGCGCAACCGGCCGAGGCTCCGGGGCCACCAGTGGCCGCTCCAGCGCGGCGGCCTGGACCACCGGCTCAGGTGCAGCCGGCACCAACCGCACCGCAGCAGGCGCAGGCTCGCTCCCGGGCTGCGGAACCGGCTCAGCCTTTACCACTTCGGTTTTGGGGCTTGCAAGAACCGGCTCCGCTGGAGCGTTTTCCGCAGGCGGCTCGCTTGCGGCCTGCGTCTCTTCCCGCGAGGCGGCCTCGTTCGAGGTGGCTTCGTTCTTGGCACCGAGGGGCGCCGGCGGTTCTGGCCCGGCGTTTTCCTTCCCCAGTGGAATGGGCTCGGGGGTTTCTGCTTCCGGGGTAACCCAAGCCAGCCCTTGGCGGTCTTCTTCCAGCGTGGCGCTGTCCCAGCGTTTGGGAGCCAGAAAGCTCAGCACGAACAGGGCCAGCAGCAACATGGCGCCGGGCCAGCGGACGGCAGATTGCGACGCTTTCATCAACGGCCTCCGTGCGGGCACAGGGAACGTTCTTGCCACCTGTTTTCCCGAGCCCTTCGCCACAAGGCAGCCTGGTCAGGGATCGGTGTGCCCGGGCAGGTTGCCCCTCGCGGGGGGGTGGGTTCCCCCGATTGCAAGGGAGATTCCGATTCTTGCGGTTCGTAAAGCTGTTATCGGCGCCGAAGCCGCCCGGAACCACTAGCGGCCAGCAAACCGGCATAATCGCACCCCCACAGCAAACCCCCCACCGAAAAATGGGGGGGCTGGCGCGATTGGGAAATGCCTGATGACTGCGCAAACCGCCCTGCTTCGACTCTCTGGCAGCTTGCCGCGTCGGGCTGCCCGGGACGGTGTCGCCGCAGTTGTGCCGGTCCTGCTTGTGATTGCGCAAAGACGGCCACTGCCGGTTGAATCGCCCCGGGCGGCCGCGTTGAAGCAGCGGTTCCACCGAGGGCGAGAAAAGAAACATCCCCCGGCGGTCTGTCTCAGCTCCGCATGAGTACAAAGCGGACCGGGGGCGGCGGAAAGGTTTCAAGCTGATTGAGCAACCTGTGCGCATGAGGAGAGCTGGTCGATGGCCTCGAAAAAACAACGCATCTTTCGCATCGTGACCCGGGCGGCCGACGGTTCGCTGCGCATCCAGGACTATCCCTCGCTGGACCCCATCGAAAAAATGCACCAGCAGATTGGCATCGAGGATTGCAGCACCGATCTGTCGCTGCGAGGGCTGCCGGTCTATCGGGGGCTGATTGGGCCGATGTCCGACGGGGATAACATCATCCGGTACGAATCGCCAGAGGTGTTCGAAACGCTCACCAAGGAATGGATGGCCCGCAAACCCCGCCGCCGGACCCGCACCCGGCGCCGGGAAGGCTCTTCCCAGGACAGCACCTCGTAGGGTAAAACACGCATCGCCCAAAGCGACGTGCGGCGCGTGGGCTCGAAGAACCAAAGCGCGCACGAAACCCCAGAAGCGCGCAGGGCAATCGCGCGACACGGATTGCAAGTATTCAGAAAATGCGACAAACCGCCGGCGCTCCCCGTCGCAGGGCGGCGTGTCCAATTGTTCCCAACCCCAAGGAGCAGCAGCATGGCCGTGCGCATCGACTGGTACTACCACCGCAACGGGTGACGCACCTGTGCCAAAGCGCAAGAGTTTCTTGCCGACCGCGACGTTCAGGTGCGCGGGCAGGTTGACGCCCGCCGGGAACCCCTGGGTCCCGAAGACGCCCTGGAGCTGGCCCGCCAGGTAAACGAGCTCTGGGTAGCCAAGGGCAAGAAGGTGCTGCACTTCGACATGAAAAAAGACCCGCCCTCGGACGAAGAGCTGCTCAAGCACCTGTTGGGCCCCTCGGGCAAGCTGCGCGCCCCGGCCATCCGCCGCGGAAAGAAACTCTTTGTCGGCTTCTCCGAGGAACTGGGCCAGCAGTTGGTCAAGTAGCCCACGCGCCGCCACACCGGCTCGGCGTGTCACCGAACCCAGGGCGGAACTGCGCAGGTAGCACCCTCCGTCCCGGTTGCCCCCGGGCCGGAAGCCTGGGCCCGGCTGCGCCGGCGCCTGGCAGGAAAGTTTTCCTGTCCTTGGCAACGGCGCAAGACCGTTTACTTCCGGTTCTTTTCCGTCCTGGCAAGCGCCCACTCTGCGGCCCAGCGGACTTTCTCGGACCGGTCCCTTGTAGAAACACGCTCCAGAACGGTTCGCAATCTGGCATGTGAATCCGAAGGCAACGAATCCCGCTGGAGCAAATCTTCAATGCCGGGACAGATTGCCAGTTGCCTCCCCGCGGCGAAACGGCATGTTGCCAGCACGTGGCACAGCGCGTGTTCTGCTTCCCGCACATTGGGCCAATGCTCCCCAAGCCCGTGGGCCGCCATCCAGCCGGTGTGGCATATGTCGTACTTGAGGTGGCACAAGCAGGAACTCAATTGAGAAAAGCAGAATTGCCTGTACTTTCTAAGTGGAACGCGCCGCGGTACGTCATCCAGGTCCGACCACATGACAAATAACGAGAATCGCGTTTCATAGAGACGCATCCGCACCTTTCTTGCAAGGTGCCGCACATCTCCCAGCACGTATTTCTTTATGAAAAACTCAGAGTCGGGCAGCAGTTCATTCACCAGCCGGGCCACAACGTAGTAGTCCCGAACGCTGGACGGACGACTGAGAAATATCTTTCTCAGTTCAGCGACAACCCGCTTTCTCTCCTTGGCGTCCAAGTCATTCAAGGTGGCCATCACGGAGTCGAACAGCGCGTTGTCGCTTTTGTAAACAAGACGCTCGATGTCCTTGCGCAGCTTGGCAATTCGCGTCATTTTGCTATGCCCCACAACAGAGGTTTTCCGTCTGCCCCTTTTCCTCCGCGCCGGTAGTTTTTGGATCTTGCTCAGGCAGCGACTTCAGGAAGCAATGGCTAACCAAAAGAGGTTGCTGGCCGAAAATCGAGCTGCTTCTATCTCAGTTGTCAACCAATCGTCTTTGAGCCCCCTCGACACAAATGATCCTACATGTGATTCTACATGGAACCTTGGCGATTCCGGGACAACAAGG
>WFOE01000281.1 GCA_015488215.1 Planctomycetales bacterium
ACCGAGGGACGCTCGCAGCGTGCGCGGAACTCCATCAGCCCGGGACGCAACCGCACCATGCGAGGGTTTCCCGGTTGGGGTTCTTGAAAATCCGGATTCCCCGGCTCGAACTGCAGCCACTTCTCCGGCTGGGCCTGAAGCTGCTCCCAGCACACGGGAACCAGCCTGGCCAGATCGCGTATCGGACAAAAATCTGTAGGAAACCCACCGAGGAACCCCAGCGGGAAAAAACGCTCTTTGTATGCTCGCCAGAACCGCCGCCAGGAGGCAATTTCCAGCGTCTGAAACGACTCCATCGTCGGCACGCGGTAAGGCAGGTTCCACTTGGGATTCAAATAAACGCGATGCCTATAAAGCATCTCTGTAAGCTCAAAAGGATCTTCCTCTGCATCCAGGAAACTTCGATAGTTCGGGTATCGAAGAAAACCGGGATCCGGCCAGCCACCCGACTTGAAGCGAATTGGCCCCGCGGGGGGCGGGGTGCTCTCGTGCCAATCCAGTGGGATGGGACCTTTAATCTTTGAGAGAAACCGCCACGACTGCAAATCGAACAGCCAACCGGCCGCACTTCCCACCAAATAGGAGTTCGCCACGACCAGCTCACCGGCTGTAAGCAGCAGCAACAAAGCGGGCCAGAGCTTGCGAGGGAACATCCTGATGGCAACCCAGGCGGCCAGCAGCACCACCGATGCGTGAACAAAGGAGCAGATTACCTGGCGGTGAACTTCCTGTTCGCGGATTGCCAAGTGGGGGAAAGGGACATCCTCTTTGGGCGGGGCATTGAAATCCACCATCGAAGCCCGATAAATCCGGTGTTGAAGTCCCCGCCATGCCCCGGCCGCCAGGGCCGTAAGCAGCAAGGCGGCTCCGCCCAGCCAAAGCGCCCGCTGCCGCACTTTGCGGCTGCGCAGAAGCGCATCGGCCCCGTGAGCGGCCAACAGCGCCAAGGCCAGGGTGGCCAGCGTGAACCACTTGGCCGGGTAGCGGAACTGCACGTACTTGGGCACCAGGACGACCAGCAGCCAGTAAAGCCCGCCGAAGCCGTCGCCAAGGGGCCAGTGGTCGGGAGCCCCGCCGGCTGCTTGCCAGCCCAAGCGGCCCAGCCACCCCAGGGCATAGCTGCCGAAGCTGGCCACGGTGGCCAGCACCAACGTCCAGCTCAGCCACCGCCGCCGCAGCCGCCCCCGGCGCAACCGCCAGGCGGCCAGGCTGCAAACAAGTGGGATTACTCCCAGGTAGAGCGAAAGAGTCCAAGCGCGATCCTCCCAGCCCAGATGTCGCATCCACCGGGTGTAGCGGGGATAGTAGCGGCCGCTTACCCCCGGCCAGAGCAGCTCGCCCAGTCGCCAGGGAGCCAGCGAAAACTGGTACACGTGTCGCATGTGTTCGGCATCCCCTTGGTCCGAACGGGCCAGCAAGTAGCCCAAGCCCCAGTAACGGTGTGCCGGGCCCAGGCGGTCCAGTTGGAGCGGCACTTCCCACACGGTGCGCGGGTAAGGGGCTTCGCTGCGCGTGCTTAGCGAAGCCAACTGCTGCGTGGGCAGAACCTGGACGGCCGAAAGCCCCAGCGACAGCAACCCGGCCCCGGCCAGAGCGACCAGTCCTCGGCCACTGGAGCTGGAACATACAGCCCTTGTCGGCGAAGTGCCGCTACCCTGGCGTGCCTGCTGCCGGGATTGCCGCCGGCGCATCCACCAGAGCAACACGCCCAGCAGGCCCAGGTGAACGACCATCTGCGGATCGCCGCCCAGGGTGATAAGCGAAAGCACCCCGGCCAGAGGAACGACCGTATTTCGCCGCGGGGCCGAGACGCATTGCCAGATGAGCCCCAAGGCCAGCGGAGCCCAGGCCGCCGAAACCAGAAACGGCGGATTGGTGTGCATGAACAGCACTTGGCCGGAGTAGGCGTAGCAGATGGCCCCCAGCCATGCGGCCCAGATGCTGCGACCCCAGCGGCGAAGCAGCCACCAGGTGGTTCCGGCCGCAAGCAGCAGGTGGCCCAACAGAAAAAGACGCCACCAGAGCGAAAACGGCCCGGGCAACAGCAGCAGCCACGCCCCGGGATAGAACACGGCGGCCGTTCCCTGGGCCAGTAGGGGGACGCCCAGGTTCTCATACGGATTCCAGCCGGGAAAGATGCCGTGGTACCACAGCGCGCGGATATGGAGGTGCCACGGATAGAAAAACGTAGCCACGTCCCGAAACGCCGGCAGGTGGCCGAAGAACACCACGCGATGAAACAGCGCAAGCAGCACGCCCAGACAAAGAGCGGCTCCCGACAGGGAACGCACTCGGGAGCTGGCAAGCAACCGCCGCAGCCGGGCGGACCGGGAAGCGTTCGTCGTCAAGGGCATCCACCGGAAGGCTAGCAGGAAGGGGTCTTTTTCTTTTCATCGGGCCATCTTTCCATCAGGCCATTGTGCCCTGGGGGATTGGAACAAGGGAAGCGTTTTCCACCGCCCTCTGCCTTGACCCCGGCAGTGAAGCACCCAGCCAGTAATCGTTTGAGCACACTAGCAGACGATTCTGCTCGACGATTTGGCCCACCCGCGGACCAAAGGAGGCCCGGGTCTTGTGTCTTGGGCGGCCGGGAGCTGCCGGCGACTACGGACTGCGTGCGGCGGCAAGATTGCCGGCAGTATTGTGTGGTTCGTCGGGTATTCTGGTGAGAATGGGCGTTTGTTCTCGCTCCGGAGCAGGACCCACGCACGGCGCATGCCAATTCCCGCCCAGTGTGGAAGCTCCTGCTCACGCCTTCACGCCCTTGGCGTAAGCTGGCGGCTCGCCGCGGAACTACACCACGTGCGCCTAATCAAAGTCGGTCGCTTGTCAGTCATTTAGGTATCGAGCCGGGCCGCGGCTTCCGCCGGCCAGGGGAATACGGTCTGAAGCTCCTCCGGCCAGGGGCACTCCCACCGCCGCAGTTTGCCCGTGCCCGGATGCACCAGCTCCAGGCAGTATGCATGCAGGGCCAGTCGGTTCAGCCCAGTGGGGTCTTCCACCACCCGGCCGTCGGGCATGCGGCGATAGAGCGGGTCGCCGGCCACCGGCGTGCCTTGTTCGGCCAGGTGGATGCGAATCTGGTGCGTGCGGCCCGTCTCCAGCTCGCAGCGGACCAGCGCCAGTCCCCCGCGGCTGGAAAGCACGGTTACATGGGTGATGGCCACCTGGCCTTGCCGGGGATCCAAGGAGCTTCCCCGCAAGCCGTCGCCCCGGTTCCGTACCAGCCGGGTGCGGATTGTGCCCGGCCGGGGCACCCCCAGCGTAATCGCCGCGTAGAGCCGTTTGACGCCGCGGGCGGAAAACTGCCGGATCAGATGCTCCCGGGCGCGGCGGTGCCGGGCCAGGACCAGCAGCCCGCTGGCCAACTTGTCGAGTCGGTGGACGGGAAAAAGCGGGGCGGGTTTGCCGGCCTTCTTGCCCCCGGCGGCCGGGGCCAGTTGCCGGCCCAGAACTTCCAACAGCGTGGGATTGCGCAGTCGGCGAGCCAGCGGCCAGTTGCGTTCGCTGCGGTGCGGCTCGCTGCGCAGCCCGGCCGGCTTGTTGACCACCACCAGGTCCTCGTCCGCATAGACCACCGGCACCTGTTTCCAGTACCAGGGCACGGGCAGCGAATGAGCCAGAACGCACACTTCTTCGCCCGTTTGGAGTCGCCGGGCCTCGTCGCACCAAAGCTCCCCCTGGACCAGCACCCGGCGGTTGCGGATGGCCTGATACACTTGCCGCCAGGAAAGCTCCGGCCGGTGGTGCTTGATGGCCTGCCCCAGCGTCCTGCCTGCTAGCTCCTCGGAAACCACAAACCGCAACAACTCAGCTCGTGTGGCCGCTTCCGTTTGTGCAGGAGGCGGACCCGGGCCATGTCGATCTTCTTGGGCACCAGAAGGCATCGGCTTTCGCAACCAGCGGGGGAATGGAGCACAACGCGGGACAACGAAGCAGAATCGACCAGAACCGACTCGCACGAGTCGATTGTACGGGGAGCCCGCTCCGGCAGAAAAGCCACCCAGGCAGGCCGTCCCAAGCGGCAGAATCGCTACAACCCTTGCCGTACGGTGGTGCTGGCAGGCTGGACGGGAGCGGACCTGAGGGCCGGTTCCAGAGCCTCCCGGGCGGTGGCCGATACAGGAGAAAGTACTTGGATTTCCGGCACTTTTGTTCGGCAAAACCCTGGACGCCAGCAAGTTTGCCAAAGAGAATGAGGAAATTAGGTCGGCTGGAGAGCTTTGCTAGCCGCTTTTCTCCAGAGGTTTCGGCACCCGACCTGTAAGCCCAGTGGGCTGAACAGTTGGCCCCGCCCCCTGTTGTCGAAACTACCTCTGCTGGACGTCCTGACCGCGGCCAAGGAGATGCTCGACGTGCCCAAGCAGTCTTTTCCCGGCTCGTTCTTCGGCCCGCCTACCCTGGTTGCCTTGCTGGAACACCGGGCCAAGTACCAGCCCGAGGCGGCTACCTACCGCTTTCTGGTCGATGGCGAATCCGAGGAGGTGGCCCTGACCAACCAGGAGCTGGATTGCCTGGCCCGGCGAATTGCCCATCACCTGCAAAGCCAAGGGTTGCAAGGCGAGCGAGCGTTGCTGTTGTTTCCGGCCGGGCTGGAGTTCATCGCGGCGTTTTTTGGCTGTTTGTACGCCGGGGTGGTGGCCGTGCCGGCCTACCCGCCGCGAATGAACCGCTCGCTGGATCGCATCCAAACCATCGCCCAGGACGCCCAGGCCAAGGTGGCCCTGACCACCAGCGACGTGTGGCAGCGGATGCAGAACATGCTGCCCCAGACACCGTTCTTGCAACACCTGACCTGGGTGCAAACCGACACCATCCCCCCCGGCGGCGAAGAACACTGGGAAGACCCCGGCGTGGACGGTTCCACGCTGGCCATGTTGCAGTACACGTCCGGCTCCACGGGCACACCCAACGGGGTGATGCTCACCCACGCCAACCTGCTGCACAACTCGGCCCTGATTTGCTACGCCTTCGAACACACCCGCAGCGGCACCGGCGTGTTCTGGCTCCCTTCGTACCACGATATGGGCCTGATTGGCGGGATTATTCAGCCGCTGTACGTGGGCAGGCCCAACATCCTCATGTCCCCCATGGCTTTCCTGCAGCGGCCGCTGCGATGGCTCAAGGCCATCACCCGCTACCGGGGCACCACCAGCGGGGGGCCGAACTTCGCCTATGAGTTGTGCCTGAAACGCATCCGTCCCGAACAGCTCGACCAGTTGGACCTTAGCTCCTGGCAGGTGGCTTTCAACGGCGCCGAGCCAATCCGTCCCGAAACCCTGGAGCGGTTCGCCGAGCGGTTCGCCCCTTGCGGTTTCCGGTACGAGGCGTTCTATCCCTGCTACGGACTGGCCGAATGTACGCTGATTGCCACCGGAGGCTACAAGCCCGATCCGCCGGTGATTCTGTCGGTCGATGCCGCTCAGTTGGAACAAAATACGGTGGTGGAAACCGCCCCGGGGGCTCCCGGCACGCGGCGTCTGGTCGGCTGCGGGCAACGGCTGCCGGACCTGGACGTAATCGTCGTCGATCCCGAAACCGGCTGCGAATGTCCCGAGGGCAAAGTGGGCGAAATCTGGATCTCCGGTCCCAGCGTGGCCCAGGGCTATTGGAACCGGCCCGAAAAAACCGAGCAGACGTTCCGTGCCTTTGTCAAAGACACGGGCGACGGCCCTTACTTGCGCACCGGCGACTTGGGCTTTTTCCATCGTGGCGAACTGTACTGCACCGGGCGGCTGAAGGACTTGATTATCATTCGCGGTCGCAACCACTACCCGCAGGACATCGAGCTTACCGCCCAACAAAGCCATCCGGCCCTGCGTAGCGAAGCCACCGCGGCCTTTACCGTCGAGGGCGAAGACGGCCACGAGCGACTGGTCATCGTACAGGAGCTGGAACGCCGCCAGGACAAGCACGCCGCAGAGGCCATCCAGGCCATTCGTCGGGCGGTGGCCCGCGAGCACGATCTGGTGGTGGACGCCGTGGCGCTAATCCGCGCTGGCAGCATCCCCAAGACCTCAAGCGGCAAGATCCAGCGGCACGCCTGCCGCCGGGCGTGGCTGGATGGGACGCTTACGGTCATTGCCGCCTGGCCCGGCGACGTGGAACTGGACGAAACGGCTTCGGCAGCGGAAGTCGCTACCGGCGACGACGGCCCCGGCGGCGCGGACTTTGGCGCCGGCGAGGCTTCGGCTCTGTGGGAAGTCTCGGCCAGCGAAGGCAACGGCCAGCCGCAGGCCGCCGCGGAACCCGGACCGCAAAACCCGGCTGCTTCGGCAGACCGGCCCCCTGCGGCCCCGACCACCTCGCCGGCCCGGCAGCTCTCCTTCCAGGAAGCCGCCCGCATCGTCATGGAAGAAGTGCGCCGCATCGCCGGCCCTCGGGCCCAGGGAGCCACGTTGGACAGCACCTTCAGCGACGTGGGGATGGACTCGCTTGAGCGGGTGGAACTGCAAGCCGCCCTGGAAGACCGCCTCGGCGGCCGCATCCCCGAAGACCAGGCCCCGCAGGTCGAATCCTTCCGCCAGGTGGCCCACCTGGTGCACCAGTACCTGGGCCATCCGGAGCAGCGGCAGAGCCTCTCCCTGGAGGAGATCCCCGAATCCTACTACCGCATCGAACAGTGGCCCGAGTACCAGCAACTGCGGCAGAACCTGTCGCTGCTGGAAACAAGCGGGCTGGGCAATCCGTACTTCAACGTGCACGAGCGTGTGACCCGCGACACCACGCAGATTGGCGGCCGGGAACTGATCAACTTTTCCAGCTACAACTACGTGGGCATGTCGGGCGATCCGCAAGTGGCCGCGGCGGCCAAGGAGGCCATCGACCGCTACGGCACCAGCGTGTCGGCCAGCCGGCTGGTCAGCGGAGAAAAGACAATCCACCGCGAACTGGAGCACGCCCTGGCCGACTGGCTCGGCACCGAAGACGCCGTGGTCATGGTCGGCGGCCACGCCACCAACGAAACGGTGATTGGCCACCTGATGGGCCCCGGCGACCTGATTGTGCACGACGCCCTGGCCCACAACTCCATCCTCCAGGGCTGCATTCTTTCCGGGGCCCGGCGGCGCTCGTTTACCCACAACGACCCGGAAGCCCTGGAAGCCGTGCTGCGCGAAACCCGGGGACAGTTCCGCCGCGTGCTCATCGTCATCGAAGGTGTTTACAGCATGGATGGCGACATCGCCCCGTTGCCGCAGTTCATCGAGCTAAAAAAGAAGTACAAAGCCTTGCTGATGATTGACGAGGCCCACTCCATTGGCGTGCTGGGCCGACACGGCCGCGGCATCGGCGAACACTTCGACGTGGACCCGGCCGACGTGGACATCTGGATGGGCACGATGAGCAAATCGCTGGGCTCCTGCGGCGGCTACATCGCCGGCAGCCGCGCGCTGGTGGAGTACCTGAAGTACACCGCTCCGGGGTTTGTTTACAGCGTGGGCATCCCGCCGGCCGCAGCGGCCGCGGCGTTGGCTTCGCTTCAGGTGCTGCGCCGGGAACCCCAGCGCGTGGAGCGGCTGCACCAGCGTTCGCGGCTGTTCCTGGAGCTGGCCCAGCAACGGGGACTCAACACTGGCCTGAGCCAAGGCACGCCCATCGTACCGGTGATCCTGGGCAATTCGCTGTTGAGCTTGCAGCTTTCCCGGGCGCTTTACCAGCGGGGCGTGAACGTGCAGCCAATCCTGTATCCGGCCGTGGAAGAGAACGCCGCCAGGCTGCGTTTCTTCATCACCTGCACCCACACCGAAGAGCAGATCCGCTACACGGTGGACGCGATGGCCGAGGAACTGGCCCGGCTGACCGCCCAGCAGCAACCGCTGGCCCAGGAAAAAAGCGGCTAAGAGGCGCCGCCGTTGTTCCGGTGAGCATTGGCAAACGCGGCCACGTGGGCCCAGAGACGAGCCGCAAAAGTGGTGAAATCCAGCTCCTGGGAAGGGGAGGAAAAACTTCCTCTTTTTCCCTTCGAAGGCTCCGAAAGCAACAAGCTAACCCCATCGTAGAGCCGCTCTCGCAACAGCCTGGCCAGCAGCAGTTCGTACCGTTTTGCATAGGAGGCGTCGCGGAACCCAGGAAGGCCAGGAAAGTGCGGCTCTTTCACGCCGACAGGGGTGCGAGAACCGGGACAGTCTTCCAGCAGGAAAACAAAACCCAACCAGGGACGGGGCGAATCGGCGAAAGCCCCTTCCCGGTAGGCTGTCCAAAGGTCTGTGGCAATTCCCAAGGCCTCCTCGGCCCGGTTGTTGAAGTTGTTTCCGAACGAAGGTCCTACCTGGGCCTTGAATTCGATAACGGCCAGTAACTTACCCTCGGCCACGGCCAGCAAGTCCCAACGTTTTTCCGGGCGAAAGTAGCCGGGAAGTTCCAGTTTCCGGTTCCAGAAAACTTCGGCTTCAGCCAACCCGGCGTCCAGAAGAATATCCCGGCAAAGCTGTACGAATCCGTCCATATGCTTTCCGCCGGTTACGGCCGCCCGGGCACCTCGGTCTTTTCTGCCGGAAACGGCGCCTTGAGCGTGGGTCTGTTTTTCGCGGGTCAGCCAGAAATGTTTCACGGCCTGGCCCACTCGCTTATTCACGTCCCGAAGCATGAAACTGCACGGTCGCTGGAGTCAGCAATCCCTTCTCCGCCAAGATCCGCCGGTAGGCTTGTTGAAGGTATTCCTCGTCAATCTCGCAACCAATCGAGTTACGGCCGCTGAGCATGGCGGCCAAGGTCGTTGTTCCTGTGCCTAGAAACGGATCGTACACGGTATCGCCGACAAAACTGAACATGCGCACCAGCCGAATGGCCAGTTCCAACGGAAAAGGAGCCGGATGCTCTCGGGTGGAAGCCCCTGTAATCCCCGTCCAGACCTGCTGGAACCAGGCTCGGTGGTTCGGTTCGGAGATGAGGCTCAAGATGCGGGTGGCCACGTCCGGACTGCGGTACCCTCCCGGCTTGCGCTGCATGAGAATAAACTCGACGTCGTTCTTGATGACCGCATTGGGCTCGTAAGGTTTTCCCAAGAATCCGGCTCCATTGCCCGCAACCTCATAAGCCGCATTGGCGATTTTGTGCCAGATAATCGGAGCCAGATTGTCGAAACCCAACCGGCGGCAATGCTCCTGGATGGAAGCGTGTAGCGGTACAACCGTGTGGCGTCCTTTGTTTTTCCGACGAGAAAGGCAGACATCCCCCACCACGCAGATCAACCTCCCCCCCGGAACTAACGCCTCAAAACACCGCTGCCAAACACGGTCCAGTTGAACGAGAAATTCTTCGTAATCCTGGCAATGGCCCAGTTGCCCCGGAACGTCCCGATACTCTTTCAGCGTCCAGTAGGGGGGCGAGGTAAGAACCAGATGGACGGATTCCGGCTCCAGGGAAAAATCCCGCGCGTCGGCCAGGAACAAGTCGTGTCGGGTGGGAATCCGGCTCAGGGCTTCCTCAATCAGGCCCATGAGCCGGCGATCCTTGGCAATCGCCGGGAGTCGAGTCTTGGGCTCCCGGATGTTCCGGAGCTCTTCAGGCAAATACCCGACCAGGGGAGAGGTTTGTACTGACGGCATGGTGTTCGTCGTTCTCCAAGCCCCGCAGCCTGGCGCAGCTCTGGTTTCTTGCCCACCGGTGACCGCATCCTGCAAGTCGCCGCCTAATATGGCATCTGTTCCCAAAGTGGTCCAGCAGCCGCAGGGAACATCCCCGGCCTCTTTTTTCCCCGAGGTTCTGCCCCTGCCTTCGGCAATGCTCTGGCAACACCCCACACCAACACGAAACGCCGTTCTGGCAAGAAACGCCGCGTGAAACTCGGCACACCTTGCCGGAGAAACCGCAAAAGACTTGGCACTTTTTCGGAAAGTTCCGTAAACTATTTTTATTCATCAGAGCCGGTTAATTTTATTCCCGCAATTCTTCCGTGGCGTTGCCTTTTCCGCTAACGGGCATTTCTTGGAGAGGGAAGCATGTCGGGTCCGGTCTGTCCGCAGTGTGGCTCCGCCCTGGTACAGTCCGGCGGGACCTCGGCCTCTTGTCCGGTTTGTGCTGCCACCGGGGGAACCGGTGGGGCCGGGACCTCCTCGCAGCCGGGAAATGCAAGCGGTAGTGGATTGCTGGACATGCTGGACCAGTTGGAACAGTCTGCCGCCACTTCGCCGTCCTCGCCACCCCCCGCCGGTCCCGTGCCGACAAATCCTGTGGGGCCGTTTGCGGTTCCCGGCAGTCCCGGCTCGGGGCAGGCGTGGCCCGCAGCAGGCGGTGCGGTCGGCGGCAGTGCCGCCTCGTCCGGACAGCCGTTGTGGTTGTGGGCAGCCGTGGGACTGGCCGCACTCAGCCTGGTGGGAATGGTGGCCGGCATGGTAGTGCTGAGCCTGAAAGACTCCCCCCAGGCAAATCGTTCTGTGGCAAAGGCCACCCCGGACGAGTCGGAGCAGCCGTCTTCCCCGGACTCGCAAACTCCGTCCGAATCCCCAGCTTCTTCAGCCGAATCGAAGCAACCGGCCGCTTCGGCGCCGTCTCCGACCGGTGCTTCAGCGCAAGGGACCAATGCCGGAAAGCAGACACTTCCTTCCGGTACAACGGCTCCGGGCTTGTCGGCAGGGCCGGTCCCGGGAGGAAGAAGTGCTCCGATGGGAGTGCCTTCTCAGGTACCCAGCGTGCCGGGTCAGCCACCGTCGCCATCTCCGGCCGGGCCCAACTCGGGCCAGTCCGCTCCGCCTGGTGGGAGTGCCATTCCCGGCGTCCCCAACCCAGGAAGCATTCCCTCTTCGGATGTACCGGGAGAGCCGGGAAACATTCCGGGAGCGCCTGGGTCGCTTCCTGTGCCGGGCACTTCGCCGGGGGCAGGTCCTTTTCCGCCGGAAATGGTGCCCGGGGCAGGTGGCCCTGGAGCTGGCTCGGGAAGAGCCAAGCTGCGCCAAGGTGATTTCGCCTCGCGCAACCGGAAAATTCGCCGGAAGGTGCTCCGCGAAAGCGGCGGCGACGAGCGAACCGAGCAAGCAGTGCAGGACGCTTTGCAATGGCTGGCAGAAAACCAGCGCCGCAACGGCTCCTGGACGCTCAATCGCGGACGCAACGCCGGAGAACGCAAAAAAGCCGACAACGCTGCCACCGGGTTGGCGCTGATGGCTTTTCTGGGCGCCGGGCACACCCCGCGCAGCGGCAAGTACTCCAAAAACGTCCGCCGCGGACTGCATTTCCTGCTTAAGAAAATGGACCGCAAAACCGGCAGCCTTCGCGACCCGGGCGGCAACATGTACTCCCACGGCATCTGTGCCACCGCCCTGTGCGAAATCTATGGCATGACCAAAGACCGCGGATTGCGAGCTCCGGCCCAGGCGGCCATCAACTACATCGTCTACGCCCAGGATCCCCAGGGGGGCGGCTGGCGTTACGGCCCGCGGCAGCCAGGAGACACTTCGGTGGTGGGCTGGCAGCTTATGGCCCTCAAAAGCGCCAAGCTGGCCGGCTTGCACGTCCCGGAGCAGACCATCCAAAAAGCCGTGGCCTTCTTGGATTCCGTGCAAACCGAGCAAGGCGCCTACTACGGTTACCTGGCCGAAAAAAACCAGCGGAAACCCGCCACCACGGCCGTTGGCCTGTTGTGCCGTTTCTATACCGGCTGGGACCCGCATGCTCCTCCCTTTGCCAAGGGAGTCCAGTACCTCCTCCAGGTTCAGTCCGGCCAGCTCCGCGAGCCTTACTTCTTCTATTACGCCGCCCAGGTGATGTACCAGTACGGGGGCAAGGAGTGGGACACCTGGAACGAGAAGATGAAGAACTTCCTGCTGGAAACCCAGGAAAAAGAGGGCTACCAGAAAGGGAGCTGGTACTTCGATTCCTGGACCGGCAAGCAGGGCGGGCGTCTCTACTGCACGGCTATGGCCTGTATGACCCTGCAGGTCTATTACCGCTACTCGCCCATGGCCCGATACCACGGCGGAGAAGAAAACTCGCCATAGCTCTCTTTTGGACGTGCTCGCAGGAGAAGTTTTTCCGCAAGGGAAGGACTTTGTTTTCCCGCCGTGGCCGGATACGATGGGCCATAGAGAGCCGAAGCGTTTTTTGGCGCTAGAGCTTCGGGGCGTAGCGCAGCCTGGTTAGCGCGTCTGCTTTGGGAGCAGAAGGTCGCCGGTTCGAATCCGGCCGCCCCGACTCTCTTCAGCCGCCATCCGGTGCGGACGTTCGGAAGGAGGCGGGAAGTCGACTCGTCTCAGCGCTTTTCGCCCCCCTTCTCCGTGCTCGATTTCCAGACGTTCCGCCTATGCGCTGAAGCCCCTGGGACTGGCTTGTCGCGTCGGAGTTCGATTATCCTAAGGCCCATACCGCCGAGGGAAAATCCCGCCCCCGCCTGGACGGCCGCCGCTGCAACTCGAAACCGCCCCGCGAGAAAGGCTTCCCATGTCCGCTCAAGCGAAGTGGTCTTTGGCGTTGTGTTTGGCTGGAACTGTGTTGGGCTGGCCTGCAACCTGGGCAGCAGCCGGGGGTTCCCCCCAAGAACGTCCGCCCAACGTGCTGCTGATCCTGACCGATGATCAGGGCTACGGCGATCTGCATGCCCACGGCAATCGGCTCATCCACACCCCGGTGCTGGATCGCCTGGCGGCCCAAAGCGCCCGGTTCGAACGCTTCTTCGTCAGCCCGCTTTGTTCGCTTACGCGGGCGTCGCTGCTCACAGGCCGCTACTACCTGCGCACCGGCTGCGCGTCGGTAACTCGAGGGCTGGAGACGGTCCGGCCCGACGAAGTCACGCTGGCCGAAGTGCTCGGGCGGGCCGGGTATGCCACCGGCTGCTTCGGCAAGTGGCACATTGGAGAGAACTACCCCAGCCACCCACGGGGCCAAGGGTTCGACGAGTTCTTCGGCATGCCCCAGGGGCACTGGGACAACTACTTCGATCCCGTGCTGGAACACAACGGCCGCTTGGTGCCCGCCCGCGGCTACATTACCGACGTGCTGACCGATCGGGCCATTGAGTTTATCCGCCGCCACCGGCACCGGCCCTTTTTCTGCTACCTGCCGTACAACGCTCCGCACACGCCGATGCAAGTGCCGGATCGTTACTTCGACAAGTACAAATCGCTGGGACTGGACGACCGGACCGCCTCGGTCTACGGCATGGTGGAAAACCTGGACGAAAACATCGGGCGACTGCTGCGCTGCCTGGACGAGCTACAACTGAGCCGGCGGACCATCGTCATTTTCCTTTCGGACAACGGAGCCGAAGGCCCGGAAGGCAGTCGCTACAACGCCGGGATGCGCGGAATGAAAGGGAGCGTGCACGAAGGAGGCGTGCGGGTGCCGTGCTTTGTGCGCTGGCCGGGCCGTATCCGCCCTCGCACCATCGGGCAGATTGCCGCCCATATCGACCTGCTGCCCACCATCGCCGCCTTGTGCGGCGTAAAGCACCTGGAAACCAAGCCGCTGGACGGGGCGAACCTGGCCCCGTTGCTGCTGGAAACCGGAGGAGTGCCGCCGCGGATGATATTTACCCGCTGCCCGGGCTGGCGGCGGATGGTAGCCTACCGCGACCCGGTGATTCGCAACGTGGTCGCTTTTCCCGGGGCGGTGCGTACCCAGCGGTGGCGAGCGGTGAACCTGGGCTCCGGCTGGGAACTTTACGACATGCAGTGCGATCCGGGCCAGCAACAGAACGTGGCCGGACAGTATCCCCAGGTGGTACGCTTGCTGGCCGAAGCCTACCAGGAGTGGTTCGCCCAGGTGGCCCGACCGCTGCGGCGGCCGCGCATCCAGGTGGGTTTTCCTCAATGGCCCCGGGAAGTGCTGACCGCCCCGCAGGCCTATTTCACCCCCGGACTGCGGTGGTACAACCGCTGGGGATTCGCCCACGACTGGATTACCGGCTGGTCCCGTTCCGAAGACTTCCTCTGGTGGGAGATCGAGGTGGTCGAACCGGGCCGTTACCAGGTGGAGCTTCGCTACGCGTGCGACCCGGACGCGGTGGGCACCTGCCTGGAAGTGGAAGCAGCCGGGCGGCAAGTACGCGGGCGGCTCCGCAAGGCCCATCCCCCCCGACCCCAGCAGCGCCCCTCGCGGATTAAGAAGGTCCGCTTCATCCAAACCTTTGCCACGGCGACGCTGGGAGAGCTGGAGCTGCCCCGAGGGCCGACGCGGATGGTGCTGCGGGTAGTGAGCAAGCCGGGCCGGAACGTTTGCGATGTTCACTCGCTGGTACTTCGGCGCATGACCGGTTCAGCCACCGCCCCGGCCGAACAAAAGCAAGAACGTTCCGGCAGCCCGAACTAGCTGGGCTCAGGAGTGCAGGAAAGAAAAAGTCGTGTCCGGCAGGAAAACGGCCCGTGGCCTCCGTGCCAGGGTCCCCTCCATGTGTTCTTCATTAGCCGTTTGGGTGACAAGAACGCGGCAACCGGTGCGTCCTTCCTCCCGGACACGACCACAGGCAACGGACGACTGGGGAAGTTGCCCCGCGCAGCAAGGCAACGCGGCCCCAGCGGACGTTTACTGGGAAAGCAGTTCGACCAACCGGGAAAAGCGAGGGAGCCTGCGAGCCAGATAGGCGTTCCAACAGGCCGGCTCCCAAATCTCCACGCAGAGGGCGGCTCCCACCAAGACGACGCTCTGGCCAGGTTCGGCCTTCAGGAAGGGGCGGAACCCCTCGGGCACTAGCAGCCGCCCCTGCTTGCCCAATTGCACGGAGGCTTGTCGGGTGGAAAGCAGCCTCCCCAGGGCTTGGACCAGCGGAAGTTTTCCTTGCAGCTTGCCCGCTTCCAGCTTGCTCCGGATGACCTGCAGCTCTGCATCCAGTCGGGTTTGCCACACCTGGGCGTTCCAGAGGCTGAGGCATCCGGGCCGCTCCTTGATCAGCGTGCAACGTGCTTCTTCACCGGCCAGTTGTTCGACCCATTCGCCGGGCAAGGTCACACGCCAGCGCTGATCCAGCACTCGCGTGTGCTCGCCCAGGATCAAGTCGGTTTCGGCAGTCATTGGCAGCAGCGGTCACCATGGGCCGGGAAGACTCACACAATTTTGCACTTGTGTGTAATTATTGCCCAATTGCTTGGTTAAAATAATCATTTTTGTGGTGATCCTGCCCTTATAGGCAGTAAGTGTATCAACTCAGAGAGGATTGGCAAGCGTTTTTTCGGAAAAATCCGCATTTTCCATCGGACGTTCTGTCGGTGGCAGCAATGCCGTCGCTGCTGGGTGCGGTTGTCTTGTTCGCCCGAGGCGAAGCCACTAGTTTGTGCTGTCCCTCCCCCCCACCGAGTCCGCCTCATGCCAGTGTGGGTTTCATGCGCAGTTTCCCGGACACGTTCTTTGCCGCCGTGCGGATTCTCGCTGCCGCAGCGGCTTGGGTGCTTGGGAGCGTTTGGGGAAGCGCGCAGCTAGCGGCCCAAGGGTGGCCCGGTCGGGCAACTTCCCCAGGGGCCGTGCCGACGGCGACGGCGGCTTGGGAGAGTTCTTCCCAGCCGCTCTGGCAACCTACCCCGGTCTGGCAACAGCCTCCGGAGGTGGTCATCGGATCGTGGGAATCGGTCCGGCTTTGGGAACAGGACTTGTCCGGTCTGGGCCCAGGGCAAGCTCCCCCGGCGGTTACCACGCCGGCGGAATCCTCTTTTGGTAGCGAGGAGTTCTCCTCGGCCGTGCCGCGGTTCTTTTTGCCTTCATTGCAGGCCGGGCGCTACGGGAATGCGGCGCTGCGGCCGGAAGTCCCAGGGCCGGTGTTCCCTCGGCCGACGCCGCTTCCCGAAAGTGGCAACCGCGCCGAACCGCCAGAGTCCCCTCCCGTAGTTGCTCCTCGGGCACAAGTTCCTGCCGAAGGTTTGCCTGCTTCTGTCCAGGAACAAACCGCCCCCGGGCAACAGCAAGGCGAAGCCGCTGGGCCGGAAGGAACTGCGGCCGGAAACACTTCGGCAACGTCAAACGCACAAGCCCCCTCGGCGCAGGCCGCGGCAGATTCTCAGCAGTCGCCCCAGCCGACCAGTCCGGAAGAAACTATATCTGCGGACAAAACCCAACCTGCGGACAAAGACACCACCAAGGCCAAGCCTGAAAAAACACAATCGTCGGAAAAGCAGAAACCGGCAAAGCAGAGCCCGGGCAAGCAAGCTACGGTCGAAGAAGTGCCGGCCGAAGCGGCCAAAGTGGATGCCGAAGCTGAATCGTCCGGCTGGTTCGCCTGGCCGCCGGTGCTGGAACAATGGGACACCCGATTCAAAGCCGGCGTGGACGGTACGGCAGGGAACAATCAGCGGTTTACCACCCGATTGGGACTGGACGTGGATCGCAAGACCGAAACGTTCGTTTGGGCTTCCCAGTTCGACTATGTCGTTACCACTTCGGCCGGGGTGCAGATTGAAAACGAAGCGATTTGGGACGGGCGTTTCGAGCGGTTGGACAAGGACCACCCAGCCGGTTGGTTCGTCCACAGCAACGTGGAATACGACCGCTTTACCGCCTTCGACGTACGGCTCACCCTGGACGGAGGGCTGAGCTACTACTTCGTCCGCGATCCCGACTTGTCGTTCAAGGCCCGTACTGCGGGGGGAACCTCCCGCGAGTTCGGCGTGCCGGGAGCGGAGTACATCCCGGAGTTCTCCTACGGTCTGGAGTTCCAGTGGAAGCCGAGCAAACGCCACGAGCTGAAAGCCAAAACCGACGTGTTTTCCGACGTGCGCGACTTTAGCAACTTTCGGGCCACCACGCGGGCCACGTGGCGCATGCGGGTCGATTCGGCCGACCGGGTCAGCATCCAGTTCGAGCTGTTGAACCGCTACGACAGCACGCCCAACGGCAAGGAGAAATACGACCTGACCTACAGCATGCAACTGGTTTGGGACCTGTGAGCCGCGTCGGTCCGGGGGAGACTCAGCCCAGGTCAATCCGCTGGTGGTCGATCTGTTTCAGGTCGAACACGCCCAGTCCGGCCAGTGCCGCCAGCGGCACGTGCTGCGGCTGGCGGATGTGGAATTGCTCGGTGGGCGGCAGTGGCCGCTGGTCCAGCCGGGCGTGGGCGTCCAGGCCCATCTGCTCCACCGGCGGCAAGCCTTCCTGACGGCGCTTCTGGTCGATAATCCGCCAGCCCACGTGGTCCAGGGCCACCGGGTCGGTGGCGAAAAACAGGCTGCGGTATTCCCAGACGGAAAACGTGGGGTTCCAGTTGCCCGGGCCTCCCTCGTAGGTGCCCACCAGCCCGTCCAGAATCTGCAACACCGCCTTGCGGCGAATTGGCTCCAGGCTAGCCACGGCCGGAATGAACGTGCCGCACTGGTTGAGCGTATGGCCGGCATGGGTATAGTAGCTGTGGCCGATGTGGGAGCGGGCCACGTTGTTCACCAATCCGTGCGACAGGTTCTTCAGCGAAAGCGTCACCCCGGCCGAACGGTGGTCCTTGAGCACCGGGATGGAAATGAACTTGTCCACCTTGCGGGTGACGATTGTGGTCACGTGGGAGCGGAAACGCCGGTCGTCCTTCGGATCGTGGACCGGGGCCGCGTAGGGGAGCCAGCGATACACATCCGGATCGTAACCGGCCACGCGATGGTCTCGCCACAGTGCCCCGTGCGGCTGGCCGTCCAGGCGGAGTTGGTGTTCGTCGTATCGGGACGACGCACACTCCCAATGCACCCGGTCGGGTAGAAAGTACGGGTAGCCGCAAGCCAGAAAGTCCTGTTTGTAGCGGTCGAAGACCAGGATGTCGTTCGGCCGCACGCCGGCCTGGAGCAAGCAGGCAATGACTTCCTGGACCAGTTCGATGCTGGAGATGGAATGCGGCTTGCCCACCGGCACTACTTTGATGCCCACGCGGTCCCCCCGGTGAAAGAAGAACCGCCACGCCTCGACCGGCTCCTGGCAACCCACCAGGCGGCACATCCCCGTGCGGACCATCTGAGCGATGGCCTCTCGATTGCGGTGCAGCTTATGTACCGAGCCGGGATGATGGACTTCAATCACCCGGCCGGGGAAGGGACCGGGAAGCCCCAGAGCCCCGCTGCCTGGGGCCGTTTGCCGCAGTTTGTGCTTGCTGCGCAGATAGGCGTAGCCGGCCGCTCCGGCCGAGGCCAGAGCCGCTCCGCCCAGAAACAACCGGCGGTCCAACATTCCGCTGCGGCGGCACGGCGAGCCGCAAGAGCGCTTCACGGCAAAGGGCTCCCACAAGGCGGGTATCCGGGGTTTTTTCCCATTATGACGCGGGATTGGGGGCAAACCAACACATTCCAGTTGGCGTTGCCCGCAACGGCTCCAGTGCGGATACTACTAAATAAAGAAGCACCGCCCGAATGGCGCTGCCCACCAAGGGCGCCGGCAGCGTAAGCAACGAGGCCCGTGGCGCTTATCACCGGGGGCGTTGCCGCCGGCAGAGTCGGCCGGAGCGTCGGGCCGGTGCTTGGGCCGCACGTCCGGAGCCCGGCTTTGCCTGCTCTTTGGGGTCGTTGATTCCGAGGGTTTGATGTCCGATTCCACTTCGCCCGACACGGCACTTCAGGAGCGGATTGTCCGCCAGATCCGCGAAACGCTGGTGCAGATCGGCCGCCTGGCCCACGAAGCCTCCTCGGCCGACGAGTTCCATGCCGCCCTGCTGCCGCTGGTGCTGGAGGCTCTGGCCGCCCCGGCCGGGGGCATCTGGCAACTGGCCGGCGAGGAAGGCTGGCAACTGGCCCGAGAGCAATTCCTGCGGCCCTGGGCCCAGCGGCTCAAGGAACAACTGGAGGACGCAGCCCGCGAAGCCTGGCAGCAGCGCAAGGCCGTGCTGCTGCGTATTCCCGCTCAGGACGACCAGCCCGGCGAGTGCATCGTCGCCGTCCCCCTGGGCGAGCCGGACGTGCTCCAGGCCCTGCTGATGGTGGTGGTGGACCGCGACGCAGGGCCGAAGGTCCAGGAAGGCTACCGCAGTTTTCTGGAACAAGTGCGGCAACTGGCCGCCGAGTTCTACCGCCGCCAAGGCTTGGAGCAGCTCAAAGCCGAATCCCGGCGGTGGCAGCAACTGGCCGCTTTTGCCGATCGGGTGCACCGCAGCCTGGACCTGAACGAAACGGCCTACGCCCTGGTCAACGAAACGCTGGCTTTGCTCGATGCGGATCGGGTTACGGTGCTGGTGCGCCGCGGAAAGCACTACCGGGTAAAAGCCGTCAGCGGGCAGGACTTGTTCGATCCGCGCAGCCGGCTCGTTCGGCGGCTCCAGCGGCTGGGGACGGCCGTGGCCCGAACCGCCAGGGATTTCACCTACTCCGGCCCCGAGGAGCTGCCCCCGCAGATTCAAAAGCCCTTGCAGGCGTTTTTGGAAGAATCCCACGCCCGCGGGCTGTGGATTCTGCCGCTTGTGCCCCCGGAGGAGCCGGAGCCCCCGGAAGAGACAATCAAAGACACCACGGTGCGGAAAAAACGCCGCAAGGGCCAGCAATTGCCCGAAGGGCTGCTGGTGCTGGAGTGGTTCGAAAGCACCGGTCCGGGAGAGGCCAGCCGGCAGCTTCTGCCTCAGGTGCGCAAACACGCCGCGGTGGCCCTGGGCAAGTCGCTGGAATACCAGCAGTTGTTCCTGCTGCCGCTATGGCGGGCGTTGGGCCGAAGCTGGCTGGTGCGCAAGCTGCGCCAGTTGCCCGTTTCGCTGACGGTCCTGGCACTGCTTGCCGGAACAATCGGCGCGCTGGTGCTGGTGCCGGCCGACTTCGAAATCGAATGTCCCGGCACACTGGAGCCGGTGGTCCAGCAGCGAGTGTTCGCCACGGCCGAAGGCGTGGTGCAGCAGGTGCTGGTGGAACACGGACAGGAGGTCCGCCGAGGCGAAAAGCTGCTTCAGCTCAAGGACGTGGACCTGGAAGTGCAACTGGCTGACCTGAGCGGCCAACTGCTGGCTACGGAAAAACGTCTGGAAGCGGTCAGCGCCGCCATCCTGGCCGGCAAGCACTTGTCCGAGGTGGAACGCAACCGGCTGCTGGCCGAACAGGCCCAACTGCGAAAAACCCTCGACGGCTTGCGCGAACAAATCGCCCTGTACCGTCGCAAGCTGGAGCAACTGGAAATCCGCAGCCCGCTGGATGGCCAGGTCATCACCTGGGACGTACGCCGCCGGCTGGAACACCGGCCGGTGGCCCGAGGGCAGCATCTGCTCACCGTGGCTGATCTGAGCCAGGATTGGGAACTGGTGCTCCGCCTGCCCGACTACCGGCTGGGCCACGTGCAGCAAGCCTTGGCCCAACAGGGAGACAAGCTGCCGGTGCGGTTTTTCCTGGCCAGCGAGCCGGAGCAGACCTATCGCGGCGAGCTGCTGGCCCAGGCGATGGAACTGCGAGCCGACGTCCATCCCCAACGGCCCGAGGAAGCCAACGTCGTGCTGGTTCGCTGCCGGTTCGACAAAAGCCAGGTGCGGTTTCTGCGCCCGGGCACCACGGTGCGGGCCCGCATCTACTGCGGGCGGCGAAGCCTGGGCTATGTGTGGTTCCACGACCTGTGGGAGTTCGTGCAAACGCGCATCCTGTTCCGGCTGTTGTGACCCTTGGGAGGAGAGGCAACGCCCCGCCGGGCCACCCCCACCCGTTTCCTTCCGGCGGGAATCGCCCGAGCCGAACAAACGTTTCGTCAGGCCCCAAAACCAGGCCCCCAAAAGCTGCGAGGATTCCAAGCGATGCGGAAACCCGAGTTCCAGCGTTTGCAAACCAGGCGGCGCAACTTCGTTTTTCTGGCAGCGGCTTTGCTGGCCGCCGGGTTGGTTGCCGGCGCCGGCTTGTCCCCAACGGCGTTTGCCCAGCAGCGTTCGCTCACGCTGGAGATGTGCCTGGTTTCGCCGCTGCATGATATCGAAGTGCCCGCCCAGCAGGCCGGCGTGTTGCGGGAGATGTATGTGCGCGAAGGGCAGGAAGTGGAGCCCGAGGCGCTGCTGGCCCTGATCGACGACCGCTCCGCGCAGCGGGCCTTTCAGATCGCCCGCATCCAGTACCTTCAGGCCAAGTACGAAGCCGAAAACGACATCGACGTGCGATTCGCCGAAGCGGCCGCCGCCGTGGCCAAGGCCGAACTGGAAGCGGCCGTGGCCAGCAACCAGCGGGTGCCCGGGGCAATCAACACCAGCGAGCTGCGGCGGCTTCAGTTGGCCCATCACCGCTCGAAGCTGGCCATCGAACAGGCCCGGCGCGACTTCCAACTGGCCCAGTACAACATGCAGATCCGCCAGGCCGAACTGCAAGAAGCCGAAGACCAACTCGGGCGGCACAAGATTTCCATGCCGCTGGGGCAGCGGGCCGTGGTGGTCGAAATCCTCAAGCACCGCGGCGAGTGGGTCAAGCCGGGCGACCCGGTCTTTCGCGTGATGCAGTTGAACCGGGTGCGGGTGGAAGGGTTCGTCAACGCCCGGTTCTACGGACCCCAGGAAATCCAACGCCGCCGGGTGCAGGTGCTGGTGACGCTGGAACGCGGACGGCAGGAACGGTTCGAAGGGCAGATTGTTTCGGTTCACCCGGTCGTGCAGCAGGACGGACACTACCGCGTGCTGGCCGAAGTGGTGAACCGGCGCGACCAGGGGCTGTGGATTCTGCGGCCCGGACACCAGGTGCAAATGACCATCCGGCTGGACCTGCCTCCGGTTGCGGCTCGTCCGGAGCCGGCGCCTCGGGCCAGCGGCGGTGCCGGGCCGGACCGGTCCCCGGCCCTGCCAACAATCGTCCCCTCTGGTACTTCGTCCAAGCCATGAGCGGCCCGGTCCAGACTCAGCCCCAGCGTGCTTCCGGCACGCCGTTGCCCTTGCGCCGCCGGGCGGACCTGGTCGTGCGTCGCATCTGGTACCAGGGCCAGGCCACCTGGGTGGTCAAGGACCCGCTGGGGCTGCGGTATTTCCGGTTCCAGGACCAGGAGTACGACGTACTCCAGATGCTCGACGGGCAAACCACGCTGGAGCAAATCCATCAGCGCCTGCAAGCCAAGTACAAGGACCAGCGGTTTTCCCAGGCCGAGGTGCTTCGCTTCGTGGGCACGTTGCACCAGAACGGGCTGGTCGTCTCCACCGTGCCGGGCCAGGGACCGCTGCTGTGGCATCGCCGGAGCAAGCGGAAGCGGCAGCAGTGGATGGAACGCTTTGCCAACATCCTGGCCATCCGCTTCCGGGGCGTGGACCCGGACCGGCTGCTGGAGGCCCTCAATCCCTGGTTCGGCTGGTTTTTTTCCCGCACGGCCGTGGTGCTGGTGTTGCTTTTTGCTCTCAGCGCCCTGGGGCTGGTGCTGGTCCATTTCGACCAGTTCCAGCAGCGGCTACCTTCGTTCCATCAGTTCTTCCGGTTGAGCAACTGGCCGTGGATCCTGGTGGCGCTTTCGTTTGCCAAGGTGCTGCACGAGTTGGGGCACGGGCTGAGCTGCAAGCGGCTGGGCGGCGAGTGCCACGAAATCGGGCTGATGTTCCTGGTGCTGACCCCTTGCCTGTATTGCAACGTGTCCGACTCCTGGCTGCTGCCCAACCGGTGGCACCGCGCGGCCATCGGAGCGGCCGGAATGTATGTGGAGATTTTCCTCGCCTCGGTGGCCACGTTTCTCTGGTGGTTCAGCGAGCCGGACAGTTGGATCCACCTGTTCAGCCTGAACCTGATGCTGGTCTGTTCGGTCAGCACGGTGCTGTTCAACGGCAACCCGTTGCTGCGGTTCGACGGCTACTATGTGCTGAGCGACGTGCTGGACGTGCCCAATCTGGCCCAAAGGGCCAACGCCGCGCTGCGCCGCGTTGCGGCGTGGCTGTTTCTGGGGCTGCCGCCGCGGCCCGACCCGTTCCAGCCCAAGCGGCACGTCTGGCTGTTCGTGCTCTACAGCATTGCTTCGACCGTGTACCGCTGGCTGGTGGTGTTCGGGATTCTGTGGTTTTTGACCGAAGTGTTCCGCCCCTACGGGCTGGAAGTGATTGGCTATCTGATGGCCCTGCTTTCGCTGGTGGCGCTAGTGGGCATGCCGTTGTGGCGGTTTGTCAAGTTCGTGCGCACTCCGGGAGCCTTGGAGGAGATGAAACGCGCCCATTTGCTGTTTTCCCTGGCCGTGGTGGCCGGGTTGATCGTACTGCTGGCCACGGTGCCCATCCCCTACCGGGTGGACTGCCCGCTGGAAGTGCAGCCGCGCGGGCTGCAAACGGTTTATGTGGTTACGCCGGGGCGGCTGGCTTCGGTCCAGGTGGCGCCGGGGCAACGGGTCGAAGTGGGCCAGGTGCTTGCCCGGCTGGAGAACGTGGACCTGGAAATCCAGATCGCCCAACTGAAACACCAACTGGCCCAAAAGCAGGTGCAACTGCAAAGCCTCCAGCGGTTGCGGTTCAGCGACCCGACGGCCGCCGCCGCACTGCCCGAGGTGCAGGAAACCATCGCCGCCCTGCAAGCCCAACTGAAGGAAAAGCTCCAGGACCGGGAACAACTGGTCATCCGGGCCCCGTGTGCGGGCATCTACATTCCGCCCCCCTGGGTCGATCCGGTCCGCGAAGAAGAACAACTGCCTCGCTGGTCCGGCTATCCGCTGGAACAGGCCAACCTGGGCACCTGGCTCGAAGCCGGCGTGGTGCTGGGCCACGTGGCCTCGCCGGGCCAGTGGGAAGCGGTGCTGGTGGTCGATCAATCCGAAGTGGAGCTAATCCGCCTGCACGACCCGGTGGAGCTGATGCTGGACGCCTACCCGGGCCGGGTCATCCGCACCCGGGTGGACCGACTCTCCTCGGAGCGGATTGAGACGGCTTCGCTGCGGCTTGCAGCCCAAGCCGGCGGTGAGCTGGAAACCCGACAAGACCGCCAGGGAATGCCTCGCCCGGTCCACACCGCCTATCAGGCCGTGTGTTACTTTACCCCGGAGCCGGACATGCCGTTGCGATTGGGCCTGCGCGGACACGGCCGCGTAACGGTGCGGCCGATGACCTGCGCCCAGCGGCTATGGCGCTTCGTGCAGCAGACGTTCCGCTTCCGCTAAGCTCTTCCGAGCAGCAGGACCCCATCTGGCCAGCGGGTCCGGGCGCGGGGCTATTTCTTCCGCACGTCGTGGCAGAACAGCTCGCCCAGGGAGCGCAAGTACAGCCGCCCGTTGGCAATCACCGGGTGGGCCCAGTTCTGATTGTCGTTGGTCGGCATGCGGAACTGGCTCTTGAGCCGGTATCGCCGCGGGTTGGCTTCAATGAGGGCAATCACGCCGTTCTGGTACTTGAAGTACAAGTGCCCGTCAGCGTAGAGCACGGCGGCCGATCCGGAGCCGGGCCCCCGGCCCCCGAACCACGCACGGCGTCCGGTACGCACGTCCAGGCAGATGGGAAACCCCTGATTGTGCCCGTGCCCGGCGTAGAGATACCGGCCCACCAGCACCATGCCGCCGTGGTGGTTCTGAAACACGTTGGCCGGCAGGAAATAGACTTCCTCTGCGCGGACCTGGTCGCGTCCGGCCCGGCGCAACCGCAGCAAGGCCGCCCCGGTGCCGTAGCCGGAAGAACAGAACACGTAGTCGTTCACCGCAATCGGCGTGGGGATGTTGGCCGTGCCGTTGGCCACGCGGTTATAGCCCCAGAGGAACCGCCCGTCGCTGGCCCGAACTCCGGCCACGCCGCGACCCATGAGCTGCACGTACTGTTTCACGCCCGCACCGTGGGAGATGACAATCGAGCTGTAACCGGCTCCGTCCCGGCCTCGCTTCCCCCCGCCGGGGATGCGGCTTTGCCAGATGGTGCGCCCGGTGAGCTTGTCCAGGGCGACCATTCCGGCCTGGGGACCGCCGGGGGTGCAGACCAGTTTTTCGCCATCCACCAGCGGGGTTTCCGAGTAGCCCCAGCCGGACATCATCTTGCCGCCGAAGTCGCGCGGGAAGTTCTTCTGCCACAGGATGCGGCCGTCCCGAACCGAACAGCAGACCAGGTCGCCTTCGGTGGCCAGGGCGTAAACGCGGTCGCCGTCCACTACCGGGGTGGAGTTGGCTTTGCCCCGGGGAGCAAACCGCGTTTCCCACAGCTTGCGTCCCGTGGCTTCGTCCAGGGCGATCAAGTACACCCCGTCGCCTCGTTGGCCGGTGGTGAACACCTTGCCTCGGGAAACCACCACGGTGCTGTAACCTCGGCCCAGTCCCGTTACGTGCCACACCAGCGGCGGCCCGCCCTCGGGCCAGCGATCCAGCAAGCCGGTCTCTTTACAGATTCCGTCCCGGTTTGGCCCCCGCCAATCGGGCCAATCGTCGGCCGCGGCCCCTTGCCACGCACAGGCCACAGCGGCCAGGGCGACCACCGCCCAGGTTCCCCGCAGCGGAGTGTGGACGACTCTCAGCAAGGACATGTTCCTGCACACGATGAAGGCTCCTCGTTCCGGGGGAGAAGAAAACCACTCAGCCGGCTCTGGCTTGTCGCTGGAAGGAAACCCGGGTGGGCGTTTCGGTCCGGCGGGGAACTCTCCAAGTCGGGGCCACTGGGCCGACGGCCCCAATCCGGCCGTAGGTCGGAACCAGGACCGTTTTTTCCTTCTTTGGATTCTTGGCCCCGGGGGCCAGTTCGTTACTCTAGATGTCCGCACCCAATCCCGCAAGCGAATCGGCAACCGGCCCAAAAGAACGACCGCAGCCCGGGAGCGGCCACGTCAAATCTCGTACTCCAGGCGGCCGTGGCGCTGGTGGCGGCTAATCCGCTCCGTGGCGTAAAGGCCGGCCAGCACGAACTCGATACAACTGGCCCGCACCGCCGGGTCCTGCGAAGCGTTCACCTCGAACGCCTTGTCCCACACGGCCGGTACGCGCTGCAAAATGCGGGCATAATACTCCGAAGGCACCATGTCGCCCACCTGCACCCGCACTCCCTTGGCGAACACCTCGGCAATTTCTTCCAGCCCGTGCTGGTCCACATACTCCTCGAACACCGTCCGCACCGCTTCGGCCACCAGGGCTTCCAGCACCTGGCGGGGGCTCATCTGGTGCCCGCTCATCAGGTCCAGTTCCATCTTGCCCAGGGCCGAGGAGTGCAGGTGGGCCAGATCGCTGATTCGGGGCACCGCGGGCCGTTCGCCCAGTACCACTGCCCGATGCCGCGCCGAAGCGACCATCGTGCGAAAATTGGCCAGCGAAAACCGGGCGCTGACCCCCGATTGCTGGTCGATGTAACGGCTCCGCCGCGCGGCAAACGTAATCTCCTCGATGATTTCCCGCATGAAATAGGGCACCACCACCGGGTACGGGCCACCCAGGTCGATCTTTGCCTCCTGCTCCGTGATGCGGATGGCCGTTTCCCGGTCCAGCGGATAGTGGGTGTGGATTACCGACCCGATGCGGTCTTTCAACTGCGGGATCACTTTGCCGGAACGGTTGTAGGTGGCCGGGTTGGCCGAAAAGAGGATTAGCACGTCGATGTCGAACCGGACCGGATAGCCGCGAATCTGGATGTCGCGCTCTTCCAGAATGTTGAACAGTCCCACCTGGATCAGCTCGTCCAGCTCGGGCAGCTCGTTCATGGCGAAGATGCCGCGGTGCATCCGCGGAATCAGCCCGAAGTGCAGCGCCTCTTCCACCGAAAGGCTCACCCCCTGGGCCAGCTTGGCCGGGTCCAGCTCGCCAATCAGGTCGGCGAACTTGGTTCCCGGGGCCAGCCGCTCGGCGTATCGCTCTTGCCGCGGCCACCAGGCGATGGGCACTTCCTCCGGCCGGTGCGTGGCCAGAAACTCTTTGGCCCGCGCGGTGATTGGCCGCAGCGGGTCTTCGTGCAGCGGCAGCTCGGGCAGGTCCAGATAGGGCACTTCCGGGTCGAGGAACTGGACCAGTTGCCGCATCAGGCGGCTTTTGGCCTGACCCTTCTCGCCCAGAAACAGCATGTCGTGCCCGGAAAGCAGGGCGATGTTCAGTTCCGGGATGACGGTGTTTTCGTAACCGATAATGCCCGGGTACAGCTCCTCTCCGGCAGCGAGCTTGCGGAGGAAGTTGTCGTGGATTTCCTGCTTGACCGATTTGGACTCCCAGCCGCTTTCCAGCAGTTGGGCCAGTGTGCGAGGTCGTTGGGCCACCTGGTGCATCGGCTCATTCTGGGGCAAACGTCGTCGCTGAGTGGTACTCCCCTGGCATTATAGGGACATTCCCCCTTCCTGCCCAACGCTTCCCTGTAGCCGCAAAATCCCCGCTGGGCAAAAGCCTCCTTGACCGGGGTTTGCGGAACAGAAGGACGCACGATAAGAGCCCATGTGTCCGGAGGATGCTCTCCCGACAGCTCTGCGTGAAGAGATTCTGCAATTTATCGGAAAACCGCCCCCCGTACGGCCGCTTTCGTCGGATTCCAGTTAGGACAAGCGTCGTCCTACCTTGGCCACCCAAGAAACTTGAAAGTCTGTTCTTGACGGAATAGAAATTAGGGTACGACAATCAAACAAACGATTGCGGCTAGTTTTTTCTCGCGATCAGGGGCTGGCGATGCAGGTTCAGGATTTCCTTTTCAGCGGCGGGTTGTGGCTGGTGCCTGTGGTGGTCGGAGTAATGCTTATCCTGTGGCGTTTCGGTTCCACCAGTTTGCCCGGCTTGCCCCGCCGCACGCGGCTTCGTTCCCTGTACTTCGGCCGATCGCTGATCCCGGTGCTTCCGCTCTTGGGGATATTCGGCACCGTCTGGGGACTGATGGAGACGATCGGCTACATGGCCACTGCCGATCTAACCGCTTCGGGCACAATGGGGGAAGTGATGAGCCGCTTCGCCACGGCCCTGAACACGACGTTCTGGGGAGTTGTCGGAGCAGCCGCCAACATTGTTCTCTACGAAATGGCTCTCGCCCCGCTTGAGGCCGTCGAGGATGAAAACTAACCGCGCTGCCTTGACCGTAGCCGAAGGACTGCTCCCGCTGCTGGACGTGAGCATCCTGCTCTTGGGCCTGTTGCTGGTTCTGTGGAACGTGGCTGCCGCCCGCCAGGTCGCTCAGTTGGAGCAAAAGCAGATTGAACAACTGCCCGGTATCAACATGGTGGTGCTGCTTCGGGTTCACCCCGACGGAACGATGACGCTGCGGCTACCGGAACAGAAAGCCCAAAGAATCCGAACCGGTGAGGAACTAGAAAAATCCCTGGAAGAGGCCCGGAATCGGCCCTCCTCGAAAACCCCCGGGGAACAGGAGGACCGGCGTCCTCTGGTGCTGGTGGTTTATGAAGACCCTTGGCGAATGAAAAGCGGTCAGGTCGCCTGGCTGGCCACAGTGTTACGCCAAGCGGGATGCCGCTACGCGCGTGTGTATCCGTAACCACGGGAGCCGGGGCAAAGCTTTCATGGACTTGTGGGAGTTCGTGCAGCACAATTGGCCAGTCGTGCTGCTTTTTTTGGTTCTGGCCTGTGTGTTCGTTTGGTTGCTACGGCGGCGGGGCAGACTGGCCGCCGCGGTGGCGGTTGCTATCTTGGTGTGGTTGCTGTTGCTTGCCCGGTTTGGCTTAGGGCC
>WFOE01000282.1 GCA_015488215.1 Planctomycetales bacterium
CCCCAGTGCCTGCTTGCCTTGACGGGGCGGCTGGGGAACAATACCGGCCTGGTGTGAGTTTCCCCCTTGTTGGCTCTTTGGTGACGATAGCGATGAGCGACCCATTTGTGCTTACTGCCGAAGGATGCAAAACCCGGCAACGACGCCTGCTGGAATGGATGCAGCACCAACGGTTGGACGCCGTGGTGGTGTGTCGTCGGGCGATGGTCCAGTGGCTGACCGGCTGCTACTATCCCGAGCTGTTCGAGCCGCTGGCGGCCATCCAGGCCGACGGCCGCGTGCTGCTGGTGGCACCCGAGCGCCGGCTGCCGCAGCAGGACGTGCCGGCCGAAGTGGTTCCCTACGAAGCCCAATGGCATTCCACGCTGCGCAACGACCAGCGGGCGGCCGCCGCGGAGGCGTTTCGGCAGGCGTGGCCGCAGGCGGCCGGTTGGAAACGCGTGGGCGTAGAGTACTCCGCGGCCGGACCGCATCTGACCGGAATCTTTGCCGAAGCGGAACTGGCCGACGCCGAGCCGCAGCTTTACTACCTGCGCCGCCGGAAAGAAGCCGACGAACTGAAGCTGCTGCGGCAGGCCATCGGAGCCACCGGGGCGATGTACCGCACGGCGCGGGAGATTATCCGGCCCGGGCTTTGCGAGCTGGAAATGTTCAACCGGCTCCAGGCAACTGCCGTGGATTATCTGGGAGAGCCGCTCACCGGCACGGGCAACGACTACGCCAGCGGAGAGCGAGGCGGCCCGCCCCGGCCCCGCACCACCGAAGCCGGCGAGCTTTATATTCTGGACCTGGGGCCGGCCTACCGCGGCTACTTTGCCGACAACGCCCGAACCCTGAGTGTGGACGGCCGGCCCACCCAGGAACAACTGGCCGCCTGGGAGTGCATTTGTCAAGTGTTTCAGATGGTGGAACAGACCGTCCGGCCCGGGCTGCGCTGCCAGGAGCTATTCCAGCAGGTGCAAGAGCATCTGGACCAGTATCGGCCCGGGGCGTTCAATCACCACCTGGGCCACGGCATCGGGCTGTTCCCGCACGAAGCCCCCCACCTGAACCCCCACTGGAACGACCAGTTCGAGCTGGGCGACGTGTTCACCGTGGAGCCGGGGCTTTACGGGCCGGAGCTTCGGGCAGGCATCCGGCTGGAAAACGACTACCTGGTGACCGAGCAGGGGGTGGAGCTGCTGACTCCCTTCCCGCTGGAGCTGGCCTGAGCTACCGCGTCGGGGGCGGAGTCGGCGACGGCTTTCGGGTTCGACGTGCGTGGCTTCGTGCCTTTTACTCCACTTGCCATTCCAGCACGCCGCCGCTGAAGTTCTTTTGCAGTTGCACTTCCACCCGCAGAGCGTCGGTCACCACCGGCTTGAACCGCACCGTGTTGTAGCGGTCCTTGTGCACCGTGTAGGGGGTAAGGTTTTCCACCGGCAGCCAGCGGCCCTGGCGGCGGTAGAGCAGCCGCCAGCTTGCCGGCACGCGGCACTGGCCGCGGCCTGTGTCGTCGAACCAGTAGAGCTTGACCTGCTGCACTTTGGCCGGGTGGGGAAACTCCAGTTGTACCCACTCCCGGGTGCCCCGGTGCGGCCACCAGGTGTGGCGCACGATGCTGTGGTCCCCCGAGTGCTTCGGCTCCTGCTGGTCGTTGATTGCGGTGACGGTGTCGCTGGTCCAGGTGTGCGAAGCACTGGGCCGACTGCGCGAAGCAAGCGTAGGAGCCGGCCGCCGGGGAACTAGGTCCGCCCGAGTGGGAATCCACACCGCCATCTCGCCCACCCGGCGATGCGCCCAGGCGTAGTAGGGTACGGCGGTCAACTGCACCGGCTCCAGGCGGCGCCGGCCCTGGTCGTCATCCACCACGCGGCTGCCTGGGCCGCGAAGCACCACCACGCCGTCGAACCACTCGGGCCGCGGCTCAGGCCGTAGCTCCACCCGAGGGTCCACCACCAGGTCGCTAACCCGGCCCTGGTGGTCCACCGCCTCCAGGCAATAGACAATCGGGCCTCGCTGGAACGCCACGCGGCCGCGGTCCGCCCGGACTTCCGGATGTGCCCACACGCGACGCACGGGCATCTGGAGCTTGAGCACCACGCGATCGCCCGGGGACCAGCGGCGCCGCAGCACCAGGTAGCCCTTTTCCAGCGGAGGCTCAACCGGGCGGCCGTTGACCGTCACCTGGTAACCCGACGGCCCGGGCGGATCGAAGCGGTAGAGGTCCCCGGGCAGTACTTCGCCTCGGGCCCAGCCGGGCAGGCGCAGCCGCAGCTCGAACTCGGCCGCTTGTTCCGGTTGCAGCCGCAGCTCGATGCGGCCGTCCCAGGGATAGCGGGTCTTTTGCTCCACGCGGAGCTTCCCGCCCCCGAGCTGGATTTCGGCCCGGCCCGAATCGTACAGGTTCACGTACAGCACGTCGTCGCGCACGGCATAGACCATCCCAGGCACCGAAGGGACAAACCGGACGATGTTCACCGGGCAGCAGGCACAACTGAACCAAGGACTGCGGCCCAGCACGCCCTGGTTGAACGGCGTGCGTCCGTCGCAAGCCAGGGGGTTGGGATAGAAGTAGTGGCGTCCGTCCAGTCCCACGCCGACCAGAAAGCCGTTGTAGAGGATGCGTTCCAGCACGTCGATGTAGCGGGCATCCCCATGCAGCAGGAACATGCGATGGTTGAAAAGCGCCTGGGCGATGGCCGCGCAGGTTTCGTTGTAGGCCGTTTCGTTGGGCAGCTCGTACCGGTCGCCGAACGCCTCGCCGCTGCGGCGGGCGCCCACGCCGCCGGTCAGGTACATGCGGCCGGTGACGATGTCCCGCCAGATGGCGTCGATGGCCCGGCGGTAATCCTGCCGCCCGGTCAGCGCGGCCAGATCGGCCACGGCCGCGTACAAGTAACCGGCGCGGACGGCGTGTCCGACGGCTTCGCGCTGCTGGACCACCGGCTTGTGGTCCTGGCAGTAAGGACCGTAGAGTTTGCCGCGCAGGTCGGCCCGCCCGCGCATATCGACGAAGAACTGGGCCTGGCGCAGATATTTCGGGTCCCCCGTGGCCCGGTAGAGCTTGACCAGCCCAATCTCGATCTCCTCGTGTCCTGGCACGTCTTTACGCTGGTCGGGCCCGGGCCCGAAAACGCGGCAGACCAGATCGGCGTTTTTCAGGGCCACCTGGAGCAGTTTCCGTTTGCCGGTGGCCTGCCAGTAGGCGACGGCTGCTTCGTAGAGATGCCCCACGTTGTAAAGCTCGTGTCCGTGGCCCAGGTGGCTCCAGCGTCCTTCGCGGCCGGGATAGTTGTACCGGGGATCGTTAATCGTGCGGGCGGTGTAGAGATAGCCGTCGGGTTCCTGGGCGGCGGCGATTTTGTCGATGATGGAATCGACGTAGCGTTCCAGTTCCGGGTCGGGATGGGCCGCCAGGGTGTAAGCCGCCCCTTCGATGGCTTTGAACACGTCCGAATCGTTGAAGTAGATGCCCTGGAACCGCCGCGGCTTTTTCAGCCCGCCGGCCACGGCAAAGTTGTCGATGCGGCCGGTCTGTTCGCACTTGCGAAACACGTCGCGGACCGTAACGTGCCGGTTGGTTTCAATCCGCCGGGCCCAAAAGCCTCCTTGGAGCTTCACCTGGGTAAAGGGGACAGGCTGGATTGGATAGTCCGGCTCGGCAGCCAACGTGGTGTTCACCCAAACGGCCACTCCGCAAAGCACAACGCAGCTACGCAGCATCGCCACACCCCGACGTTCGAGCCCGGAACAGGTTTCTCCGCCGTGTATTCCAATCTAGGCGGCCACCCGGGGCCGAACAAGAAGCGGGGCAAGAGCGGCTTGCGGCTTGCGCCGTGCGCCTTGCGCGAGGAGCTTCCGCTCCGGCGGACAAACAACGCTCGTACTCGTGCTCGTACTCGTTCTCGGTAGCTCGTCATCGGCAATCGCGTCGCGAACCGGCACTCGACGGAGCACAGCAGGCCCTACTGGCCGCCGGTCTGCGAAGCCGTGCCCTGGAGCAGAAAGGCCAGCAGGTCGCGCAGCTCGTCGGCTTTGCGCACCAGACCCTGAGGCATGGGCGAAAGCGGCAACTGCCGACGCCGTTCCACCTGGGACTTGGGCACTTTGACCCGCTTTGTATCCGGCAGCAGCAGTTCCAGCTCCTCGGCTGTCTCCTTGACCACCAGCCCTTGAAGCTGTTTGCCGTTTTCCAGCAGCAGTCCGGTGGCCCGAAACACCGGCGAGACTTTCTTGTTTGGGTCCAGGATTGATTCGACCAGATAGGGGACGGTGAACCGCTGGGCGGCCTGAGCCAGACTGGGACCGCCTTGCCCTCCCACGGCCGAGCCGACCGAATGGCACTTGCTGCAGGAAAGCGTTTCGAAGAGCTTGCGTCCCCGTTGCGGGTCGCCGCGACGGGCCTCGGCTGCCCAGTCACGGGTGAAGAAATCCGGCGGATACTTCACCGGCCCGGACGACAGCCGCCGGGCAAGCTCGCGCGGATCCACTTTTTCCGGCAACAGGGCCACCACCGGCTCCAGCGACCGGTAGTGGAGATAAAGGCCCGAGGTCCCCTCGTAGTTGTTCACGCGGATGAGCACCTCGTTGCTGCCGGCGGCCAGTTCCATCGGCACCACGTCTTGCAGCGGCAACGCGCCGCGGCGCACCGGGTGGTCCCAGACCAGACGGCGATTCACCCACACGCGCACTCCGTCGTCGGAGCCGACCAGCAGGTTGATTAACTGGTCCGTGGCGCTTTCCAGCCGGAAGTGCACGTAGAAGGAACTATCCGGGCAGGGACCGTAAAGCTGGTCGAACTGCACCATTCGCCCGACGCGCACCTGCCGCCAGGCGAGCTTTTTCCCCTGGGGTCCCGGGTACTGGGCCGCCAGGTTGACGGGCCCTTTTTCCACCGGATGCGGGGTTTTCAGTCCCCGGCCCCCATCGGCAAACGGCCCCACCACCCACACCTGCCGCACGTGTTGCAACCGCGCGGTGCGCAACCGCCGCAGGCGGTCCTGGCGGATGACCTGGGCCACGTCGGCTTCGCTGCGCGGATCGGCCAGCAAGCGCAGGAAGAACGCCGCCTGCAACCGCACGGCCGGGTCCGTGTCCTTGAGCCGCTGGTGCAACGCGGCAAAGAGCTGTTCCTGTTCCGGGGTGTGCCGTACGGCTTTCCACCATTCGGCCACGGTGAAGTTGCCCAGCCGGGTGACGTGCTTGCGCAGATCCACCGTTTCGCCGTCGTAGGGGACCACCACACCCCGGGGCGGAGCCAGCGGGGTTTTTTCGTCCAGCGGCCCGGTCGGCGGAGGCACCGTGAGCCGAAATCCGGCAGCCAGCACGCCGGCCAGTCGCGCCTGCGGCTCCTTGGCCCGGCACAGCGCAACCAGTTGTCCCGGGGCGGCTCGCCGGGCCAGCAGCATCGTGGCCAGGTGGCGCAGCGTCGGGTCGGAACTTTGCGCCGGGCCGTCAATCACGCCCTGCAACTGCCGCGGCCGGAGCATCGTCTCGAACAAACCCACCAGCGCGGCCAACTGGACCTGAGGGTGCGGGTCATCGAGCCGTTTCAAGAACACCTGGGCTTGGCCTCCCAGCGTGGGATAGTCCCGGTAGGCCCGAAGCACCTGGACGCGTTCTTCCGGGGTGCCATGGTCGAGCACCCGGGCCAGCAGTTGCCGGGCCTGGTCGGAGCCGGACGCAGCAGCCAGCCAGATCAGGTGCATCCGGACCGGCTCGTCGGGGCGGCTCTGGGCCAGTTGTTCCACGGCCTGGTGCAGCAGCTTGCCGCCGCGGCGGAGCAGTTCCCGGTGTGCCCACTGCCGCCGAGTCCAGCTTTCGCTGCGCAGCTCTTGCCAGAGCCGTTCGGCATCCACGCTCAGATGATCGTAGGGCCGCCAGTTGCGCGGCTGGGGCTCGTCCTTGCGCCGCAGTAGCACCAGATCGCTGGGATAGACCGGCGAACCTTCGTTGTGGGCCATGTAGGCAATCGAAACCAGCACTCTACCATCGGGCAGAGGGCACACGTGCACCGGGCGAGCCGTCCCCTGGGCCACCAGCAGCGGATGTTCTTCCACGCGAAAGTTGGCCCCGTGGGGCTGGAGCGGGTAGTAGGTCACTTGCCGCGTGCCCCAGCGGGCCACCAGCAGCGCGTGGCGGTATTTGGCTCCCAGGTACGGATCGTCGTAATAGCACTGGCCCACCGGGACGAATCGCCCCAGGCGGTCGTTCATGTTGGGCAACAGGTCGTGGCGGCCAGGCTGCTTGGCCGGGGACCAGCCCCGGGGCCAACTGTAGTAAGCATGGGGAATCACGTACATCAGCCGGCCGGGCACGTAGGCCACGGGCAGCGATTCGTGATCGTTGTCGTTGGTGAACAGGTTCCAGTACCGGTCGAAGGCCAGCCCGCAGTTGTTCCGAAAACCGGTCGCTTCGACCAGGAACCGCGTCCCGTCCACCCGGCAGCGGAACACCCCGCCCACCCCCGTGTAGGGCGTGCGCAGGTTCATCGGCCGGCTGAAGATGGTCCAGTGGCCCCAGTGGTCGGGCCGGGAAAAGTCCCCGTAGTACCAGAGCGGATCGCCGTGGGCGAAGTACACGTCGCCCTGCGGGCCGATTTCCATGCCGTGGTAACACTGATGCACATGGCCAAGCGGCAGACCCCAGATCAGTCGCTCGGGCCGGCCTTGGAACGTACCGCGGGCGGCTCCCGGCAGCCGGTACAGGGCCGAGACGGTCAGCACCAGCAGGTCCTCGCCCCAGATTTCGATGTCATAGACCCAGGTGTCCTTGGGAAATCGGTACAGCAATCGCCGCGGGCCAAACTGCCCCGGGGCGTCCTTCCGCGGTGGATAGACGAACAACGCCTCGCGCCCACCGACGAACACGTATCCTTGCGGCGACGCGGCAAGACCGAGGAACGATTCACGCGGGTCGTGGTCCACGCGGACGACCTCCAGCCGGGGGTCCGCCGCGCGGTAGGGGAGCTTTTCGGCACGAGTTTCCCAGGGAACAACCATCCCCGCTAGTGCGAAGACCAGCCACCCCAGAGTCCGAAACGGCCCGGGCGAGTAACAACCAGCGTGTTTCATGGCCAGCAGTGCCTTTTTCAACTTGTCGAATCCAAGGATGCACACGTGAAGAGCGGAACCATCGAATCGGCCGCAACAAACGGGGCACGCGCGGCAGGAATGCCGTGCTGCCATTTCAGCCTACTGCCGGCTGCGGCCGGTGCAAGCTACCCGCCGGGCAGCATCCACTTGGGCACGCGCTGCGGCCGGCCCTGGCGATCCACGCAGCAGAGCAGCACGCGGGCTTCGGCCAGCAGTTCCTGTTCCCGGTACAGGTGGTATTCGTGCTCGATGCTGGCCGCGGTTACTCGCAGTACGCGGGTGCGCAGGCGGAGCATATCGTCGTATCGGGCCGGGCGGTGGTAGCGGCACTCAGCCCGGACCACCACGACGAACACGCCGGCCGCTTCCATGTCGCGGTAGCTGTGCCCGTTGGCCCGAAGCAGCTCGGTCCGGCCCATCTCGAAATAGACGAAATACTGCGAGTGATGGACGTAGCCGCCCGGGTCGGCCTCCGGGTAGCGGACGCGGAAGGTGATTTCGTGTTCGGTAACGGCCATGACGGCAACCTCCGTGCTGGAACGGTTGCAAGAAAACGGTTGCAAGAAAGTGTACCGGCGGGGACGGAACGCGTGCACCGCAAGCCCTGTCTCGAAGGGCACACGCGTTGCGAAATCACGGCTCCATGCCCAACTGGCGCATCTTGCGGTAGAGATTGGAACGGTGCAGCCCCAGCCGCCGAGCCACATCGACCATGCGGCCCTGGCACTGCCGGATGGTCTGTTCGATGTACTGGATCTGAAACTGCCGCGTGGCTTCCGAAAGCGGCAACCCGGCCGGCACGCCGGTGCTGGGGCGTTCCCCCGGCAAATGCATCAAGCCCAAATCCTCGCGGCGGATGACATCGTTGGGGAACAAGTAGGCCAGCCGTTCCATCAGGTTGCGCAGCTCGCGCACGTTGCCCGGCCAGGAGTGTTCCAGCAGAGCTTGTTTGGCTTCGGGGGAGAGCTGCGGGGTGGGGCGCCCGATCCGGGCGCAGAATTGTTCGAGAAAGTGCTGGGCCAGCAACAGCACGTCCTCGCCCCGTTCGCGCAGCGGCGGCAGCGTGACCGAAACCACGTTGAGCCGGTAGAACAAGTCCTGGCGAAATCGTCCCTCTTGCACTTCCTGGGCCAGATTGCGGTTCGTGGCGGCCACCAGCCGCACGTCTACCGGGAATGGGCATCCTGCCGCCGACGCGAATGATCTCCTTCTGCTCGATGGCCCGCAGCAGTTTGGCCTGGCCTTCGGGGCTCATCTCGCCGATTTCGTCCAGAAAGAGCGTCCCTCCGTCGGCCAGCTCGAACTTGCCGGGGCGAGTCTGCTCGGCCCCAGTAAAAGCCCCTTTCTCGTGGCCGAACAGTTCGCTTTCCAGCAGCGTGGCCGTAATCGCTGCGCAGTTGACCGCCACCAGTGGCCGGTGCCGTCGGTTGCTGTGGTAATGGAGCAGTTGGGCCACCACTTCCTTGCCCGTGCCGTTTTCGCCCAGCACCAGCACGTTCAGTTCGGTTTGGGCCACGCGGAGCACGTTGTTCCGCAGTGCTTCGATGGCCGGAGAACGACCGACCAGTTGCACTTCCTGGGCGGCTTGTTCGGCCACCACCTGGTTGGTGCGCAACAGCTCCTGAACCGACTGCACGTTGGTTAGCGCCACGGCGGCTTGTTGGGCCAATTCTTCCAGGGCTTGTTGATCTTCCGGGGTGAAATTGCCGCGGAGTTTGTTCAGCACCTGGAAGGCGCCCAGGATGCGCTGGCCGGAACCTCGCAGCGGCACGCACAGGACCGATTCGGTGCGGAACCCGGTTTGCCGATCCACCGTGCGGTTGATAAGACTCTGGTCGTCGCCGGGGTTTATCCGTACCGGCACCCCGTGCCGTACGACGTGCCCCACCACTCCCTGGTCGTCGGGCACTCGCAGCTCCAGGTTTTCCAGCCCCAAGGCCGGCCGTCCCACCAGTTGGTGCCGCTGCCGATCCCAAAGAAAAATGGTTGCCCGCTGACACTGGAGCAGCTCGGTGGCCGCTTCGGCCATGTCCTGGAACAGCTCCGAAAGACTTCGATGCTGGTTCCAACGCGAGGTGATTTGCAGAATCCGCTCCAGCCGTTTGGCTCGGCCCTCGGCGTGCAATCGTTCGCGCAGGGACCGCAGCGCCTGAAAGAAAGCGGCCACCAGTGCCGCTTCGTCCGCGCCGCCTTCGGCCGCAGCGGCGGCTTCCCCGTGGCAAATCGCCAACACCTCCGGATGGCCCGAAGGACGCACGCTCGGAAAACACGACCACCCTCCGGCATGGACCGCCCGGGCCGAATCGGCCGCTTGGGCCACGACAGTAACGGGAATCGTCTCTGCACCGCTTTGCGCTATCGGAGTCCACGTGCCCCCTTGCGGAGCCGCCAGAGCCACGCTCGCCGCTCCGGTGGCTTCTTTGACCAGCGGAAGCGCCTGGGCCAGAAACAACTCTTCCTGCTCGGCGGTCGTCCCGAGCCAGAGCACTTGGGCCAGCGTCGCTGCCAGTGGGTGGTCCGGCGGCAGGCCATCGGGAGAGGGAAACGTCTGGGAAGCTGGAGCGTGTGCCATTGTCAGCCGTTCTCAAACAAACAGTCCGATTATAGCATACTGGCCAGGCGATGCCGGCCCGAGGGGAAGACCAGAACCCACCTTGTCCGCCGGGCGCGTCGCTCGCCCGGAGAAGCAGAGCCCTCTTAGGATACGCCTGGGAGCAAAGACAGTCCAAGCAGTTTTGGCTCGGACCGGGCTTTCGGATGGTGGCGCCTTACTCGGCGAGCTTTCGACTGCCTCGAACGGCTTGCCTCATGCACCGGCTGGAAGGCGCCTGCGCTGGTAAACCAGAAGAAGCGCCCACCAGAAGAAACGCCGGCTCTCACACCCGGCAAGCCTCGGCGTTTACTCCCTCACGGGAGCGCCATCTCCGGCGTAAGGGCCACGTTGCAAGCCGCAAGCCGTTTCTTGCCCTATGTAGAAGCCCAGTGCAAAAGCACTCTGCACACAACGATCCCGTCCCCGGTGCAGAGGCCCGTTGCTCCACCTCCAAGAGCACATGGCAGCAGCCGCTACGAACTGCCACTTCCCGGCAGCGGGGCTGAATCGCGCTGCGAAAGCGCGCTGCAAATGCGCTGCAAAATAATCAAGAACAGAGCCAAACCGGGCGGAACTGCCCCAAGATGCCGGTGGTGCAATTCCGCCCCGTGCCGCGACTTGCCGCAAGCTTTGTTGCTACAAGGGCTTACCGACTGGGCGCTACAGGACTCGAACCTGTGACCTCCACCATGTCAAGGTGGCGCTCTAACCAAACTGAGCTAAGCGCCCGGGTAGAAAACCGCTTCGATACTTGTCATTTACCATATCGGTTGTTTCCCTCCCAGGCAAGAGCCGCTTCGACAGATCCGTGCTCCGGTCCATTTTCGGCGGAGATTTCCGCAAGAATGATTGCGAGCCTGGTTCCCGACCGGCTTGCCGGGCCAAGGCACCGGCAAGCGACCGGTTCATTCATATTGTTCAACTAACCGAACGATTCGGCAGGCACGGCAGAACCTCGGTTTGAGCAGAGTCGCTGTTTGAGCAGAGTCCCTGTTTGAAAAGAGCTTCCTATTTGAAAAGGGACCGTCACGGCTCCGCTTTATCCTGCGGTGGGCGAAGAAACCACGAAAGGTTTCCCGTGAGTAAAAGGGCCGTCATAAAACTTCCGGCCGCAGACGCGACGCCCGAGGGTTGGAGTAGGACCGGAGGGTTTGCGACACGCTCGGAGTTTAGGGAACCGACACTCTATCCATCTATATCCATCTATCCATGGAGCACTTCTTTGTCCCGCGGAGCAATCGGCAGGCGAGCTGCTTGTACCTAAGAAAACCGAGCTGCTTGTGCCCAAGAAAACACGAAAGCAACCAGGCGAGCGTTTCTGTGTGCTCCGATTACTTCGTTGACCATCCGCCGCGGGGCTAACTATACTGGCAGTATGATCCGGCATGCGGCGCCCTGACGTGATAAGGGGCTTGTATGCCGGATGGGCATGTCTTGGCTTGTTCCGCGTTTGCAGGTGATCTCTTCCATGAAGCATCTGGTCGCACTGGGTGGACTGTGTCTGATGCTGGCCGTGGGGGCCGGGCCCCAGGCTCTCAAAGCCCAGGAGCTGGCTCGCGGTTCCGTGCTGGACAAACTGGACCAGGTTCCCCCGGAGTGGAAGCGGCGGCGGTTGGCTCCCGGGGTGGGTTACCTCATCGATCCGGAACCCCACCTGGAAGAAGCAGCCAGCCGACACGACATGATCCACGTGTTGAACCTGCATCCCACGTTTGGCCAGCGGCCCTGGTCGCCCAATCTGGCCAAGCACGTGCAGTACCTGCACGACGTTTATTACCTGGAGTTCTGGTTCAAGCCGGTACGGCTGATTTGGGTAGATGTTCCCCAGCCCGATGGACGCTTCGTTCGCAAGCAGATCTGGTACATGGTCTATCGGGTGCGAAACACAGGCCAGAAACCGGTGCGGTTCATTCCGCAGTTCGTGCTGCACGCCGAAGACCTGAAACGCTACTACCCGGACCGCTTGGTGCCGGTGGCCTTGAAGCCCATCATGGAACGGGAACGCCCGCCGCGGGTGTTGCTGGATACGGTGCAGATGGCCTCAATTGAGCTTCCTCCGGCCGAGCCGGGCAAGGCTAACAGCATCTGGGGCGTGGCCTGCTGGGAAGACGTGGACCCGAGCACCGACTTCTTTTCGGTGTATGTGCAGGGGCTGACCAACGCCTATCGCCGCGAAGCGGTGGCCGACGCCGAAGGGAAGAAACGCTGGAAGTTCACCCGCAAGACGCTGCAACTGAACTTCTGGCGTCCCGGCGACGCGGTGGATCCCCACGACCGCGAAATCCGCTTCGGCCGCCCGGGACACGTTGCCTATCGGTGGGTTTATCGCTAGACTGATGGTTTCAGTGTCTGGCGAAAGATTCACCGATTGGCCTACAAGCGGAGACTGCGGCGATGGCACACAAAAAAGGAAAAGGTTCCACGCAGAACGGGCGCGACTCGCTTCCCAAACGCCGTGGCGTGAAGCGGTTCGGAGGCCAGTACGTCCGAGCGGGCAACATCCTCGTGCGCCAGGTGGGCAACAAGTTTGTGCCCGGCAAGGGCGTGGGCCAGGGGAACGATTTCACTCTGTTTGCCCTGGTCGATGGCTACGTGCAGTTCGACCGTGGCGGGCGGCGGGTCAACGTGGTCCCGGCCGAGCAGAATTGAACGGCCCTAGTCCATCGGCAGACACCCAACCGGATCCGAGGCAATCGGGTCCGGTTTTTCTTTCGCCCAAGGGGCGACTCGCCGCCGGGAAGGACGCCGGATAGAATCCAATATGGCAAAGGGGCTCTGTTGCACGGTGGAACCGCCGCATGTTCGTCGATCGAGTGGAGATTACCGTCCAGGCCGGCCGCGGTGGCAACGGCTGTTTGAGTTTCCGCCGCGAACGCTTCGTGCCGCGCGGTGGTCCCGACGGCGGCGACGGCGGCGACGGGGGCAGTGTGGTGCTGGAAGTGGACCCTCAGTTGAGCACACTGGCCCCATTGGCTCATCGTTCCCTCTGGCGAGCCGAGAACGGACGCCCGGGCCAGGGAGCCAATCGCCATGGCCGCAAAGGGCGCGACCTGGTGATTCCGGTCCCGCCGGGCACCGTGGTGCGCGACGCCCAGCGGGGGTTCGTCATCAAGGACTTGACTGCTCCGGGGCAACGGCTCGTGGTGGCCCGAGGTGGACGAGGCGGACGAGGTAACGCCCATTTCAAGTCTTCGACCAACCGCGCCCCTCGGGAAACGACGCCGGGAGAACCGGGCCAACAGCGCCGTTTGCTGCTGGAGCTGAAGCTGATTGCCGACGTGGGACTGCTGGGCATGCCCAACGCGGGCAAAAGCACACTGCTGAGCCGCATGTCCCGAGCCCGCCCCAAGATTGCCGACTACCCCTTCACCACCAAGGAGCCGCACTTGGGGCAGGTCCACGTGGAGGGGGATCGTTACTTCGTCATGGCCGACATTCCCGGACTGATCGAAGGCGCCCACGCCGGACACGGACTGGGGCACGATTTTCTGCGCCACGTGCAGCGCACGCGAGTGCTGGTCCATCTGGTGGAACCGACGCCGATGGACGGCTCGGACCCGGAGGAGAATTACCATAAAATCCGCCGCGAGCTGGAGCTGTTCGATCCTCAGTTGGCCCTCCGGCCCGAGGTGGTGGCCGTCACCAAGGCTGATCTGCCCGAGGCGGCCCAGGTGCAAAAGCGTCTGGCCGCTCGATTGCCCGAAAAACAAGTGCTGCTCATTTCGGCCGTCACAGGCCAGGGGCTGCGCGAGCTGAAATGGGCCGTTGTGGAGCAACTCGACCGCCTGGATCGGGAACCCCCGGTGCAACCAACCCCCGCGGAATCCCAGCCCCGGACCGGCTAAGCGCCGTGCACCAAACTGCCTCATAGGACGTGGAGCAAGGCGATGTGCGGTCGATTTACTCTGCGCACTCCGGCTGCCGAAGTGGCCCGGCACTTCGGGCTGCAACGCCCGCTGCCCATCGAGCCGCGGTACAACATCGCTCCCAGCCAGCCGGTGGCCGCGGTTATCGCCGATCAGGACACGGGAACGCGGGAGATGGTGTGGATGCGCTGGGGCTTGGTTCCCCGCTGGTCGCGAAAGTTGCAGACGCAACACCGCATCATCAACACCCGCAGCGAAACGGTAGCCCGCCAAGGATGGTTGCGCGAAAGCCTGGCTCGCCGTCGCTGTCTGATCCCGGCCGACGGCTTTTACGAGTGGCAGCGCACCGCCGAAGGGAAGCAGCCCTTTCTGGTTGAACTGGACCGGGGAACTCTGTTTGCCATGGCGGGCTTGTGGGACTTTCCGCCACCGGAGGAAGAAGGTGAGGAGAGGCTTCCCCAATGCACCATTCTTACCGTGCCGGCCCGGGGCCCCGTGGCCCGAGTGCACGACCGGATGCCGCTGGTCCTGCCGCCGGAAAGCTACCCGCAGTGGCTCTCCGCGGGACCGGAGCAACTGGACCGGCTCGAACCGCTGCTGGCCGACGGTGTAGAGCCGAGCCGGTGGCACCTGCAGGTGGTTTCGCGGGCGGTGAACTCTCCGGGGAACGAAGGTCCCCAGCTCCTGCGGCCCGAAGGCACCCCGCTGCTTCCCGGCCTGGAGCCCTAGTGGTTGCGGCATGGTGGCTTGGGGAGGCCCAGGGTGGATTTCCTGCTACTCCGGAGGAAAACGGGGCGGTTTGCCAAAACGCCTTGTACAATAAGAAGATAGAAAAACGGCTTGTTTTCCGCTCAATAATCAGCCCCGATGGCGCATCTGGAACACAGGAGGTCCCCCTCCGGCTTGCTTGCACAGGAGCAGGTCTTGGCAGACGGTCGGCAACCGGGCACATCCGAGCAACTGGAGCAACTGTACCGCCAGGAAGCCCAGCGCTTGCATTACTTTGTGCTGGGAGTGCTGCGCGACCCGCAGGCGGCCGCCGATGTGGTGCAAGTGGCGTTCGCCCGACTGATGGAACAACGGGTACTTCGCCCCGAGGCGCGCAAGAGCTGGCTGTACCGCGTAGCCTACCGCGAAGCCCTGGACCTGCTTCGGCGGCGCAATCGCCAGGGGCGCATGCACTTGCGCAAGGCGATGACACCCGGCCCGGAAGCCCCCCAGGTGGAAACCCCACTGGTGCGGCAAGAGCTGGTGCAGCAAGTGCAAGCCGCCCTGGAAAAGCTGCCCGAGCCGCAACGCCGGGTGGTGCAAATGCGGATTTACCAAGGCAAGACGTTCGCTGCCATTGCCCGGGAACTGAACGAGCCGCTGGGAACGGTGCTGGGGCGAATGCACGCGGCGGTGAAAAAGCTCCGCCGCAGCTTGCAGAACTGGAACCCTTACGAGTAGCTCTTTAGCGGAGGCGCCGACGTGAATCGCCGGTCCGAGTCCGACGCGACTGCCGGAGAAAGTCGGAGCGACCAACTGGTGTGGCTCGCCCTGCGCTACTATCTGGACGAGCTTCCCCAGGAAGAGGCCGCCCGGTTTGCCTCCCGGCTGGAGGAAGACCCCCAGGCCCAGCAAGCCCTGGCCGAAGCCGTGCAATTGTGCCTGTACGTGGAGGCGGCTTGCCAAAGTGTACCGGCCCGGGCCGGAACGACGGTCGGTGCGTCCACGCCGGGGCGTTCCTCCGCCTGGTGGCCTGCGCTGGCGATGGCCGCCGTGGTGCTGGTGCTTGCCCTGGGCGTGCTGCGGCTGGGGTTGCCGCGGCGTCCGGCCGCGCCCGAGCCGATTCCCGGACACCAGCAAGCCGCGGCCACCTGGCAGGGCGAGGCCGAGCTGGTGCAAACCTGGGTTCGGTTGCAGCCATGGTCGGACGATGCGGAAACGGCTGCCGAGCAGTCGGGCGAAGAGCTTGCCGAGGACGCCTTGCTGGCCGAAGCGGAAAGCGACGCCATGGAAACCGCCGGAGAGCCGGAAGCGGCCGTGCCGCCTTGGCTGCTGGTGGCCCTGGACGCGGTCGGCGAACAAGCCGGCGAAAGCATGATGACTCCGTAGGGTAAGCCCATGGACCGCAAACAGCTCTCCTGCGAAAAAAGCGGTTTGTCAGCATGGCTGCTTGTTTCCAAGGCGCTGCTAAGCGGCGTACTTGTGGTGGGATTGTTGGGGTCCGCCGGGACCGCGTTTGCCCAGGGGCGCCCGTCCCCCCAGAAGAAAGCCGCTTCCGGCACGGCCGCGGTGCGGAGCAAGCCGGAAGCGACGGATTCGAAGGGCAAGTCCCGCGACCCGGAAGCCACGCTGGCTTTCGTCGCCCGCCACGTGCCGGAGCTGGCTGCGCTGCTGCGGCGCCTGGAGCAGATTGACCCCAAGCAGTATCGCCGCGCCCTGAGCGAGCTGAATCGCCAGCGCCGCCGGTTGGAAAACTGGCGCCGCCGCAACCCGAAACGCTATCGCCTGGAGCTGGCTGCCTGGAAGGCCCAACAGCAGGCCCAACTGCTGGCCGCTCGACTGGCCATGGACCCGGAAAACGCCCAACTGAAACAGCAGTTGCGGGAAGCCATCCGCCAGCAGATTGAAAACCGCCGCAAGTGGCTGGAGATGGAACGAGCCCAGGTGCAAAAGCGTCTGGAACAGATCGACAAGTCGCTCCGCCGCTGGTCCGATCCGCAAACGCTGGAGCGGATGTATCGGTCGCTACTCAACTCGGCCGGCAAGGGGAAGCAACGGGACAAGGGGAAAAGACCCCGCGGCCGTTCGCCCAAGGCAGCCCCTTCCCGGGCCAAAAGAAAGTCTTCCTCCTGAAAGCTTTGCAGAAGTAAAAGCAGAGCCACCGCGGCTCTCGCACGCGGTGAGGTTTCTTTCCACCGGCTGCGAAGCGACTGCTTGGCTTTTGCCGTCGCGGTC
>WFOE01000283.1 GCA_015488215.1 Planctomycetales bacterium
GCTCGGCGATGTGTTCCACCGCCTGCATGCTGATGCCGCGCTGGCCCGGGTCGGCGAACCCCTCGCCGGAAATCTTGAGCACCACGCGATGGTATTTCAGGCCCGAAGGCCCTTCGTCGGCAGCGGGCATGACCCTTCCTTTCGGCAGGGGAGGGAGCGCCCCAGCAGGGAGCGGAACACTACAGCGAGCAGCGGTTCTCCTCGCCGCCCAGTTCCCAGCGAACGTAGCCCAGCACCTTCATGCCATGTTCCTCGGCGAACTGGCCTACCGTTTTGCTGGGGTCTTTCACCAGCGGCTGGTGGAGCAGCACCACTTCCGCGTAATACTTTTTGAGGGCGTTTTTTAGAGCCATTTCGTTGATCGCCCCGTATTTCTCCTCGATCTCGGCCACCTTTTCCTTGCTGGCCTGTTCGGGCACGAGGCACTCGGGATTCATCGCCGCCACGTGCATGGCCACGTCGCGGGCGGCTTCGGGCGTGCCCCCTTCCACCTGGACCAGCGCGCCGAGCGTTCCGGTAAAGTGGGCATAACCGCCACAGGGAGCGTCGATCCGCAGGATGCGCGGCAGGCGGAACACTTCACGAATCTGGTTGACCAGGTCGTTGAACTTGTCTTGCAGGGTTTCGCCGTCGGCCCCAGGAGCTGGCTGGCTGAGCAGTTCTTCCGGGGTGGAAGCTCCTGGGCCGGTGGCCAGTTGCTGGGCCAGCATGTCGGCCAGTTGGCGGAACCCTTCGTTTTTGGCCACCGGGTCCGTTTCGCACTGCAGCTCCACCATGGCCCCCACGCCTTTTTCCAGGTCGGCGTAGACGGCAATCCGGCCGGAGGAGGTTTCCCGCTGCCCGCGCTGTTCGGTGAACTTGGCCCCTTCCTTGCGCAGCAGTTCGATGGCCGCCTTTTCGTCTCCGCCGGTCTGTTCCAGGGCCCATTTGCACTTCATCATCGGCAGTTGGGTCTTTTCGCGCAGCGCCTTGACCGCGGCAGCGGAGATTTTGGTCATGGGAACTTTCCTCCGTAGGAAACGCTAGTCATTCGAGGATCGCGGGAAGCCACCGGCCACTCCAGCGGCAATCGGTCCAGGCGGGACCGATACACGGTGGAATTGTATCCCCGAGCCGCCGGGTTGTCATCGGCACTTGCCCGCGGCGGTCGGACCGAAAAGGAACGCAGAGGCCCCTTTCCGTTCGCGCCGGGCCCGTTCCAAAGGCAGGAACCCTTCTTTCTGGCGGAAGCCCAACGCTTCAGGCAGCGCCGGCCCGCTCGGCCGGAAACAAGGAAACCGGAAAGGGCCGCACGGCAGGCACGGGTGGCCCTCTCTATAGCATCTGCCCCGCGGGCTTTCCAGGGGGACGGCCTGCTGTCGATCCTACGCCCCAGATCGAATGTCTTGACCGGCGTGCTTTTGCCTCGGGAGTGGAACAAGTGACCATTCTAGCACTTGGCCAACCAGGAGCTGCCATCCCCGGAGGGGAGCTACCTGCGTGGCAACACCGGATTTCCCCGGCGGCCTTGCCAGAAAAACGCCGGTCGGGTTTGATTAGCCGTATTGCTTGCCCGGCCGGTCCGCTGCGCTCCCCCAAAGCGTTGGCTCCCCGCCCGGGCGGTTTCCCCTTTGCCAAGCAAGGCGTTGCCCTGATGAATCTGCTGGAAGAACTGCGAGGACGATTCGCCGCGGCCCTGCGGGCTTTGGGCGAAGACGACGCCCGCTGGCTGGAACAAGTGGTGCCGGCCAAAGACCCGCGGTTCGGGCACTACCAGGCCAATATGGCTATGCCGCTGGCGGGCAAACTCGGCCGGCCGCCCCGGGAAGTGGCCCAGCAGATTGTCCACCATCTGCAAGTGGACGACCTGTGCCAGGAACCGGAAGTGGCCGGGCCCGGGTTTATCAACCTGCGGCTGCGCCCGGAGTTCGTCGTGGCCCAGCTCCAGCGGCTCAAGACCGATCCGCGACTGGGCGTGCCCCGGGTCTCCAAGCCCCGGACCGTGGTGCTGGACTACTCTTCGCCCAACGTGGCCAAGCCGATGCACGTGGGCCACATCCGCTCCACGGTCATTGGCGATTGCCTGTACCGGGTGCACAAGTTCCTGGGGCACCACGTGATTGGGGACAACCACATCGGCGATTGGGGCACGCAGTTCGGCATGATTCTTTACGGCTACAAGCACTTTCTGGATGCGGACCACTACCGCCAGAACCCGGTGGAGGAGCTGGCCCGGCTCTACCGTCTGGTCAACCGCCTGGTAAGCTACCGCCAGCAGCAAGAGGAGCTTCCCCGACTGCGGCAGCAGCAAGGAGAACTCCGCGGGCGGCTTGCTCAACTGGAAAGCCAGACCGAAGCAACCGAAGACCCCAAACAACGAAAAAAACTCCGGCGGCAACTTCAGCGGCTGCAAGCCCAACTGCAAGAACTACACCAGCAGATAGCCGACACGGAAGCGGCAATTGCCCAGGTAGAAGCCGATCCCCAACTAGCCGAACTGGCCCGGCAGCATCCGGACATCGCCCAGCGCGTGCTGGAGGAGACGGCCAAGCTGCACGCCGGGGACGAAGAAAACCGCCGCTTGTGGCGGGAGTTCATGCCCGCTTGTCTGGAGGCGCTGGAGCGCATCTACCGCCGTCTGGGCGTGCAGTTCGACGTTACCCTGGGCGAAAGCTTTTACCAGGACCGGCTCGCCCCGGTGGTGGAACAACTGCTGGAGCTGGGCGTGGCCCAGGAAAGCGAAGGGGCCGTGTGCGTCTTTTTGCCGGAGGAGTCGGCTCCGCTGATCGTGCGCAAGAAGGACGGAGCGTTCCTCTACGCCACCACGGACCTGGCTACGCTGCAGTACCGCATGGAGCGATGGGCGCCCGACGCGGTGCTCTACGTGGTGGATCACCGCCAGAGCCTCCATTTCCGGCAACTGTTCGCCACCGCCCGGCTTTGGGCCAAGCGGGTGCAAGAAAGGGACCCCGAAAACCCGCTGACGAAGCTGCTGGACTGCGAGCTGACCCACGTGAGCTTCGGCACCATTCTCGGCTCCGACGGCAAGCCGTTTCGCACCCGGGCCGGCGATACCGTGGGCCTGGAAAGCCTGCTGGACGAAGCGGTGGAACACGCTCTGCGGATTGTCAGTCGCAACGACGACGCCAAGCCCACCGGACCGGAACTTTCGCCCGAACAGCGCCGCCGCGTGGCCGAAGCGGTGGGCATCGGGGCCATTAAGTACGCCGATCTGTCCCACCACCGCACCAGCGATTACGTGTTCAGTTTCGAGAAAATGATGTCCACCACCGGCAACACGGCCACCTACATGCAGTACGCTTACGCTCGCATCCGCAGCATCCTGCGCCGCGGCGGAGTGGATGTGGAAGCCCTGCGGAGCAGCGAGGACCCCCTGCTACTGGAAAGCGAACAGGAACACCGCCTAGCCCTGGCCTTGCTGCGGTTTCCTGAAGCGGTGGCCGAGGTGCTGGTGGATTACCGGCCCAACTTGCTCACCAACTACCTGTTCGAGGAGTTGGCCACGCACTTCACCGCGTTTTACGAGCAGTGTCCGGTGCTCAAGGCTCCCAGCGACCCGCTTCGCCGCTCGCGGCTGGTGCTGTGCGACCTGACGGCCCGCGTCATCCAGAAAGGGCTGGAGCTGTTGGGTATCCAGACCGTGGAACAGATGTAGCCCCGGCCCCGGGAGTCCACGGATGGCCAAACGCGTGTTCGTACTGGGACTGGATTGCCTGGCTCCCCGGCTGGTGTTCGAGCAGTTCCGGGCGCAGTTGCCCCACTTCCGCCGGTTGATGAAACAGGGAAGCTGGGGCTTGCTGCGAAGCGTCCACCCGCCAATCACCGTGCCGGCCTGGGCCTGTGCAACTAGCGGGTACGACGCGGGCCAGTTGGGGCTGTACGGGTTTCGCAACCGTGCCGGACACGGTTACGAGCAGCTTTCCCTGGCTCTGGCCCCCCAGGTGCAACGGCCCCGACTGTGGGAACACCTGGACGGCCGGGAGCTGCGCTGTCTGGTGCTGGGCGTGCCCCCGCTTTTTCCCGTGCCGCGGCTTGCCCACGGGGCGGCCCTGGGCTGCTTTCTTACTCCCGAAGGGGAGCAGACCCGGTGGAGCGAGCCTCCCGGGTTCGGAGCCGAGCTGCAACGGGTCCTGGGCACCGCGTGGATGTTCGACGTGGCTCCGTTTCGCACCGAAAAACGCGGGGAGCTCTTGCAACGCATCTACCGCATGACGCAGCAGCACTTCGACGCCGTCTGCCACCTGCTCCGGCAGCCGGATTGGCATTTGTTGTTTCTGGTTCACATGGGACCGGACCGCCTGCACCATGCCTTCTGGCAGTTTTTCGATCCGGAACATCCGCAGTACCCGGGCCGGGACAACCCCTGGGCTGCAGCAGTGCCGGAGTATTACCAGTTTTTGGACCGGCAGTTGGGCCGGGTGCTCGATGCCCTGCCGCCGGATGTGCTGTTGCTGGTGGTAAGCGACCACGGGGCGCGCCCCTTGGAAGGAGGCATCGCGGTCAACCAATGGCTGCTGGAACGGGGCTACCTGGTGCTGAAACACCGCCCGGAACAACCCACCCCTTGGGCCAAGGTCCAGGTGGACTGGCCGCGCACCGCCGCCTGGAGCGAAGGGGGCTACTACGCCCGGGTTTTTCTGAACGTGCAGGGGCGCGAGCCGCAGGGGATGATCCCTCCGGCCGAATACGAAGTCTGGCGCACGCGGCTGGCCGGAGAGATGGAAGCCCTGCCCGGCCCGGACGGCGAACCGGTCCCGACGGTCGTTTTCCGCCCCGAGGAACTGTTCCAACAATGCCGCGGCGTAGCCCCGGACCTGATTTGCTATTGGGGCAACCTGCGTTTTCGCAGCGTCGGCACGGTGGGCGGCCCGATCTACTGGCAGGGAAACGACACCGGCCCGGACGGAGCCAACCACGATTGGGACGGCGTGTTCCTTAGCTCCCGCCCCTTGCAACAAGGCGGGGGGGAAGTAACCGGGCTGCAACTGTTGGACTTGGGGCCCAGCCTGCTTGCCTACTTCGGCTTGCCGGTTCCCAAAGACGCGGCCGGTAAACCCTGCTGGCACTGGCAGGAGTAGGAGGGAAGCTTGCGCCGTGCGACTTGCGCCTTGCGTCCTGCGTGGGAGCTTCCGTTCCACAAGGTCTTGCGTCGTGGGTCTTGAGCCTTGAGCAGGAGCTTCCGCACCGGGTGGGGGGTGAGGGCTTGGAGGCATGGGGGCGTGATGGGCGCGAGCCCCGCACGTCAGTGCGGGGAGAAAAGTCGGCGATTGGCTTGCGGCTTGCGCCGTGCGCCTTGCGCGAGGAGCTTCCGCTCCGGCGGAAAAAAACAAGCGTTCGTACTCGTGCTCGTACTCGTAATCGGCAGCTCAATCTTGTCGCCAATCGCGAATCGGCACTCAGCGAGCCGA
>WFOE01000284.1 GCA_015488215.1 Planctomycetales bacterium
AGACAGTTCTTACGGTGTGCCGTGACCCAGCCCGTGGACAAGTCGGCCCAGCGGATTCGCACTATGTTCGGCCAGATTGCCCCCCGGTACGATCTGGCCAACCACGTGCTTTCGTTCAACACGGACCGTTACTGGCGGTGGCGCACGGTGCGGCGTGTGCCGCTGCGAGATCGGCGCCCCGTGCTGGACGTTTGCACCGGCACTGGCGACCTGGCCCTGGCCTACGCCCGCCGGGCGAAAGCTCGCGGGGTGGAAGTCGTCGGCACCGATTTCTGCCCGGAGATGATTGCCCTGGCCCGGCAAAAAGCCCGCCGGGCGGGGCTTTCCCGGCAGGCGCGTTTTCTGGTGGCTGACACGCTGGCATTGCCGTTCGAGTCGGAGCAATTCCAGGTGGTCACGGTGGCGTTCGGCATCCGCAACGTGGCCGATTTGCAGCGCGGGCTGGCCGAGATGACCCGGGTCTGCGGTCCCGGCGGCCGGGTGGCCGTGCTGGAGTTTTCGCTTCCTCGGGGGCGGCTTTGGGGAGCCGTGTACCGCTGGTACTTCAAGCACGTGCTGCCGCGGCTGGGGCAGTTGATCGCCCGAAACGGGTTTGATGCCTACCACTACCTGCCGGCCAGCGTCGAGCAGTTCACGCCCGTGGAGGAAATGTGCCGCCGGATGGAACAGACCGGGCTGGTGAACGTAGAGGCGGTGCCGCTTACGGGCGGCGTGGCCACGCTTTACGTGGGCAGCAAACCGGCCGCTAAGACGAAGGAACCCACCGAATGAGCGACAAACCGCAGGTGGTGCTCGGGATTACCGGAGCCAGCGGAGCCATCTACGCCGTGCGGTTGCTGGAAGTGCTCGTGGCCTCGGGGGTGGATGTGCACCTTTCCATCAGCCCGGCCGGAGCGACGCTGCTGAACGAAGAACTGGACCTGCACGTGGATATCGAGCGGTTCGACCCCTCCAGGCTGCTGCCCGACCCGTCGCAGCTTTCGGCCGACAGCAAGCTCCAGCTCATCCGGCAGCTTTCCGGCGTCTCCAGCGGCGACAGCAGCATTTTCGGCGCCCCGGGCCAGCCGCCCGGCGAGGTGTTCTACCACCACTACATGGATTTCTACTCGCCCGTGGCCAGCGGGTCGTTTCTCACCCAGGGAATGGTCATCTGCCCCTGTTCCGGCGGAACGCTAGCCAGCGTGGCCGGCGGGATGGCTCAGAACCTGATTACCCGGGCGGCCGAAGTCCATCTGAAAGAACGCCGCCGCCTGGTGCTGGTGACGCGCGAAACGCCTCTTTCGCTCGTGCATCTGGAAAACCTGCGCCGCTGCGCCCAGGCCGGCGCGGTGGTGATGCCGGCCTGCCCCGGTTTTTATCACGGGGTGCGTTCGGTGATGGACCTGGTGGACTTCATCGTGGCCCGAATCTGCGACCAGTTGGGCATCGCCCACCAGTTGATCCGCCGCTGGGGAACCGAGTAACCTGCCGGCGACGACCGGAGGCGGACCACGGGGCCTGTCGTTTGCCGCAAGGGGGGCTTGCAACCACCCCAGGGATGCCGTACATAGGGGGCGTGCTTTGCCTTAGATTGCCTTAGAGAGAGTGCAACGAGCAGGGGAACGTCCCTTGCCGGATGCTTTCCGGTTTCGCAGTGCTGGTTACAAGCTTAGAAGAGGAGAAAACGCGGTGACGATTCGAGTGGCGATCAACGGCTTCGGACGCATCGGCCGGCTGGTGTTCCGCGCGCTGATGCAGCGGCAGGACAAAGTGGAAGTGGTGGCAGTCAACGACATTACCGACAATCGCACCCTGGCCACGCTGCTCAAGTACGATTCGATCCACGGCCGCTACTGCGGCACGGTCGAGTACGACGAGGAGAATCTCATCGTCGACGGCAAGCCGGTACGGGCTCTGGCCCAGCGCGATCCGAGCCAGCTCCCCTGGGGCGAGCTGGGGGTGGACGTGGTGATTGAAAGCACGGGGATTTTCCGCTCCCGGGCTGCCGATGGAAAGCCGGGCTTCGATTCCCACCTGGCCGCCGGCGCCAAACGCGTGGTCATCTCGGCCCCGGCCAAGGAACCCGATCTGACCTGCGTGCTTGGTGTCAACGACGACAAAATCACCCCCGAGGTGAAGTGCATTTCCAACGCTTCCTGCACCACGAACTGCCTGGCCCCGGTGGCCAAGGTGCTCAACGACCGGTTCGGCATCGTCAAGGGCCTAATGACCACGGTGCACGCCTACACCAACGACCAGCGGGTCCAGGACCTGCCGCACAAGGACCTGTACCGGGCCCGGGCCGCCGCGCTGAACATCATTCCCACCACCACCGGAGCGGCCGAGGCGGTGGGCAAGGTCATCCCCGAACTGAACGGCAAGCTGACCGGCATGGCCTTCCGCGTGCCGGTGGGAACCGGCTCGGTGGTCGATTTGGTGGCTTTGCTGGAAAAGCAAACCACGGCCGAAGAGATCAACGCCGCCATGAAAGAAGCAGCCGAAGGCCCGCTGCAAGGAATCCTCAAGTACACCGAGGACCCGATCGTCTCCAGTGACATTATCGACGATTCGCACAGCTCCATCTTTGCTGCCGACTGGACCAAGGTTATCGACGGCAACTTTGTCAAGGTGGTCAGTTGGTACGACAACGAATGGGGCTACAGTTGCCGCACCGCCGACCTGGTGGAGCGCCTGGCCGCGCTGGATTGAGGCGGGCCGCAGCCCGTGCTGCTTGCCGGCACGGGCACAAGCCGACCTATATACGACACAACCAAAAAGCCCTGGGAGCACGTGTTCCCAGGGCTTTCGGTTTTTGCGGAGCTGTTTTCCGGTGGCTATTTCTTCACCACCGAAACGTCGTCGTACATCTCCTTGAGCTTTTTCAGGGCTTCGTCCACGTTGAACTTGCTCGGGTCGGACAACTTCACCGTAGCGGTCTTGTCGTCGAAACTCACTTCCACGCTCGCTACACCCGGTAGCGATTCGAGTGCTTTTTGCACTCGAGGCGGTCAGCCGGCAGCTCAGTCCATGCCAACGTGGAATACCACCGTGTCGCCGCCAGGCTGCGGACTGGTGGCGGCTCCGCCGCCCGAGGGGGCGGTCACCGTGCCGCTGCCGCCGCCCGAGGGAGTGTCTCCCCCTTGCGAGCAGCCCACCAGCAGGGCCAACCCCACCAGGGGTACGAGGAACTGCTTCATTTCCTTTTCTCCTTCAACAGTTGGAGGGACGTCCCACTCTGGCCAGCATCAGAAACAACCGGTGCCGCAAAGTCAAGAGAACTCCTGGTGCCCGGAATGGTACAAGGCACGCTCCTTCTGTCGTACTACGAGGTTGTTTGTATTTCGGTTCACTTCTTTTGGCGGCGGCGGACCCAGTACAGATGGCCGTCTTCGGCTCCAATCAAAAGCTCCGGCACGCCGTCGCGGTCCCAGTCCACCGTGGTGGGACTGGTGGTGTGTCCGGCCAGGCGCTTGCGGCAAAGGGGGCCACGGGGCACCAGAACCCACCGCCCTTGCTGCTTTCCCTGGTTCTGAAACCAGTGGACCGAGGTGCTGTTGACCAGCAAGTCCAGACGCCCGTCCCCATCCCAGTCCACCAGGTGGAGCTTGCGCCGGCCGGAATGGCCCGCCGTTCCTGCGTTGAGCCGCAGCAACCCCGGTCCCAGAGCGACCGTGCGGTGGCGGCTATCGAAGACGCTGGGACCTGGGCTTTGGAACACCCGCCGGGGCGGAAGCAACACCAGGCGGCCGTCGATTCGCCGCCGGGGCCACCAGGCCAGATAGCCTTCGTGGTCAAGCATCACCAGATCGGGTAGCCCGTCGCGGTCCCAATCCACCACCACGGGAGTAGTGCGCCACTGGGTCACCAGCTCTCCCGGTTTGGGGTCCCACCAGGTCCATCGGGGCTTGGGCGGTTTGCCGGGCCAGCGAACCCGAACCGGCAAAGGGCCTGCCAGACGCGGGTGGCCCGGATAGCCCACGTTGCGGTACCACACGACGCGCCCCCAGATGGTGTTGACCACCAGGTCGAGCCGTCCGTCCAGGTCCCAATCGGCCACGCTCAAGGTGGTGTAGCCCCATTTGGTTTCGCAGGGGCCCTGGATCGACCCGTTGGACCCGGCCTGAATGCGGATTGTTTGGCCGGAAGCTTTCAGCAGCCGGGGAGCCGCCCAGCGGGGAGGGCAGCCGCCGTCCAGGTTTTCGATCCAGCCAATCTCCCCGGCCGTGTTACCACAGATGAGGTCTTCGTCGCCGTCGCCGTCCCAATCGACCGAAACCGGCGTTACCAACGCTCCGAACTTCACCCGGTCGGCCCGCTGCCGGAAAAACCGCGGCGGAGCGAAAACAGGCATCCGCTCCTGGACTCTGCCGGTGTGCAGCATCAGGGCCACGCGTCCGTCTTCCTGGCCGACCACCAGATCCGTGTGCCCGTCCCCATTCCAGTCGAACGCCACCGGAACGATCATGCACAGGGGCATCCGCAGTTGTCCCGTGCCGAACCGCAGCGGCCTGCCCGGGGCGAAAGCCGGTCGGGTGCGGGTGCCCACGTTCTCGAACCACCAGAGCCGGTCTACGAACTCGCCGCAGATGAGGTCCAGGTCCCCATCGCCGTCGAAGTCGGCCAGGTTGGGCGAAGGCATGCCGTAGGTGTCGATAAGCCGGCCGTCCGTGGTGCGGAGCTTTTCCGGCTTGGCGTAACGGGGATTTTCGGTGGTGCCTTCGTTTCGCACGAGGTAAACGTAGCCGTGCAGCGGGCCGCGGGTCCAGCGGCCTTGGGCGTCGTAAGCGTTGTCCCAACCGTAGTCGGTCCAGTCGCCCACGCCCACCAGCAGGTCGAGCTGGCCGTCCCCGTCGTAATCCACCAGCCGCCACTGGTTGGCCCGGATTTCGTTCGGATGCACGTTGGCCGGAAGAGGGAGCTTGACCGCCTGGGCGAACCGCCGCCGGGGAAAGTCCCGATACACCACGGCCGGAGCCATCACATGCACTTGCCCCTCTGCATACGAAGGCATGAGGTTGCGCATTCCCGGCCCCACCCGCACCGGCGGTTCCAGCACCGGCATGCTGGTGGCCGGATCCGTGCGGCCTGTGTTTTCAAAAAACCACGTGCCCGAAAAAGGCACGTCCGGACAAACGACCACCAGGTCCGGATCGCCGTCCCGGTCGTAGTCCATCGGCAGCGGCCAGGCCCAAAGCCCCACGCCCAGATCGACCACCAGGCCCGGATTGTTATACCGCAGCGGCACCACTTCCGACTCAGGCCGCCGGTCCTGAGCCGCGGCCGGAATCGAAGGAATCAAGAACAAGACTGGAGCAACAAGAAAAACGCAGACAGTTCTTTTCATGGGCAGCTCCTTCGCAAGGGACGCCGCCCATTATAAGGATTGGCGGTTCCGGTTGGATGCCGCTGCTGAGTTTTGGCACAGAGGCATTCTCGTTTGCCGAATCCCGAGTTCCGGTGCGGAAGAGAAGCAGAGACGCTTGCTCTTGTGCTTTCTCACCGGGAACTGACGTTCCCGGTCCGCCGGATTGCCGATTCGCGGTTGCCGATAACGAGCTACCGAGTACGAATTCCGAGTACGAGTAGGAGTACGAGCGTTTGTTTTTCCACCGGAGCGGAAGCTCCACGCGCAAGGCGCACGGCGCAAGCCGCAAGCCGCTTC
>WFOE01000285.1 GCA_015488215.1 Planctomycetales bacterium
GGAGGGGGACCAGGCGTCGGACGACCATCGGGGGGAATGACAGCGGGAAATGACTGACCAGCGGGGGAAACGTCCGCCGTCGGCCCTGCCGTTCGCGGGGCGGCTCTGGCCGGAATGGAACTCTCAGGCGGCGAAGCAGGCTTGGACGTTGCCGTTCCTGGAGATGCCGGTTTTCTGACAGCGGGAGTTTGTACGGGACTTTGCGGAGGAGGCACAGAACGCCTCGGATGCGCTGGCGGTTCCGATACCGATGGCGGAGCCGAGTTCACGGAAGCTTGGGTTGGTTGGCCTTGCTGACGCTGTGGCACAAGCTGCGGCGGGAGAGAGCCGGCGCGGGTCCCCGAGTGGCCCGAGCGATCTTCTCCACCGGCCGGCGCTTCCAACTCCAACTCGGGAGGTTGGGGCAGACTGTTCCCCGGGGGAGCGTCAAGCCACTCGAGCACGTCTTCTTCGTTCAGCTCCCCGGCGGGGGTGGTTGGGGAACTTGGGCCGCCGCTTCCTACCCCGGCAGGCGAACCAGCCCGAGTTCTGGACACCACCACGGCCGAAGAGGGCACGATCACGTGGGTTTGGCACCGGGGGCACTGGACCTCCCGGCCCACCTTACGGCGAGCCACTTTCAACACACTGTGGCACCGGCAGCAACGGAACAGAACGGGCATCGATCCTACTGACCTGGTTGCGGAAGCCGTTTCCATTCCATTTTGGCCCGTCGCCACATCCGAGGAAACCAGAAAACTCCTCCTGCAACCGGAACAATCCCGGGGAAAACGCCCCCCACGGAACCGGTTTCGTCGCCTACACTTTCAAGGGAGGTTGTGTCGCGGTTGATCGGGCGGCTGGAGCGGTAGCCCCCCGGCTGGAATCCGTTTGACTCTCCGAGGCGGATGGGCGTTAATGAACGAAGCGAGGCGTAGTGTTTCCGCGGAGATCACTTCCTGGGTTCTCGGCGCCCGGTTTCCAGGCTCGTCCGTGCGGTCAACGGGGGATTCCATGCGAGGATTTGCACGCGCAGCGGTCGCCGTAGCCCTTGCGGTTCTGTACGTGTGCCGGCCCGCCCAAGCCACTGACATCGTGTTGCGGGACGGCCGGGTGCTTTCGGGCCGGGTGGTGCAGTTACCTTCGATTGTGCTGGACAAGCCGGTGGGTCGGGACGTGTCGCGTCCCATCACCATGGTCGATGACCGACTGCGGCGGGTGTTCGTTCCCCGGCCCCAGGTGGTGGAAGTCCGTCCGGGGGTCTCCGCCCAGCCGGTGGAACGCTTCACCATCGACCAGCCCGGCGGACGCGGCGGCTATCCGGTGGTGGCTGCCGGGGCTCCGTTGCGTGTTACCCCGTTCGACGAATGGGGACGGCGCATTTTCACCATGCGGATGAACAAGGGGCCAGTCGATGTGGTGCAGGGGATCACGCTGGTCACGCCGCGGTACATCAAGGTGGAAGCGCTGCGGAAGTTCAAGTGGGAGATGTACATCAGCACTTCCTCCGTGCCGCGCAAGACGCTGGATCGGATTCTGCACCGTAACATCGATCCCAAGAACGTCGAACACCGGCTGAAGATCGCCCGGTTGTATCTGCAAGCGGAACGCTACAGCGACGCCCAGCGCGAGCTGGAAGAAATCATCCACGACTTCCCCGAACGCACCGAAGAACTGCAAGCCACCCTGCGGGAGCTGCGCGCCCTGGCCGCCCGGCGGTTGTTGCTGGAGATGGACTTGCGGCGTCGGGCCGGGCAGCATCGCCTGGTGTTGCAGATGTTGAAGAACTTTCCCACCAAGGGCGTGCCCGGCGAAGTGCTGCAACAAATCCAGGCCGAACAAGCCGAATACCAGCAACTGTTCCAGCGGGGGAAGAAGCTGCACGAACAGCTTCGCACGCTGCTGGCCAAACTGCCCGAAGCGACCGCCGCCCGGGTGAAGCCCCACCTGGAAGAAATCCTCCGCGAGCTGAACTTCACCACGCTGGATCGCCTGGGGGCCTTCGAAGTGCTGGCCGGCGGGGACCAACTGCCGGCCGAAGATCAGATGGCCCTGGCTTTGAGCGGATGGCTGCTGGGACGCGACGCGGCCGTGACTAATCTGCCCGTGGCCCTGTCGCTGTTCGAAGTGCGGAAGCTGGTACGGGAATACTTCGCCGCCGAAACAGTGCTGGATCGGCGGCAAGTGCTGGCCCGCATCCGAGCTCAGGAAGGGGCTTCGCCGGAACGTCTGGCCGCCCTGCTTGCCCACATGAAACCTCCGGTGGAAACTCCGCCGCAGGAAAAACCGGGCTACTACCGCCTGCTGGCCCCGGCCGGGCTGGACAGCCCTCCGGTGGTGTACTACGTGCAACTGCCGCCCGAGTACGACCCTTATCGACGCTACCCCGCTATCGTTACGCTGCATGCGGCCTATACCAACGCCCAGCAGCAGGTGGATTGGTGGGCTGGGCCCTGGGCTCCCGGGGGCAAGAGCCGCTTGGGTCAGGCGTACCGGCACGGCTACATTGTCATTGCTCCGGCCTGGGGCGAAAAACACCAGGCTGAATACCGCTACAGCCTGCGGGAGCATCTGGCCGTGCTCAACACGCTGCGCGACGCGGCCCGGCGGTTCTCCATCGACATGGACCGGGTTTACCTTTCCGGCCATTCCATGGGCGGGGACGCCGCCTGGGACATTGCCGTTTCGCACCCGGACCTTTGGGCCGGAGCGGTGCTCATCGGGGCCAAGGCCGACAAGTACGTTCGCGTCTATCGCCGCAACGCCCGCTATGTGCCGCTTTACTTTATCGTCGGCGAACTGGACGCCCGCACCCGGGAAGCCAACACCACCACCTGGAACTACTATCTGCGCAGCAGCTCCGGCTACCCGGTTACCGTGGTGGAATACCAGGGCCGGGGGCACGAAAGTTTTGCCGACGAACAACTGGCCATCTTCGACTGGATGCAACGCCAGCGACGCGAACCCTACCTGCGCAAGTTCGACTGCAACACGATGCGCCCCTGGGACAACTTTTTCTGGTGGGTGGAACTGGACCAGATGCCCGAAAAGTCCATGACCGACCCGGCCTTCTGGCCTCCGAAACGGGGCACTCGTCCTTTCCGCGTCCAGGCCGAGGTGCGCGACAACAACCTGATTCGCCTGCAAGGGCGGGCCGGCCGGATTACCATCTGGCTCTCGCCCCAGATGGTCCGGTTCGATCAGACGGTCCGGTTCTACGTCAATGCCAAGCAGATACGGCTCCGCCCGGAAGAGTTGCAGCCGGACATCGAAGTCATTCTGGAGGACGCCCGCACCCGCGGCGATCGCCAGCATCCGTTCTGGGCCAAGCTGGTCCTCCCTCGCCGGTAGTGGGTCCCTGCCGGTCCTGCCAGGGCCGGGAAACCACAAGGGGGCGGGCAAGCAACGGCCTCTTTTTCACCTGCGGGCTGCCGCTTTCGGCTCGCTGGTACTTTTGCGCGGCGTTGCTAAAATCCACGGCAACGTTTCCAGCTTGATTTGCTTCGTTGCGCGAGGACCTTCCCATGACGGCACGCAATCTGGTCGTGGCTCAAAGCGGCGGACCCACTCCGGTGATCAACAACACGCTGCGGGGAATCGTCGAGACGGCCCGCGAGCTGGGCTGTTTCGGGCGCATCTACGCCGGGCGGCACGGAATCGAAGGGGTGCTCAAGGAGGAGCTGCTCGACCTGGGGGCGCAATCCCCCGAGGAGGTAGCCCTGCTGCGCTACACGCCCGCGGCCGGTTCGATTGGCACCTGCCGCTACAAGTTGCGGCCCGACCAGCAGGAAGACTTCCAACGGGTGGTCGATGTGTTCAAGGCCCACCAGGTGGGCTACTTCCTTTACATCGGCGGCAACGACTCGATGGACACGGCCCACAAGATTGCCCGGCTGGCCCAGGAACAGGGGCTGGACCTGGTGGCCGTGGGCGTGCCCAAGACAATCGACAACGACGTGGGCGACAGCCAGTTCCAACTGGTGGATCACACGCCCGGCTACGGCTCCACGGCCAAGTACTGGACCCACATGGTGCAGTTTGCCAACGAGGAGAACCGCGGTTCGTGCCCGGCCGACCCGGTGCTGGTGATGCAGGCGATGGGCCGCCGGATTGGCTTCATCCCGGCTGCAGCTCGCCTGGCCGACCCGCAGCGCCAGTGGCCGCTTTTGATTCTGCTGGCCGAACGCCCCTTTTCTCTGGAAGAAGTGGCCGACCGAATCAACGACCTGCTCCGCCAGCACGGCCGGGCGATGGTGGTCATCAGCGAAGGGTTCGACGTAGGCTCCCTGGGCGAAGTGAAAGACGCCTTCGGGCACACGTCGTTCGGTTCCACAAAAGTCACTGCAGCCCAGACGCTCGTAAACTTTCTCAACCAGCGAGGCTTGCCGGTCAAAGGGGCCGCCCGCAGCAACATCCCCGGGACCGATCAGCGCCACAGTATGGCCTATGCTTCCACCGTGGACCTGGAAGAAGCGTATCGGGTGGGCCAGCACGCCGTGCTGCTGGCCGCCGAAGGCCAGGGGGGCTACATGGCCACCATCCTGCGCGAACCGGGGCCGGTCTATCGCGTCCGTTACGACAAGGTGCCGTTGGAGCGCGTGGCCGGGGCCGATCGCCAGTTCCCGGCCCAGTGGATTGCTGAGGACGGCATGGACGTAACAGACGACTTCCTCCGTTATGCTGAGCCCCTGATTGGCGAGGAGATGGTCAATCTGCCGCTGGTGCGGGGCCGCGTAAGGATGACTCGTTTCGAGCCCCTTTACGCCACCAAACAGCTTCCCGACTACGTGCCGCAAGCGGACCGGAAGAAGTAGCCTCGGCCGCCGCCACTATCGGCCGACGAAGGCCCTCCGTTATTGAATCTCTTGCCCCGCGGCGAACCATCCTGCCGGTTCGTACCGTCGCAAGTTTGTTCCGTCGGCTTGGTGTTGGAGCTGCCGGGGGGACGTTCGTTTTTGTTTGCACCGCGGCGTAGCAGTGCCTACTATCGTACTCGCAAGAAACGGGCGTGGGGCCACGGGGCCAGAGAGGTTCCACGTGCCGACGCGATGCATCCTCAGGGGTTTCCATGCAGAGAAAGGCAAACTCGACCATGTGGCGAAAGCGACTTCGCTTGTTGGTGGTTCTGCTCGGCGGCTCGGTGGGGCTTGCCGCGGGAGCGGCTCTGGCCCAGCAGCCAAAGCTGCCGGAGTTTACCCCCCGTTCCATCGTCCCCGGCGCGGCTGCCTACCGCGCGCAAGGGCAGCCGGTGCGGCCGGAACCCAACGGGCAGATTGTGCTGGAGGCCGAGGAGTTCAAACTCGTCCGGCCCGGCTGGCAGCGGAAGACCTACGGGGAGAACTTCTACGTTTCTACCTTCGCCGTCACGTTCCTAAGCCGGCGGGGATTCCTGGCCGCCCGGCCCGACGCCCAGGACGCCGTGGCCGAGATCAAGTTCACCGTGCCGCAGGAAGGTCGCTACTTTGTGCTGGTGCGGTACGAGGCGGCCTATCGGTTCCACACCCAGTTCCGCGTGGAGATTGAGCAGGCTGGGCAGGTGATCTTGCGCCGGGTGTACGGGTCGGCAAACAACCTGCGTTTGTGGCCTTTTCGGCGCGGGCTGCAAAAGGACGTGAACTGGCCCTGGGGAGCCAACGAACAGATCGTCTGGGAAGGGCTGGACGTGCGCGTGCCACTAAAGCCGGGGCTGGCCACGCTGCGGCTGGTGGCCACCGGGCAACCCGAGCCAGCCACCTGGCGGCATGTGGACTGCGTGTTGCTGACCACTGACGAGGAAGAAATCAAACGCCAGCGGGCCCGGGCCTACTACTTGCCGCTGGACGGGATGCTGACCCAAGCCGGGGACGTTTGGGCTCGGGTGGAAAACCACTCGGTGGGTGCGTTGCAGGTAACTTTCCCCCACTGTATCGCCCACTCCCCCTACTGGGTGCATGTGCGCCGCTGGAAAGCCAAGCAGGTGATGCTCTCACCGGGCGAGGCCAGCGAGTGGACCGAAGTGGGCTCGCTGCTGGATTCGTTCAACCAGAGCGTCTGGATCCCTCGTTTTCGGGCGATCAACGGCCCACGCGATTACACCCTGCACTTGGCCGTGAAAGACGCCAGCGGAAAGCTCCACTACGTGTTCAGCCATCGCGGAGACCAGGAGGCGCTGCGACTTTGCGTCGGCGCGGCCATGCGATATGCCCCCTTGGTCACCTATCCGGAACGGGCGCTGCCCCAGTTGCTGGATTATCTGGACTACCGGGCGCAGCAGGTGGGCTTGCCTTCGCAGCGGCCTCGACGGGTGCCGATCTATGCCCATGCCACGTTCGAACCACTGGCCGGCAATCCCTCGTACAACCGGCTGGTCCGACGCTGGCTGGAATTGTTCCCGCTGGCTACTCCCGGTACGGATCGGGCCGGCACCCGGGAACATCCCCTGGGTTACATCGACGTACGGGGCATCCCCACCCCGCGGCTGGAAGAATACTGCCGCAGGTTGCAAAAGCAGGGAGTGGCCGACCGCATCCGCGTGGTGAGTTTGGGCGACGAGATCGGGCTGGCCCGGCCCCGGGAAGGCCAGGACGAGGCGTTTCGGAAGTTCCTTCAGGGCCTGGGGGTCAAGCCCCAGGACGTGGTTCCCGGGGCGAAAAGCTGGGACCAGGTGAAGTACACCCCACCGCCGGATCGGGAAAAAGAACCGCGCCGCTTCTACTATGCCCAACGCTACGCCCACCATTTCGGCATCCAGGCCCTGAAACAACGGACCGACATCCTCCGCCGCTTTTTGCCCCGGGCGGGGATCGGGGCCAACTACTCGCCCCATCAGGACGTGCCCTATCTGGGCCGGGTGCATAAGTGGATCAAAGTGTTTCGGCAGGAGGGGATGACCCTTCCCTGGAGCGAAGACTACTGCTGGCAGGTGCCGATTGTCTCTCCGCAGCTCAACTCGCTGGGGCTGGATATGTTTCGGGCGTCGCTGCGAGGAAAGCGGTTCCGGGACATCAAGTATTACGTGCTTCCGCACTGGCCGGGCAACCATCCGCTGGCCTGGCGGCGGCTGTTCTACGCTTCGCTGGGGCACGGCATGACCATCGTCAACTTGTTCGAGTTCCGGCCGTTGGCGCTTGCTTACACCGAAAACTACGTCAACCACCCGGAAACCTATTTCCAGGTGCTCAAGGCCACCCGGGAACTGGCCCGGTTCGAAGACATCATCGCCACCGGTCGCGTGGCCCCGGGAAACGTGGGGCTGTGGTTTTCGGAAGTGGCCGACATCTGGTCCGACGACCGCCCTCCCTTTGCCGCCGAAAAACGCTCCCTCTACGTAGCCCTCCGCCAGTTGCACTTGCCGGTGGAAGTGGTCACCGAAGAAGAGGCCGTGCAGGGGCGGCTGGCACCGTATCGGGTCATCTATGTTACGGCCACGCACATCTCCCGCCAGGGAGCCGAGGCCCTGCTGCAGTGGGTCCGCGGCGGCGGACGGCTGTTCCTTTACCCGGGAGCGGCCACGCGAGACGAGTTCAACCAGCCGCTGGACCTGCTCTACAAGGTTACCCAAACCAAGGTGCCCCCACTGGAACTGGAAGACTCGGTGCCGATCCACTTCGTCAAGCAAGACCTGGCGTTTGCTCCTCCGGTGGCGGAGGTCCAGGTGGGCGAGGGATCCGGCGGCCGCCGTTTTGCCGTGTTTGGGGCCAAGGCCCCCCTGGAACCTGGCCCCCAGGTGGAGTTGGTGTACCGATTCGCCGACGGAAAAGCGGCCCTGTGCCGAGCCGGTGTGGGGCGGGGCGAGATTTACTACTGCGGCTTCTTGCCCGCCTTGGCCGCCGTCCGCCCCAGCCAGAAACGCGTGCCGCCCACCCGGGGTGGCGAGCTGGACGGCCCAAGCCATTCCACGCCCACCCAGTGGCAGGAAGACGCCCTGGAAGTGCTCTATCTGCCGGCGGCGCATCTGACCCGGCCCGTGGTCGCCACGCCCCGGCAGATTGAAACCTGTCTGATCGATTCCCCCAACGGAACGGCCTTGATCCTGATTGGTTGGGATAGTTGGGCTCGCCATGCTCGCATCGTGCTCCGACGCCGCGTGCCCCTGCAACGGATCGAAACGGCCAGCGGCACGCCGCTGGAAATCAGGCACCACAAGGACGGGGCGCTGGAGCTGCGGCTCAAAGTGGATTTTGCCGACGCGGTGATTTTCCGGCCCTGACCTCCGGCACAAAGCCCATGCGGTTCCCTGGGGACCGTTCCGGAATCCCGGGGCGGGCTCGTAAGCACGCCCGGGGGGCCAGACCCCTCGGCTCCATCGAGGCCGGAGGGCCGCACCGGTGGTGCGCATTTTTTCAACCAACGGCCAGCCCCGGCTGGCTAGCCCCGAAAAAGAGGAGAGCGGCCATGAAACCTTTCCTGCTGCGTGGCATGTTGGCGGTGCTTGTCGTCGGTTTGGGGACTCCCGCTCAGGCGCAAGACCTGGTGGCCCCGGGTGCCCAGGTGCAGAAGCTGGCCGGTGGGTTTCGCTTCACCGAAGGTCCGGCTGCCGACGCCCAGGGCAACGTGTACTTTTCCGACATTCCCAACAATCGCATCCACATCTGGACCCTCGACGGCAAGCTGAAGACCTTCCGCGAAAACTCCGGCGGAGCCAATGGCCTGTTCTTCGACGCCCAAGGGCTGCTCATCGCCTGCGAAGGCCAGGCACGCCGCGTTACTGCTAGCACTCCCCAGGGAAAACTCACGGTGTTGGCCAGCCACTACCAGGGCAAGCGGTTCAACAGCCCCAACGACTGCTGGGTCGATCCCCAGGGCGGCATCTACTTTACCGATCCGCGTTACGGTCCCACCGACGATCTGGAACTGCCCGGCTTTTGGGTCTTCTACATCACCCCGGACCGCAAACGCGTGCTCAAGGTAATCGACGACCTGGTCAAACCCAACGGCATCATCGGCACGCGCGACGGCAAGCTGCTCTACGTGGCCGATCCGGGGGACAACAAGACCTACGTTTACCAGATCCAGGGACCGGGCAAACTGGCCCACCGGCGGCTGTTCGCCCCCCGCGGCTCCGACGGCATGACGCTGGACGAACGAGGCAACCTGTACCTGACTCGGGACAAGGTGTACGTCTATTCGCCCCAAGGGAAGCTGATTGCCAGCATCCAGGTTCCGGAAGTGCCGGCCAACGTCTGCTTCGGCGGCGCGGACCGCAAGACGCTCTTCATCACCGCCCGACGCGGTCTTTACAGCCTGCGGATGCAGGTGCGCGGGATGTATTGAGCCGGGGAAGCTATCGACCGGGAGAGCCCCACGCCGGACCGAGGGGGGAACCGGGGCGGGAAATGGTCGGGGCACGCGATGTGCTCCCCAAGGGTGCCGAATGAAACGGGGCCCGGTGAATCGGGTTTCCTGGGTTTGGCCTGCGTAGCGTAGCCGGTTTCTGGAGCGGCATGCGCCGCAGCCCCCAGGACAGCGCCGATTCTGCGCTTGCCGAAGGCAGTTTTTGCGCCTTGCCGCCGGTGGACCGGGGCTTTCAAGCGGCGATAGCACCCGCGGGTGCCAGCGTGCGCAAGTGGCGGCGCCGGTTTGTTCTTTCGTGCCAGCAGGGGGAAGTTTTTCCGTCCCAGGACGGGTTTGGCATCCGGCTTGCCATAGAAGAAGGCCCGCAGCGACGGAAGAACGACATTCCCCCCAATTCCCCCTGCGGTGCGTTCCATGCCCTACGGACTTTACATCTCGGCCGAAGGAGCCTTGGTCCAGGCCAGGCGGCTGGAAGTGATTGCCAACAACCTGGCCAACGTGGACACGGTGGGCTTCAAGCGGGACGTGCTGCAAGTCCAGGCCCGACACGCCGAAGCCATCGAACAGGGCCAGGATGTTCCCGAGAATGAAACGCTCAACAACCTGGGCGGCGGGGTGCGCGTGGTGGGTACGGCCACGGACTTTTCGCCCGGACCGCTCAAACGCACCGGGCGGCCCACCGATCTGGCCATCGCCGGTCCCGGGTTCTTCATGGTCCGCCGTGGCGAACAGAACTACCTGACCCGGGCCGGCAACTTCGAGCTGACCGCCCAGGGCCAACTGACCACGGTGCACGGCGACCCGGTGCTTGCGGCCGACGGGGAGCCGGTGCAACTGGACCCCACACTCCCCTGGTACGTGACCGAAACAGGCGAAGTGGTCCAGGCGGGCGAAGCCGTGCCGCTTGCGCTGGTGATGCCCCGAGAAGTGGGCGACCTGACCAAAGTGGGCGAAAACCTGTTCCTGCCCGTTGCACCGGTGGAGCCGGTGCCTCCGCCGCAGCGGCGCGTGCTCAGCGGCCACCTGGAACAATCCACCGTGCGGCCCATCCAGGAAATGCTGGCGATGATCGAAACCACCCGAGCCTTTGAAGCCAACATGCGGCTAATCCAGCATCAGGACCTGATGCTGGGCCAGATGATCGGCCGATTGCTCACGCGAACCTAGTTTCCCGCTTTCCTCCCTGCGAACGCCTGCCAAGCTGAGGAGATGCCGCCATGACCATCATGGCCTTGCGAACCGCCGCCACCGGCATGGAGTCGATGCAGACGAAGCTCGACGCCATCGCCAACAACCTGGCCAACGTCAACACCGTGGCCTTCAAACGAGATCGGGTCAACTTCGAGGACCTGTACTACTACCACATCAAACTGCCCGGGGCCGAGGATGCCCAGGGAAACTTTGCTCCCACGGGCATCTATCTCGGGCTGGGGTCGCGGGTCAGCAGCGTGCAGAGCGACTTCCGCCAGGGAACCCTGGAGCAGACCAACAAGCAACTGGACATCGCCATCGAAGGCGAAGGGTTCTTCCAGGTGACCGACCCGGCAACCAACCAGATTCTCTACACCCGGGCAGGCAACTTCAACCTGAACTCGCAGCGGCAGTTGGTGATGGGCTCGGCCGGCGTGGGCCGGTTGCTGGAACCGCCCATCACGATTCCCGTGGACGCCATTTCCATCCTCATCAGTCCCGACGGGGTGGTGTCGGTCCTTCAGCCGGGCAACCCGCAACCGCAGCAGGTGGGCACGATCCAACTGGCCCGATTTCCCAACCCGGACGGCCTGGTCAAGATGGGCGAAAACCTGTTTGCCGAAAGCGGCTCTTCCGGCTCGCCGCTGCTGGCCCAGCCGGGGCAGAACGGTCTGGGACGACTCCGCCAGGGGGCATTGGAAACATCCAACGTGGAGCCGGTGCGCGAGCTGATCGACCTGATTACCACCCAACGGGCCTTCGAAATGAACGCCGAAGCCGTCCAGGCCGGCGACCAGATGCTGCAACTGGTCAGCAGTCTGCGACGGTTCTAGGTTTCCCGCGGTAAGCGAGGCACGTTTCCTTCCGGAGTGGAGAACCATGGCCATGCAGCCCGAAGCCGAACCCCGCTTGGTCTCCTGCTGGGCAATCCGCCTGATTGTGGCTCTGGGCATACTCGCTTTCGCCGTGGCGGTGCCCGGGGCCGAGATCGAGTTTCTCCCTTCGGCGCGCGTGCAGCGCCCAGTCGTTCGCCTGGGCGACGTGGCCCAAATCACCGGCAGCGACCCGGCCGAGCTGCGGAGGCTGCAGCAGGTGGAACTGGGACCGGCTCCTCCACCGGGCCAACGCCGGCTGCTGCGAGCCAGCACCATCCGACAGCAGCTTTGGCGGCGTGGGTTTGCCCCGGCCGAACACGTCTTTCGCGGGGCTTCGGTCGTAGAGGTCGTCCGGCAGGGAGTCGCCGGTTCGGCCCCCGCTCCGATGCGGACCAACGACACGGCCTCGCTGGTGGAACAGGCCGCACGGCGCATCGCCGGCCAGGTGCTCCAGCAGTGGTTCGTCGACCCGGAGCTGCGCACGTTGTGGCAACTGGAAACCAGGCCCGATCCCCAGCAGGCGCAAAGCGTGCTGGAGTCTCAACGCCTTGTGCTGGTGGCGCCTCGGCCAGGAAGTGTGTCGCTTGGGCAAGAGCCGACCCTTCCCGTGCCGCTCCAAGGGGAACTTATCCTGCGGCTTGATACCACGGCCGGCGAGCAAACGCTGCGGTTGGCCTACCAGTTGCGGCAACGTCCCGCCATGGTGGTGGCCGCCGCTCCGCTGGCCCGAGGCACCGTGCTGCAACGCCGCCACCTGCGATTGGTTCCCAGGCGGCGCGGCCTGGGGGCGACCGAGGTGGCCGCCGATATGGAATCGGTGCTGGGGCTGGAGCTGACCCGGGCCGTGCGGCGTGGCGAGCCGATCCGGCCGGCGGCGCTACAGCGCCCGGTGCTGGTCCGCCGCGGCGACGTGGTGGACGTGGTGGTAACGGCCCCCGGCGTGCGCTTACGCACCCGAGGCCGCGCCCGCGGAGCCGGTGCCCGCGGCGACGTGATCGAAGTGGAATCGCTGTTGAACCGCAAGACGTTTTTCGCCCGCGTGGTGGACGTGCAGACGGTGCAAGTGCAGGCACAAGCCACCACGGCCGAAGTCCGCTGAAAACGCTTCCTCTGTGTACCGGAGACTTGACCGTGAAACGACACGTTCGACTCGCTGGCTTGTTTGGCCTCTGGGCGTTTGCCCTGGCCTGTGCCGGGCCGGCTGCGGCCCAGTCCGGCAGCTTGTTCCAGCAGGAACAACACCAGGCCCAGCAACGGGCACAGCATCCTGGACAACCCCCGCTGATGCTGGGCGACAGTTCCTGGACGCTCGTGGAACCGCCTCCGGTGCGCACGTTCCGGCTGCACGACATCATCACCGTGGTGGTGGACCAACAGTCCCAGGTGCTAAGCCAAGGGAACGTACAACGGCAAAAACAATCCAATTTCGATGCGGCGTTGCTTAACTGGATCAAACTGCGCGGGCTAGACATCATCCCAGCCCCGCAGAACAACGGCGACCTGCGCATCCAGGGGCTGCTCAATCAGCAATACCGCGTGCAGAACGGGTTGGAAACCAGCGACGCGCTCCGCTTCACCATCGCCGCCGAAGTAGTGGACATCCGCCCCAATGGCAACCTGGTCATCGAAGCCCGCAAAATCATCCGCAACAACAACGAAGTCTGGGAACAATCCCTCACCGGCGTGGTCCGGCCCGAGGACGTGCTGCCGACCAACAAGGTTCTCAGTGAGAATATCGCCGAGCTGCGCATCCACAAGCGCGAGCTGGGCCACGTACGCGACGGCTACCGCCGCGGCTGGCTGCAGCGGCTTTGGGGCCGCCTGAAGGCGTTCTGAACACCCCGCCCGGTGTTCTCGCCCGTGGCTTTGTTACGACGCCCACTCCTCCTACTTCGTAAGCAAACCGCCATGAAACGCTTCCTGTTGCCGTTGCTGCTGATTGCCGTCTTGCTGGGCTGGCTTGCCCCGGCCCGGGCACAGACCCGGCTGCGAAACATCTGCCGCGTCAAAGGGCAGGAAGAAAACCAACTGGTTGGCCTGGGTCTAGTGGTGGGGCTGCGGGGCACGGGCGACACAAGCGATTACCTGCCCACGATTCGCTCGCTGGCCCGGGCCCTGGAACTGATGGGCAGCCCCTTGGGCAAGAAGGGGCTGGAAGAAATCACCGCCGGCAAGAACGCCGCCCTGGTGATGGTTACGGCCACCGTGCCCAAGCAGGGAGCCCGACAAGGCGACCGGCTCAACTGCACGGTCAGTTCCATCGGCTCGGCCAAAAGCCTGGCCGGAGGGCGGTTGTTCCTTACGCCGATGCTGGGCCCCCGACCTCAAGCCGACCCGAAACAAAAACGCGTGTACGGCTTCGCCCAGGGGCCAGTGCAAGTGGACCCCCAAAACCCCACCACGGGGCGCATCTACCGCGGCCTGCAACTGGAAGCCGATTTCTTCCACCCGTTTATCAAAGACGGCAAGCTGACGCTGGTAATCGACCCGCATCGGGCCGGGTTCGAGCTGGCCCAGGAAATCGCTTCCACCATCAACAACCACTTCAGCTACGAAGTGAAGCGTTCCGACCTGGCTCGTGCGATCAACGCCTCGAACATCGAAGTGGAAATCCCGCAGGTCTACCGCCGCGAGCCGGTGCAGTTCGTCGCCCTGCTGATGAGCCTGCCGTTGGACCAGGTGCAAACGGAAGCCCGCGTGGTCATCAACCAGCAGACCGGCAGCATCGTCATCAGCGGCGACGTGCAGATCAGCCCGGCGGTGATTACCCATCGCAACATCGTAGTGGAAACGACCGGAGGGAACCGCGCCGGGCAGTTCGTGGCCGTGGCTCCCCAGGACAACCAGCCGGCCCGACTGCAATCGCTGCTGCAAGCCCTGAACGCCATCAAGGTTCCCCCGGAAGACACCATCGAAATCATCAAAGCCCTGCACCGCAACGGCAGCCTGCATGGCTGGCTGGTGATTGAGTAACGGCCCCGTTCCCTTGTGCTGAAGGTTCCCCTCGCTTCCCCCCGGAAACGGAGTTCCCCTCCGATGGCTTTTCCCGCTCTGAACGCCGCCGGAGCCACGGCTCCTCAGGCAGCCCTGCTGGCCGCCCGGCTGCAAGCCGAACAAGCACGGCAAGCGGACGCTTTCGGCTCGTTGCTGGCCCAGGCCGAGCCGTCCCCGAACGCGGCGGCCGGTCGTACCCGATACCACGCGGCCCACGGCGTGCCCAACTTGATGATGCCGCTCCATCTGGCCGGGCTGCCGGGCCAACTGAAGGAAGGAACCGCTTCGGTGGTGGTTCGCCGAGCCGACGGCACCCGGCAGCGGTATCCGATCCGGGTGAACCTGACCGGACCTCGGCCCACTACGATGGGCGACCTGCTGGACCAGTTGCAGGCCATCCCCGAGCTGCAAGCCTCCTGGAAGGAAGGGCTGCTCCGGCTGGAAGCGCGAACACCCGGCGCCACGTTCACGCTGGAAGACGAAGGGAACACCGGGCTGTGGCAGGTCCTGGGCGACCGCCGCCAGGAGTTCGAGCAAGCGTTCGTGCAAATGGTCGGCACCACGTTGTACGGACAGATGGTCCGCCAGTTGCGCAGCTCGGTGGGCAAGCCCCCTTACTTGCACGGCGGCTATGCCGAGGAGATGTTCCAGCGCCGCCTGGACGAACTAGTGGTCGATAACCTGACCCGGCGCAACGGCAAGCAACTGGCCACCGGCATGTTGAAGCAGCAATTGAACCTGTTGGGCTAAACGGCAGGCATGAGCCACCGGCCTTGGGTGCTTTCGAAACGGCTTGCGCCGTGCGCCATGCGGCGTGCGTAGGGAGCTACCACTCCAGTGCAGAAATAAACATGTGCAGAAATAAACATGGAATCCCGCAAACGGAAAACGGCGAGCAAACGCCAAACGGCAAGCGGCAAACGGCCAGCCGAAAACGGTGAGCCCCGGACTTCCGTCCGGGGAGATCCCGAAAAAACGCCCGAACTGAAGCCCAGGGGCCCTGCGGTGTACCGCCCGGCGGGGCCAGGAGAAAACGACACTGTTTCGTGCCTCTTGCTCCATGCGAGGAGAACTGCTCGATGAGTACCGACACCTGGTTGCACGATACGCGGCGTTTTCTGGAAGAGCTGCTGGAAACCCAGGGCGAGCTGCTCTCGCTGCTTCGGGCCAAGAGCCGGCTGCTGATCGAGCCGGACGCCGAGCGGCTCCAGCAGCTTCAGGCCCAGGAACAACAGTTGCTCAAGCGGCTGGAACGCTGCCACCGGGAACGCGCCCGGCTGCTGCAAAGCTGGGAAGGCGAAGGCCCGGAGCCGCCCACGCTTCAGGTGGCGTTGCGGCGCGTGCCCCGGGCGGAGCGGAACCGCATCGGCCCCCTGCTGGAGCAGGCCCGGCACCAGAGCCAGCTGTTGCGCAACGAGAGCATCACGCATTGGGTCGTGGTCCAGCGGTCGTTGATTCACCTTTCGCAATTGCTGGAGCTGCTGGCCACGGGGGGGCAGGGAACCACCACGTACGACCATCTCAGCCGGCAGAATCGCGGCGCGCTGATGGACGAAGCCGCGTAAATCGCCACCCAGCGGGAGAGAAGCCATGTCGCTTTTCAGTTCCATCCAACTGGCCAACAACGCCCTGCGGGCCGCGCAGATTGGCTTGCAGGTGGTGGGGCAGAACATCGCCAATGCGAACACCCCCGGCTACATTCGCGAGGAGGTGGTGCTTACCCCCGCCACCACGCAGCAGGTGGGCAAGCTGCTCTTCGGCCTGGGCGTGGACGTGGACGCGGTGGTGCAGAAGGTGGACAAGTTCCTCCAGGAACGCCTGCGCAACGCAGCCAGCGACCGAGCCAGCGGTCAGGTGCAAGAGGACACGTATGCCCAGCTCGAATCGCTCATCAACGAGCTGGGCGACGAGGACCTGAGCACCACGCTCGGGGCCTTTTTCGGCAGCATCCAGGAGATTCTCAACGCCCCGGAAAGCCTGGCTACACGCCACCTGGCCATCCTGCGGGGGAAGACGCTGGCCGACGACATTCGCCGCCTGTATTCCCGCACCTTGGAAATCCGCCGCGACCTGGACGATCGGGTCAAAAAGGCCGCCGACGACATCAACCGCCTGCTGAAAGAAATCGCCGCACTGAACGTCAAAATCGCCAAGGTGGAAGCCGGCACAACCAGCAACAGCGACGCGGTGGGGCTTCGCGACCAGCGGGGAAAACTCTTGAGCGACCTGGCCGAACTGATCGACATCCGCGTGGACGAACAGGAAGAAGGCCAGGCCAACGTCTCGCTCAACGGCATCTTTCTGGTGGCCGAAGGGATTTACCGCGAAGTGAAGATCGTCGAGGAGAGCGACAACGGGTTTGCTCTCTCCGAAGTGGTGCTGGCCGACACGGAAGAGCCGATCGGTCAGACCAGTGGCCGCCTGGCCGGGCTGAAGATTGCCCGGGACCAGATCGTCGGCCAGTTCCTGGACGAGCTGGATCAGTTCGCCGCCACGCTGATTTACGAGTTCAACCGCGTCTTTTCCACCGGGCAGGGACTCCAAGGCTACGACGAGGTGGAGAGCCTGTTCGCCGTCGATGACGCCACCGTGCCGCTGAGCCAGGCCGGGCTGCCTTTCGCGGTGGAAAGCGGTTCGTTTCAGGTGATGGTTTACGACGAGCAAACCGGACTGACCGAAACGACCGACGTAACGATCGACCTGCTTGACCCTGAACAGGGAACCACCCTGGAGCAACTGGCCGCCGCCCTGAACGCTATCGAGGGCGTCGGAGCCGAAGTGACCGACACGCGCACGTTGCGCATCTGGGCCCAATCGCCTACGCAGCAGATTGCCTTTGCGGGGGATACTTCCGGGGTGCTGGCCGCCCTGGGGATCAACGTGTTTTTCAGCGGCACCGGGGCCGGCAGTATCGACGTGAACGACGCGGTGGCCCAGAACGCGGCGCTTTTTGCCGCCAGCGCCGGCGGCGTCGGGGCCGATACGCAAGTGGCCGTCGAGCTAGGCGGTTTCCTGGATCGCCCGCTGGATTCGCTTCAGGGCAAGACGATTGCCGACGCCTACGAACAGATGGTGGCCAACGTCACCCAAGGTTCCAGCGCCGCCCGGGCCGTGGCCGAAGGCTACCGCGTGTTCGAACAAACCCTGGAGGGGCAACACCTGGCCATCAGCGGCGTGAGCCTGGACGAAGAAGCGGTCAAGATGCTTTCCTTCCAGCGGATGTTCCAGGCCGCTGCCCGTTTTATCGCCACCATCAACGAGCTGCTCGACGTGCTAGTGAACCTGTAACCGGTGGGCCAGAGCGGACGTTTGCCCCCCCATGGCGGCGGTGGTTACTGGGGCACGCCCAGCACTTGGAAAATCTGCTCGGTTACCTGGTCGGGGTCGCGGGTACCGTCGATGCGGCGAAGCAGCCCGCGTTGTTCGTAGTACGGAATCACCGCTTCGGTTTCCCGGTGGTACTTGGCCAGCCGCTTGCGGCAGGTTTCTTCCGTATCGTCGGGGCGCTGGACGAGCCGGGGCAGCACTTCCGGCGGGGGCGGGTTGTATTTCAGGTGGTAGATGGTGCCGGTTTCCGGATCCATCCGCCGCCCGGTTATCCGTTCCAGGATTAGCTCGTCGGGCACTTCCAACAGCAGAACCGCATCGAGCCGCTGGCCCATCTCCTCGAGTAACTGGTCCAGAGCCTCGGCCTGGGGACGGGTACGAGGGAATCCGTCCAGCAAGAACCCTTGAGCACAATCCGGCTCGTGAAGTCGCCGCCGGACCATCTGCACCACCAGCTCATCGGGCACCAACTGGCCGCTTTCCATGTACTGCCGCACCTGCTGGCCCAGGGGCGTATCGTCGTCCACGGCGCGGCGAAACATCTCGCCGGTGGAGATGTGTGGGATGGGCCACCGCTGCACAATCCGTGCGGCTTGGGTACCCTTGCCCGCTCCCGGGGGACCTAGCAGGATCAGACGCACGACTGCTCCCTCGCCTTGCAAACGCCCAGCTTGATCCAAGACCGCCGCACCAGCTTGCCGAGAAGCCATCACGAACCGCTCCCAAAGTAATGGATTACCATAGCGCAGCCCGGCCTTCGGTTCAACCGAAACCGGGGGCTTCGTTCAGGAAAAACCGGCCGCTAACGCGCTGTTCCTTGCCGGAGTGCCCTTTTTCCCCTTGAAAAACCATAGCATATGGCGTGCCTGGCACGGGGAAATCGCTCTGCCAAGCTCACGGCAACGGCTCAAAGTGCGTTACCGTCCACCGGCTTTGCAGCCCCCGGCTGCGCACCACCCGCTGGTATTGCCGTGGAAAACCGTACTGCGGATCGAAACGGCACCGCAGCACGACCATCTCCGGGGAGGAAACGCCAAAGGCCCGTTGCGGATGCTGCCGGTTTTCCAGGTCGCGCTGCAACACGTCGAACAGGCCCGGCACGGTCCAGTAGTCCCATACCCGGCGCGGCAACATGCCACCCGGCTGCTGGGTGACCGAAATGGGCTTCCCCTTTTCGACCTGGACGACAATCCGGGGTACTTCCTCGCCGGCGGCTTGCTGCTGCGGCGAACCGAGCAGAATGGTCATGCGGTAACTTTCCGGGCCGTGCCGTTGCCACAGCTCCCGGGCTTGTTCAAGCCGCTGGGACGTAAGTGCCGGCAGAGGGTTGCGCGTGGCCAGCACCCATACCACCCCGCTCAGGGCGGTGCCCAAAACAGCCCCCAGCACCGCATAGGCCGCCAGCCGGGTCCAGGGCACCGGAGGCTGCCGAGAGGGTTCGCGGGACGGTGAGGTATTCATCGGCCGGAAAGATTACTGGTAAGTGGCCACGTGTCCGAAATCATAGCAGGCCCGCCCGGCTGCTTGAAACCGCCGCGTGGGCTACAGCCTCGCTGCTGGGGGGACCGGCGACAAGTTGCCTCTTGTTTGGCGCACGGGGAAGTCTACAATTCGCCTTTCATAGCATAAGGTTGCGGCGGAGATTTCAGGGGAATTGTCACACGCAGTAACCGGAGTTTTCGACACACAGGAGCTAACGACGATGAGCGGACCCATTGTACGAATCGGGGCCACGCCGGAGTACTCGGCCGGTTGGGAGCGGATTTTCGGCCAGGGCTCCTCCTCGGCCAAACGCACCTCCGGCAAGGCGAGCAAGAAAAAGACGACCACGGCAAAGGGAGCCAAGACCGCAAAAACAACAAAGAAAAAAGCAGCCAAAAAAGCGGCCAAGAAGAAAACCACCAAAGCGGCCAAGAAGAAAGCGAGTACGAAAAAAACCACCACCCGCAAAGTCGCCAAGAAGAAGGCCAAAAAGAAGAAATAAACTTCGCCGCTGCCCCACGGCGGTTCCCGTGGTTGCATGGGGCGAACTTCGCAGGAAGCGGGCAGACCGTTCCCAGGCCAGCACTGACAGCACCGCCGGACTTGTTTCCGTTGCCGGAGGCTCGCTACCGTGTGCATCTTCGTGCGGCGGAGCAAGAGGCAGGCTGCCCTGGATTGGTTTTGCTACTTTCCATTGCGAAGGAATCGTGCCATGCGTCGCATTGCCTGGGCCGGAGTGTTTGCCGCAGTGTTGGCCGCCGGTTGTCAGGGACCGGCCATGTATCCGCCTAACGGCGGTCCCTATGGGGCCTACCCGGGGGCTTCCTACGGCGGAGGAAGCGGTGGATACGTGGCCCCGCCGGCCACTTACGTGCCGCCCACGCCGGCTGGGTCGGGCAGTACGGCTTCTGGGGCCGCGGCGCAGGGTACCCCGTCGCTTCCACCGGCGAACGCTTCGCCGTCTCCGGTGCCGGAAAGCGGCTCCAATAGCGGATTCTGACCGAGCCGCAGCGATAGGGATTCCGCGCCGACGTTCCTGGCCTGCCGCGCTTTTCCAGCCAGACAGCCCGGCTTTTGCCGCCAAGGGGGCTGGACAAATCGCCCCGGCCGGGGCATAAATGAGGTTTTAGCAGATTCGACCAAACGACACCCCTAGCCGGTGAACCAGGAACCTCCAGGTCTGCCATGCCGAATACCAAGTCCGCCAAGAAGCGACTGCGGCAGAACATCAAACGCCGCATGCACAACCGGATGATTAAGTCGGCCATGCGCACCCAGATGCGCAAAGTCCGCGAAGCCGTGGCCGCGGGCGACGTGGATCGGGCCGAAGCCGAGTTCCGCTTGGCTTGCAAGAAGCTGGATCGAGCTGCGGCCAAACGCATCATCCACCCCAACGCCGCAGCCCGGCACAAATCGCGACTCAGTGCCAAGATCAAGCGGCTGAAAGAATCCCAGCAAGTGGTTTCCTAGCTGCGACTGTTCCGCGCTTTGTGGGGGAGGGGCTTAGGCAACCAGTTCGTACGGTACCGGTGGCTTCTCGTTTTCGCCGGCGGCTATGTCCTGCACCGAAGGGGACTATCCGGCGGGGGCTGTTCCCCGTTGCTTGTTATCCGGACTCGGGAACCAGTTGGGAAAGTTCCAGCTCCTCGGCGTCGAACACCGGTCCCTGCAAGCAACTGCGGCAGTAGTCCCACGGGGCGTCGGGCGTTTTCTTGACCGGCACCACGCAGCTACAACAAACCCCGATGCCGCAGGCCATGGGGGCCTCTAGCGACAGCAAACACCGCACCCGGTGTTGCCGGGCAATGCGGGCGGCTTGCACCATCATCGGTTCCGGCCCGCAGCAAACCACCAGCGCGGTTTCGGGGTGGCTTACTTGCTGCAAGAGTTGCTGCAGCAGTTCGGTTACGCGCCCGGGGTGTCCGGCCGAGCCGTCGTCCGTGCTGATGCGGACCTCCACCCCCAGGCGACGGAACTGGTCCACGCCGGCCAGGAGTGAAGCGGTGCGCGTGCCGTAGCAGAGCGTAACCCGGGCGGCTCGGGCGGAGCGTTGCCCGGTGCCGTAGCGGTTCTGTCCCAGGTATTCCCGGGCCAGAGCCGGAAAAGGCGTCTGCCCGATTCCGCCGGCTACCATCACCAGATGGTCCACTTCCAGGGCCGGAAACCCGTTGCCAAGCGGCCCCCAGATTTCCACCAAGTCGCCGGGGCGCAAGCGCCGCATAGCCCGGGTCATCTTGCCTACGACCAGATAGCCCAGTTCCACGTACCGCGGTTGCCCTGATAAGTCGCGCAACGCGTCCCACAGGGCAAACGCCCTCCCCAGCAGAGGGTCGGCGGTAGCAGGCATCCGCACCATGAAGAACTGTCCCGGCACGGCCAGACGTGCCACGGTCGGAGCGTCCAGCCGGAGCAGAAAGGTGTCCTGGGCCAACAGCCGGTTGTCCACGACGCGCACCTGGCCGAAAAACGGAGCCGAAGCCGTATCGTCCGCGACAGAAGCAGTGGCCTGCCCTGGCATGGCACTTTCCATCAAAGCTGGGGGGCTTCTCTAGCCGGCAGGGGGGCTACAAGGCATACGGGAGCGTTCTCATCAAACCATTTGGCGAGCCCCGGACTTCCGTCCGGAGAGAAGTGCTACAAGGCATGTGAGGGCGTGTTTACCAACCTCCGGGTGTGGCTCCAATTTTCGAGGGAAGCGTTTGTGGCCGGAAGTTTGATGACCGCCTGGAAAAAGCCCCGCTGGACAAACCGGGTTGCCAGCGGGGCGCAGCGGCCACCGGGAACTCTGTGTGCAATCAACCCAACCGTTGGCCCACTTCCTGAACCAGTTGCTCCTCGTCGGGGAACTCCCCTGTCTGGAGCTTGGAGTAGATCAGGTCTCCGTTGGCCGAAAGCTCGAAGCATCCGCCGCCGGAGGGGACCAGCTCCAGGGATTGAATCTTTTGCTTGTAGGTGGTCAGCAATCGGCTCGCCAAACTGACGGCCCGAGGCTCGTAGTTTCACTGCGAGCAGTATTCCAAACGCAACTTCATCGTCGCACCTCCTTGGGGAGAGAAGAACACGGGAGCAAACGCCCGGCCGGGGGCGACGGTTCGCCCCGGCCCCTTAGCGCTTCTTGGATTTGGCGGTTCCTTTGGTTTTTCGGGCGGGAGTTTTCTTCGACTGGTTGGACTTCGCCTTGGCCGAGCCGCCGGTCTGTTTCTGTTTGCTCTGGCTTGTTTTGCCGAAGACCCGTTCCCAGTTTTCCGAGTACTTGCGCGTGCTTCCAGTGTGGGTGACGGTCATGGCTTTGATCCTCCCTGGCGAGTGGATCCAGCAAAACCTGCACCCAAGCAATCGCTCCCGGCAGCCGCACCAGCCGGGGCGATCTCATCTCACGGTCGAGCTTACCCCTGCCAGTGGCAGATTTCAAGAACCGGTCCAACTGACCTATCCCCACTTTTCACCTTCCTCCAGGATGGCCCGACAGACGGCCCGAAGCATTGCCATTATTTGGAGTTGGATCCGATCCAGCATCCGCTGCCCGATGATGAAGTAGCTATAATCGTCCGCCCGGGCGAGCTGCCCCAACTGGAAGGAGCGTAGTGCTCCTTGGCATGGAGCCC
>WFOE01000286.1 GCA_015488215.1 Planctomycetales bacterium
GAGCTAGCGATCTCCGATGCTGAGTTACCGAGTACGAGTACGAGCGTTTCCATCACCGCTGGAGCGGAAGCTCCTACTCAAGACGCAAGACACAAGACACAAGACCTTTCTCATGGCGGCTCGCTGGGGAACTGCCCCGTCGGACTGCCAAAAAAACTGCGGGCTGCTCAAACAACTAATGGCTACTAATCGCTACCCACTTGCTTCCCCGGTTCGTCTGCCTGGGGGCGGATAGTAACCGTGATGGTACCCTGGTTGTTGGCCAGGTCCCAAGGATAGTCGTTAATCCGCAGATAGAGTGTGCCGGTTAGTTTCGGTTCCAGGATGCGTTTGCGGGAAACCACGCCGGGAGCCAGCAACGGGCTGGGGCTCGAGCCGTCGTAGTCGTCCGGGCGAATGGCCCCCAGCAGCATCCCCAGCGGAAGCCCTTCGTGATAGCGGTACGTGATTCCGTTGGGTTCGCACCACCAGGGCTTGGGGTGCTGGTCGAGCTGGTAACGTCCCTGAGCTTCGACCAGGTAACGTTTTCCCTCGACCAGTTTCACCCCGGTGCTCTGCCAGCCTCGGTCGGTGCGAATCTTGACCGTAACGCCCGCGTCGGGGCAGGGCTTTCCCGGAGCATAAAGCACCGCCGTGCGGTCCAGGTCGTAGCCGTAGTCCAGATGTACGGCGAACAGTTGCCAGCCTTCGCTCACCCGAGGCCAGTCCCCAGCAAACGCGGCTTCAATCCCGGCCTGGAAGTCCGCCGCCTGGCTGCGACAAAGCTGCCGGAAGCGGTCCCGCCAGGCCGGATGGCCGCCCAGATAGCTGACCGCGGCCCAGCACCAGGAGTAGGCTTCTTGTTCGTCGTGGGCGCCGGGACCTAAGCGGAACACCTGCTCAAGCGGCATGCCGCGCCCTTGGCGCACCGCGTCCTTGATAACTTTGATCCGCCCGTGGTAGGGCACCTCCTCGCGCGAGCGGGGGAAAACCCCGGTGCGCAACTGCTTGCCGTCCCAGTGGTGCGTGCCGAACCATTCGGCCATCCCCTCCACGTACCAGGGCGGAGCCTTGCCCGAGAGGAGCGTAAACATGAACCCGTGCGTCCCCTCGTGCAGCATCAGGTGCCGCCGGTAGTAGGCCGAAGGTTGCTCGAACATCCAGAACTGGTAGAAGCGGTTGTACCCGTTGCAGAACTGGGGCAGTTCGTCCCGTGGGAAAAGCCCGCTGCGGACGAACCGTTCCGGCTGCTTCATCAAACAGCCCACCAGCCGCCAGGAGGCGTGTTTCTGCTGATCCAGACCGAAGTAGGCGCACCACTGGGGGAACGCCTGGTCGAAGACCCGGGGCAGCTCGTCCACCTGGGGAGCTTCGGGCAAATCGGTAAACAACACCAGGTGGCGGCCTTCCAGGCGACGGATGCCGGCAGCCCGTACCCGAGCCGGGTCGATGTGCTCAAGCACGACGGCGGCACTTGTTTCCCAAGGAGCTTTTTTTCCGCGGTTCTTTGCCGGGGGGAGCAGGTCGCTCAGGTCGCCGGGCAGTCGCCCGCCTTCCCGGTAGGAACGCCCCGGCGGCGGTTGCTTCTTGCCGCCTGGGGGTTTGGGAAGCGGTTCTTTGGTGGGGCCGGAGCGTTCGTCCCGGGAAGGGGCTTGCTCCCGCCGGGAGGGGGGCCCTTGGTTCTTGGGACGGGGGCGTCCCACTCGGGCGGATCGCCCAGGACGCGGCGGAGGCACTTTGGCCTGAGGCTTGGGCCGCTGCTTGTTCCCGCAGCCCCAACCTCCTGCTCCCAACAACAGCACGGCAACCGGCAGCAGCAACGCCACCCGGGGCCAGCGGCACGAACGCGATACGGCGGCAACCTGCTTCATGGACGCAAAACCTTCGGGGCAGGAAGAGCGGACCGTGGAGTGGACCTTCCCATTGTAAGCCAAAACCGAACCCCGTGCTGCGGCCTCCGGCTCGACCACCGGGCAACTGGCATCGCCCGGGGCGGCTTGTTACCATGAATCCGCTGGTTTCTCCCTGCGCGATTGCCCGCTACAAGAGCGGGCCGCCGCGCCGCATCCCGCCCCGAGAGGACCCTGCCATGAAACGCACTCTCCCGATCCTGCTGGCCCTAACCTGGGTGTTGGCCGTCGCGTTTTTCGGGGGTTGTTCCAGCGACCGGAACTCCGGCTCCGGGGACGGCCAGCGCGGCCGCCGCAAGCCGTTTTTCAGCATGGGCACTTCGCCCCTGGGCGGCACGTTCCAGGTGGTGGGCGATGCGCTGTGCCAGGTGCTCAACGAAAAACTCCAGTCGCAGCGGATGAAGTTCCAGGCCAAGGCCACCAAGGGGTCCCGGGAAAACATCCGCCGCGTGGACCGGGGCGAGCTGGAACTGGCCATCGCCAACAGCTCGATCACTTACTTTGCCGTGCGGGGGCAAAAGCCCTGGGACCGCCCTTACCAGGTGCGCACCGTAATGACCTTGGCTCCCAACGTCATTATGCTGCTTACGCTCAAGGATAGCGGCATCAAGACCATTCAGGACATCAAAGGCAAACGGGTTGTGGTCGGGCCGGCCGGGGCCGGGTTCGAGATGTTTCTCAAACCGCTGCTGGCCGAACACGGCGTTACTTACGACGACTTCCAGCCGCTGAACAACAACCAGGCCGGAGCCGTGGACATGCTGGGCGACGGTTCGGCCGACGTCATCTGCCTGGGCGGGGTGATCCCATCGGGGACCATCGCCCGGGCCTGCACCACGTATGATATCCACTTCATCCCCTTCGATCCCGAAGCCTGCCAGCGCCTGGTGCAAAAGTACCCGTTCTTTCATCACATTGTGGTTCCCGGCGGCACCTACCCGGACCTGCCGGACGATTTTCCGGCGCTGAACGTCGGCTCGATGCACGTGATTACCGGTAAGGATATGGACGAGGAGACGGTCTATCTGATCACCAAGACGCTTTACGAGCAGCGCGAAGCGGTGCTGAAACGCCACCCGGTGGGCAAGTTCATCAATCCGCAAAACGCCCCCAGCTACACCGGCACGCCGTTCCATCCGGGCGCAATCCGCTTTTACCGCGAGCAGGGCATCTGGCCCGCCGAAAACCTGACCAACGGAGCCACGCCGCCGGAGGCGCAAGCCGTCCCGCCCGGGGCTAACACCACCGCCCCGCTGGACGAGCCGCCGGTGGATCCGCTGCCGCGGGATTGACCGCCGCCGAACAAACCGACGCCGGCTCCGGAGCGAGCTTCGGACTTGTAGTCCGGAGAGAGCCGAAGAAAAACGCTTGCAGTGGTTTTTCCTCCGCCAGCTAAAGCTGGCGGCTCGCCGAGTGCGAGAAAACGTTTATTCCCACCCGGAGCGGAAGCTCCCAGTGGCTGTGGCGGGAGCCGTCTCCGGGAGCTAACGCTCCCGGCTCGCCGGTTGCCGATTCGCGGTCGCCGATAACGAGCTGCCGATTACGAGCACGAGTGCAGACACTTGCTTTTCCGCTGGAGCGGAAGCGCCGCGCAAGGCGCACGGCGCAAGACGCAAGCCCCTTCCTGCCCGGTGCGGAAGCACCCCCAAGGCTCCAAGCCTCTAGCCCTCCAAGCCCCACGCCCCAAGCCCTATGCCGCCTATGCCAGAACCACGCGAACAAGCCCCGGCTTCCTCGGTTGCAACAAGGCTCAAAAAAGCGGTCGTCGTTGCCGTTTCGGTGGCTATGTGCCTCTTTACGCTCAAGGAAGTCAACTACCCGCACTTGCAGCAGCAATCCGCTCTGGCCTTGTTCGTGTTGTTCGGGCTGGTGCTCTGCTTTTTGCAAGTACCGCTGGCCAAACGATGGCGGCATCTGCGTCTGGTTCGGGCAATCGACCTGCTGCTGGCCCTGGCCGCTGCCGCTTGTTGCGGCTACGTGATCGTCCAGACCGAGCCGGTGTTCAAACCGCTGTGGCTGGAAGGGATGTCCCTGGGCGATCGGGCCGGGGTGGAAACCCCGCTGGATTACGCCGTGGGTCTGGTGGGTCTGGTGCTGGTGCTGGAAGCCACGCGGCGCACGATTGGCTGGATCGTGCCGCTGCTGGCCCTGGCTTTCGTGTTCCACAGCTATTACTGCTTTGCCAGTTTCGAATACGGCTGGCCGGAGATGCCCCGGTGGCTGTTGCCCCATGCGGGCCAGCCGCTTCGAGACATCGTCAGCACCACGTTCCTGCAAACCCTGGGCGTGTTCGGCCCCGCGGCCCGGGTGATGTTTGTGTACGTGTTCCTGTTCATCGTCTTCGGGGCGTTTCTGGAGATGGCCGGGGCCACCGGGTTTATTATCGACTTTGCCCAGCGGCTGTTCGGCCGCAGTCCCGGCGGGCCGGCCAAAGTGGCCGTGATCGGCAGCGGGCTGATGGGTTCGCTCAGTGGTTCGGCCGTGGCCAACGCGGTGGCCACCGGCTCGTTTACCATTCCCATGATGCGAAGTGCCGGCTTCCAACCTGCCGTCTCTGGCGGAATCACCGCGGCGGCGGCTTCCGGCGGGGCGCTGGTGCCTCCGGTGATGGGAGCCGGGGCCTACATGATGCTGGAACTGGTGCAGCCGCAGGTTTCGTTCCTGGACGTAGCGACCGCCGCCTTGTTGCCGGCGGTGCTGTACTACTTTTCGCTCTTTATGATTGTGCACTTCTACGCCCGCCGAATGGGCGTGCAACGAGCGCAGACGCCGCCTGCCGAAGCCACCTCGACCACGCTGGAAGGCGTCATCTTCTTTGCCGCCCTGGGCGTGCTGGTGCTGCTGCTGGTGATGGGCATGTCGCCGGCTCGGGCTGTAACCGGCGCCTTGGTGGTAATTCTGGTGCTGGCCGCGTTGCGGCGGCAGTTGCCTCTTGCGCGGCCCGATCGGGCGGTGGCCCTGGGCAGCTTCGCCCTGGCCGCAGCCGGCTACCTGGCTTGGAGCCTGCGGGGAGAGCCCCCGCAGTCGTTCCGCCAAGGGGTGGAACTTGCCGTGAACGCCTCGCTGGCCGGGCTGTTCGCTCTGCTGGTCTTTGCGCTGCTTGCCCCCAGTTGGCGCCGCGGGGTGCTCGAAGCCCTGGTCAAAGCCGCCCGAAACGGCGTGCCGCTGGTGGCCGCCAGCGCCTGCGTGGGCATCATTATCGGCATCGTGCAGCAGACGGGCATTGCCAACGACTTTTCGGCCGCTATCAAAACGGTCGTTCAGTCCAACTTGCTGCTGGCTCTGGTGGGCATCATGGTCTGTTCGATCATCCTGGGCATGGGCGTCCCTTCGGTGGTCTGCTACCTGCTGATGGCCACGCTGATGGGCACGCTGTTGCAGGAACTGGGCGTCATTCCTCTGGCGGCCCACCTGTTCATCTTCTATTTCGGCATGATGAGCATGGTCACCCCGCCGGTGGCCCTGGCTGCTTACGCAAGCGCCGGACTGGCCGAAGCCCCCATCATGCAAACCGCCTTGGCTGCGTTCCGGTTTGCCCTGGTGGGCTTTACGCTGCCCTATATGTTCATCTTCCGTCCGGCACTGTTGTTGATGGACGGCGAGCGGTGGGCCGCGTGGCTTGAAGCAGCCGGCTCCCACAGTCCCGAGGCGGCCACGTTGTTGCAGCAAGCCCAGTCCGCTTGGCCTTCGGCCACCGCGGTCGCACTGGCCGTGGTAACCGCCGGAGCCGGAGTGGTGGCCCTGGCGGCGGCCATTGCCGGGTACTTTCGCTCGCCGCTTTCCTGGCCGCAGCGGCTTGCGTTTCTGGTGGCCGCGGCGCTTCTGCTTTCGCCGGACTGGAACGTCCAATGGGCTCCGGCCGGAGTGAATCTGGGCTTGTGGGCCAACGCCGCCGGCGGAGTGCTGCTGGCCGCGCTGGGGTTGCTGAACCGGGCCCCCAAGCCCCAAGGCACCGCTCCCGGGTAGCGGTGCCTCTGGCCGTGCTCCCCGGCTTCGGCCACGCTTGCGCGGCCGGTGTGCTTGACAACCCGGGGCAAAACCGGTCCCTTGCACGCAGGAAAGTCCAGGGCTGCGCGTTTCCCACGATCCGCACCCAGTAGAAGCATGTTCCGCACGCTGTTTGGCAAGCTCCGGCGATTGGAAGCCCGAGACTGGGCTCCCGTGGTCACTTTGCTGGTGCTGGTGGTGTTCTTTTCGCTGGCCACGCCCCGGTTCAGCTTTTTTCGGCTGGTAACGCTGAGCCAGATATTGCAACAGGGGGCCGTGCTGGCCATCGTCAGCGTGGGTTTGACCTTCGTGCTGCTTTGTGGGGAAATTGACCTTTCTGTGGGCATGCTGGCCACGCTGGCGGGCTGTTTGTGCGGGTACTTGTACCGGGAGTTGGCCGCCCCGGGCCAGGCGTCGCCGGCGGCCGGCTCCGCCTCAGTCCTGGCGCTTGCGGCCGCCGTGCTGGTGCCGCTGGCAGCGGTGGTGGTCCTGGGCGCCGTCTCCGGCGTGCTGACCGTGTGGTCGGGACTGCCCAGCTTCATCATCACGCTGGCCATGATGAATATTGCCGACGGGCTGGCCCAGTACATCTCCGGCGGCGAGCAGTTCACGCGGCTGCCGCCGCTGCTGAAGACCCTGGGCAACGAGGGCTGGATGCTTTCCCGCCACTTGGAGCTTCCCTACAGCGCGGCGGTGGCGGCCGGGGTATTCGTGGCGGCGCACCTGGTTTTGCAGTACACTCGATTCGGCCGCTACGTTTACATGGTGGGCGGCAACCGCGAGGCGGCTCGGCTCTCGGGCGTTTCGCCGGCGCGGGTGGTGCTGGCCTGCCTGGTCCTCAGCGCCGCGCTGGCCGCCCTGGGAGGGCTGCTGGGAGCCGGGCGCATCGGGGCGGCCAGTCCCACGGACAACGGCGACCTGCTGCTCAACGCCGTGGCCTGCGTGGTGCTGGGTGGCACGAGCCTCTTCGGCGGCGAAGGCGGCGTGGGTCGAACGTTGCTGGGAGTGCTCATCTTCACCGTGTTGGACGTAGGGCTAAACAAAATCACCTGGATTGCTCCCGACGCCCGGGCACTGCTCATGGGCGTGGTGCTGCTGGCCGCGTTGGTGGTCAACGGAACCCTGGCCCGACGCGGTCCTGCGTAAGTTCCCTTCGGAGGTTTTCCAACCAAGGACCTTTGCCATGCGTGCGTTGGCTTCCCTGATGCTGTTGGCCCAGGTGGACCAGGATTCGGCCCTGGGCCTGGCCTTGCCGGCTGCGGCGGTGCTGATTGTGTTGCTGGTGTTGGGCTATCTGCTGCTGCGGCGCAAGAAACCCGCGCCGCGTGCCGAGCCGGAGCTTCCTCGGGTGGACGTGAACCAGTTGGGCCAGCAAGGCCCTTCGCCGGAGCCGCCGGTGCTGGAGTGCCAGGGGGTGCCGGTACGATTGGCTGCGGTGATCGTGGCCGGGGCGGGACGGCTTGCGCCGGCTCCTGCCCAGGAAATCGTGGGCCAGGTGCTGGAACAAGTGGTGCCGGGGCTGGAGGCGGTGTACCGCCGCGACCGGCCCCAAGTGGTCTGCTGGCCTTCGCAGCTTTCCACCCGAGGGTTCGCCCAGGCGGTGTTCGGCAACACGCCGCTGCCGGGCGACCGAGGCAAGGGGTCCATCTGGTGCATTGCCGCCGGCCGGTGCGATTACCAGGGCAAGCAGTATCTGGCCGCGTTGGTACTGGCGGCCGGAGCGCCCAACACGATGACCCACTTTACCCTGGAACAGCCCCACGAGTGGCAATCCCTGCTTCGCGTGCGCCAAGGATAGATGAACGAACCGGTCCTTCCTTCGTTGTTGCGGGAACATGCCCTGGCCATCTGGCAAGCGGGGGTGGAGGCGGTGCATCCGCGCCGGCTGCTGCCGCAGGTGGTATCGCTTCGCGGCGGAGCATTGCGGGTGGGAGCGTTGCGGTTTCCGCTGGAACGGCTCGGGCGGTTGATTGTCGTCGGCGGAGGGAAAGCCTCGGCCGCCATGGCCGCCGCTCTGGAAGAGCTGCTGCCGCCGGAGCTGCTGGGCCGCACCACGGGCTGGGTCAACGTCCCGGAGGATTGCCTGCTGCCCACCCAGGCGGTGCATCTGCATCCGGCCCGACCCGCCGGAGTGAACGAGCCCACACCCCAGGCCGCCGAAGGAA
>WFOE01000287.1 GCA_015488215.1 Planctomycetales bacterium
GCTACGCGCCCGGCGCCCCCGGCTCGAAATTACCGGCGTTGCCGCTCCGGTACAGAAATGAGCGCGGATTCTCGGCATCTGCGAGCCGCCGACTTTGGGGGCTTGGAGGGGTGGGAGGAGTGCTGCCGCACCGGGCAAGAATCGGCTTGCGGCTTGCGCCGTGCGCCTTGCGCGGAGCTTCCGCTCCAGGCAAGAATGAACGCGGATTCTCGGAAACGGCGAGCCGGGAACTTCAGTTCCCGGAGGAAAAAAACGAGCTTGCGTTTTTCTCCCGGTTTCTCCGGCTCTCCCCGGACTGAAGTCCGGGGCTCGCTGAAGCGTCCGGTACGATCTCTGCTGGTGTACTCAAAGGAGGCTTCAACTACGAAAGCTCCGGTTCGGCTTTTCCCACAGGATGCGCACCACGTAAACGCTGCCGTCGGCTCCGTGGGGATTATCCACCGGCAGAACGTAGTTGGGGCCCCAGGTCTGCATCCACTCGGACACCGTGACCCAGGTTTCCCGGGGGCTGACGGGCGTGACGCCGAAGTTGCCCAGCCGCGCCCCGCGTTGCGGCACCAGCACGCGTTCGGTCCGCCGCAGCACGCAAAGCCGCTTGGGATCCACCTGGGCGATGAAAAGCGGCGCGCGGTGCCGGAACACATGGTCGTTGCCAGCTCCCCGGCGGGTGTAAACCAAGTAGAGTGCGTCGCTGTGTACGACCCAATGCTGCTGGGTGTTGTAATTGCCCAGCTCGCGGCCGTCGTCGAAGGTCCAGGGACGATAGGGTTCGAAGTGCAGCCCGTCGCGGCTGCGCGTGACGTACCCGCGGCGGTCGTTACGCAGGGTCAGAAAATACTGCCCCTGGAACCACGCCAGGGAAGGCTCGTGGAGTCCCCGGGTCTTGTCCGCAATGGCAAGCTCGTCGCCGTGTTCCATGTAGGTGAGCTTCCGCCCGTCGAATCGACACCAAAGCACCGTCACGCGGGAATTGCCGTTCGGGGGCTGGAAGTAGATGGGCAGCAAAATCGTCCCGTCGGGCAGGTCCACGCGCTGCGTGCAGCCTGCTCCCGCGTTGGCGAACTTTTCCTCCGGCGGCATGGCCAGCCGTTGCCAGGAAGTCCAGCGGTCCTGCCGGGCGTCGTAGATCGCGTAAGCGGTGTGGCGTCTTCGGGGGCGAGCCAGGTGCCACCGCGGCGTGTATTGGGCCGTGTGCCCGGTCCCCAGCAGCGTTCCGGTAGCCGCATGCCAGCAGGGCCAGAAGTCGCACAAGGCCACCGGATGGCGTCGGTCGCCGCGTCCTTCGAAACGGACGCCCAAGGCGGGCTGTTTGCGGGGGCCCTGCCACGTGCGGCCCAGGTCGTCGCTTCGCATGTCGTACATGGCCCGAAAAACGTCGCTCCCCTTCACGTCCAGGGTGTTCATGGTCATCACCACCCGGGGCGCCCCGTTGTGCCCGGCCCCGGGAACGATTCCCGCCCGCGGATGCACCCAGCACCAGCGGCCGTCGTAATGCCGGGTGGGAACCAGACGCCGCAGAGTAAACGGTGCCGCCGATTCCTCCTCCTGCTGGGCCAGCAGGGCCGAAAGCGACCATCGCTGGAGCAACATCACCCCCGGAACCGAACCCCCCAGGGTTGCAAGCCACGTGCGCCGGCTAAGTGAAAACATGCTTCACCTTTGCTTTGCGGGCTTTTTTGCATACGCGAAAGGGCACCGCCATGCTCGGCCGCCCCCGGCGGTTTGTTCCTGATACCGAAGCGGCAACTGGAGTTTCTGCCAGTGGTCACGAACTTTGGCGGAGCGGGTTGGCAGTTTTCCAGTCCGGGGGCTGTGGGGGCATGTCGGCTTCCGGGTCGATTCCCAGCCCGTCGCACACGCGGTTGATGTAGTTGAAATAGGCCACCACCTGCACCGCCTCGTGGATTGCCGCATCGTCCAGTCCCTCGGACCGCAGAGCGTCCACGTCCGCGGCACTCCACTCCCAGGGAGAGACGGTCAGCTTCCAGGCGGCTTCGGCCAGGGCCCGATCCTGGTCGGAAAGTTCTGCCTGGCGGAAGTCGTGGGCCACTTGGTCCACCCACTGCGAATCGCCGACCTCCGACCGGAGGTCCTGGGCGTGCGAGGTGGTTCAGTAGTAGCAGTTGTTCGTTCGGGAGACGACCACGGCCAGCATTTCTTTTTGTGCCCGCGACAATCGGCCCGGCCGGTGCATCAAGTTCACACAAAGCTGTACCGAAGCGGCCAGCACGGCCGGATCCAAACTCATAATCTGAAGCACCTGGGCCACGTAACCGGCCCGTTCCTGAGCCGCCTGGTAAAGCTGCTTCAGGCGGCCTTGGGCTTCCTGGGGCGGGATGGTGCGAATGTAGGCCATGACTTCCTCCAGGCGGGCAATCGGAAACAAGGGGCCAGCCCCCTGCGGCTCAGTCTTGCATGGGAGTACCTTCCCTGGCAAGCTGAACACGGCGGTGCGTTATCGCTGCCGGAGCCGACCAAATCTGCCCACGGAGGAGCCACCGATGGAAGCAAACAACCGGATGGTCGTATTCGGGCGAGTGTTCGCCGGGCTGGGGGCGGCCCTGCTCCTGGGCCCCGGCGGAGGATGCGGCCAGTCGCATCGGGAACCGCAACGCCCGAAAGAACCACCGGCGATTCGTTCGGCGGGCCCTTCACACCAGGAACCGGCCAGCCCCGCCGGGAATGCTGAGACGGACGGCCCCGGTTCGGGCAACCAGAAACAGCAGTCCCCAGTGGCTGAAGCCCGGTGGACGCACCAAGTGGCGTTAGAGACGGAGTATTACAAGACTGGCCCGCAGCAGATGCGCCCTCCGGACGGCAAGTTCGCCCCGGGAACCAAGGTGCGGATTGTTCGCGAAGCCGGAAGCTACGTCCAAGTGGAAAGCGAAACGGGCGTGACCGCCTACGTGGAAGCCGGCGCGCTGAAACCGCTGCCCTAGCCGCTGCGGACGAACCGGGCAAAGCGAACAGCCGAAACGCGGAACTTTAGAGCCGTGGTTTGTTTCTCGACCAGGAGGTGGCGACCGACCGTGTTGCGCTATGGTCTAAGCTGGTTGCTAGTGATTCTCTGGGGCTTGGGCACGCTGGACGCGGCCGAAGCGGCCCGGCGGCCCAACATCATCGTCATTCTGGCCGACGATTTGGGCTGGTCAGACCTGGGGTGCTACGGAGGGGAAATTCCCACGCCCCATATCGACCGTCTGGCCCGCGAAGGCGTGCGGTTCACGCAGTTTTACAATAACGCGGTTTGCGGGCCGACCCGGGCTTCGTTGCTCACCGGATTGTGGTGCCAGCAGTTGGGGCATCGCGGCACGCACTGGAACGATCCAATCGACTTCAGCCGCTGCGTGCTGATAAGCGAGGTGCTCCGCCGGGCCGGTTATCGCACGATGATGGTCGGCAAGTGGCAACGCCGCCGTCTGGCCGTGGACAGCGGATTCGACCGGTTCTTCGGGCCGATGTGCCAGGCCAAGATCAGCTACTTTCACGAAGTGAAGCACAACCCCTGGTATCTGGACCGGCAACGGGTAACTTTGCCCAAGGATTTCTACCTGACCCGGGCCTTGAACCGCTACGCGGTGCAGTTCGTGGAAGAAGCGTTGAAGCAGGATCGTCCGTTTTTCCTCTACGTGGCCCACATCGCCCCGCACTGGCCGCTGCATGCTCCGCCGGAAGACATTCAGAAGCACCTGGCTCGTTACCAGGCTGGTTGGACTCGCCTGCGCGAAGCCCGTTACCGGCGCCAGTTAGAGCTGGGGTTGGTTCCCCCGCCGTGGAAACTGTCCCCTTGGCCCGAAGCCGTTCCGCCCTGGGACCAGGCACCGGCCAGGTCGTGGCAGGCCAGGCGAATGGCCGTCTATGCAGCGCAGGTGTCCTGGATTGACCGAGGCGTGGGCCAGTTGCTCCAGGTACTCCAGCGCGCAGGCCAGCTCGACAACACGGTCATCTTCTTTCTTTCGGACAACGGGGCGGCTCCGGACGGAGGCGTGGCTCCTTCCCGCAGCGGATTCGGTTTTGCTCCCGGCCGGAACAACGCCGCCTGGCGGCTCGACGGTGTACCAATCCGACCCGGCAGCGGGCCGGACAATCCGCCGGGCGGGCCGGAAACATTCGCCGCCTACGGGCTGGCCTGGGCCACGGTGAGCAACACGCCGCTCCGGGGGACCAAGCTCAGCGGGTTCGAAGGGGGCATCCGCACACCGCTGATTGTACACTGGCCGCGGGGGATTCGTCGGCCCGGTGCGTTCTGCCACCAGACCGGGCACGTGGTGGACTTGATGCCCACGCTCATCGAGCTGGCCGGAGCCGAATATCCTCGCAAGCTCGGCTCTCGGCGCCCACTGCCGCTGGTGGGGCGAAGCCTGGTGGAAGCGATTCGCACCGGCCGTCGCAAGCCGGAACCGCGCTGGTTGTTCTGGAGCGTTCCTTGGCACGACGCGGTGCGCCACGGCCGCTGGAAAGCCGTGCGGAAGAAAGGAAGCAAGCGGTGGATGCTTTTTGACCTGGAACGCGACGGCACCGAAACGACCGACCTGGCCGCCCAGTATCCAAAACAACTTGCCCGGCTCGTGGAACGATTCAGCCAGTGGCAAGTGCAGGTGCAGCGCGATGCCCGGCAAAATACCACGCCTGCGGATACCCGCCGTCCGAAAGCCGGCAGCGACCGCTGAACGCTCTGTGAATCGACCTTGAGTGTGCCGACCGACGGCTTGACTCCGCGTGCGGCTCTCCCCGGACTTCAGTCCGGGGAGAGCCGGAGAAACCGGGAGAAAAACGCAAGCTCGTTCTTTTCCTCCGGGAACTGAAGTTCCCGGCTCGCCGTTTCCGAGAATCCGCGTTCATTCTTGCCTGGAGCGGAAGCTCCGCGCAAGGCGCACGGCGCAAGCCGCAAGC
>WFOE01000288.1 GCA_015488215.1 Planctomycetales bacterium
CACCTGGGCTGCTGGCTGGACTGGGCTCCCGGGCCCGGCATCCAGCTTGTGGACCGCTACCAGGACCTGCTGCTTACGCTCCGCTGGGACAAACCGGCGGCACTGTGGGCCTATCCGGTCGAGACGGTCAACGGTTCCGAAGCCGGATTCGAGCTGGTGCACCAGAGCGTGGCCCTGCTGCCCCACTGGTTCATCCCGGCCGAGCAGGGACCCTGCTGGGAAGTGGGGCTGGAACTTTCGTTTGCCCGGGCAAGTGAGCCTCAGGCGGTGCTTCCTGCGATTCCTACGGCCGCCGATTCGCCTCGTGCAGAAGAGTAGACGACCGCCGGCCCGCTTTTGGAAAGGCAGGGAGCTGGTCATCCTGTGGCATGACGATTGTTTCGATGATGGAGAAGGGGGAGTAGCTTACCCAATTTGCCTAAAGGTTGCCTACACGACCGAAGGCAAAGCCAACGGCAGCTTTCTCTGTTGCTAGTCGAATTGGCAATGGTGCCGCGCGAAAAAATTGCGCGCTGGCGTGCCAATTTTTTCAGCATCGGAGGCTTGGGAGAGGGAACTCCCTTGTCAAACTGGGAAAAGTCACTCTCGTGGGGTGGGTTGCTTTGGATGGGCTAACTCGTTTCCAGCCAGGGTGTTGTAGCGTTTCCTTTGGTTTGGGGGCGAGCGTTTTCTGAAAAATGGCCCGGGTTTTGCTCTCCTCGCTCTCCAGTGTTTTGGTGTCCCAGGGTCGCTTGGGCAAAGGGGGGGTTTCGTACATAGGAGCACGGACGAAATGTTTACGGTGGTCAATCGGGAGAACGATCAGGCCCTGGCCAATCGCATCGTCGAGTGCCTGCGCCGCACACACCGGCCCAGCATGGAACGCTTGCAGATTGAAACCCACGGCGGGGTGGTTACGCTCAGCGGGCGGGTGTTTAGTTTTCACGAGAAGCAGTTGTGCTTGAGCCTCTGTCAGCGCGTGCCGGGAGTGGTTCGGGTAGTGGATCGCCTGGCGGTGCTGGAGCCCGGACTGCCGGGGCAGAAAGCCCCTCGGTAAGGCAAGCCCATGCGGGGAAACTGGCTGTCCCGTCCGGGGGCAGCGCCCTCTCAGCGATGTTCCAGGCGGCGGAACTCCTGCCAGGAAATCGACCGGAACGAGGCCAGTTGCTGTTGGATTCGCGCGGCCAGTTCGCGGTCCTGGGGGCGCAGTTGCCAGCGATAGCGGTGACGGCTGCGGAAGGTCTTTTCTACCTGCTGCGCTGCTTTGGAGCCGCCGGAGCGGTAGATGCGAAGGGTAATCTCGCGGGGCAACTGTTTTCGTTGTTCCAGATACCGGTTCAGCTCCAGCCGCACCAACATCGTCGGGCTGCGCAGGGCAGCCAGCCGCGTGGACCACCGCACGAAGTCGTAATAACGCAGGGCGGCTTGGGCATCCGGGGCGGCCAGGGGTTTGACCTGGTATTCCAGCCAGCCGGCCCGAAGCCGCCAGCTCTCGGCCCCGGCCGAAAACTGCGGCTGCACTCGGGCCAGTTGCCGCAAACGCCGGTCGCTGCTGCGGGCCAGTTGTTGCTTCAGTCCCAGCACCAGGCGGTCCAACTGCACCAGGGGGATTTCGGTCTTGACGCCCCCGGCCGGCTCCTGCTCCCGCGGCCGAGGTTTCAACAGCACGATTCGTCCTTCCACCGGATCGAAGACTGCCGCCTGCCCCGAGGAATGCACAAGATCGTAAGCCCGGGGGCCCTGGAACACGGTGGTGGTTTGTTCCAGTGGTTGCGGCTCCTTGCCGCTGAATATCTGATTTTCGACGGCAAACTCCTGGGCCACCGCGGGCGAGGCGACCAGCCCGGCCATGCACAGCAGCAGAAAGCGATGCCAGCGGCCCACCCGCTGCGGGAAAAAAAGGCGAAACATCGCAGGGCACTCCGTTGCCTGAGCCGATCAGGGGGGAACCGCCCGCGAGAGTAACCAATGCTCCTTGCGGAGTAAACGCCAGCATCGTGGAGGCACACTCCGGAACAGCCCGGTCGGCAAGGGCAAACTCGGCGCGGCTCGGCAATAACCCGCGGCCCGGTCGGCGAATTATAGTGGGTAACAATTAGATAGTTTTCGAGTAGCGCAGGGCACGTAGTTTTCCGGCGAGCCGCCAGCTTTAGCTGGCGGAGGACGGCACGGCCGTCAGCGACTAGGTGCTTCCGCACCAGAGGGCGTGGAGGTTTGGAGGCGTGGGGGGGGTGGGGGGAGAGAGCTTCCGCTCCAGTGCAAGAATAAGTGCCGATTCTTGCAACTGGCGAGCCCCCGACTTTAGTCGGGGGAGGAGAATAGCAGCAGCGTTTTTGTGGCTCTCCCCGGACTGAAGTCCGGGGCTCGCCGAAGCGCTGCGTAGGATCGTTTGCCGGTGTGCTCAAAGAAAGAGTATTGGCTGGGGACTTCAGTTCCAACCAATCCCCTTGCGAGTGTTTTCCCAAAACGGAAACGTACTACCGATGTTTCGACGACGCTCCGGCCACCCTCCCACCCGCAAATCTGGTTGGAGATGCTGTGCGCTGCTGGTGGTACTTGCCGGGGCAGCGGGGCTTTCGGCGGGGGATTCTCCCGGACCGCCCCAGGCGGGATTTCTGGGCGTGTGGGATAGGGCGGCTCCGCTGCTGGAACGGGCCAGCCGCCAGGTAAACCTGCCTGTGGTGTTCTTCGACAACGCCGAGCCGCTTCCGCCGCAGGAGCTTGCCCAACTGCGGGTGCTGTTGGTGCTCAACTTGCCCCGGGAACGGGTGCCCAAGCTGCTGGAAGAGCTGCGCCGGGCCAAGAAGCAGAACCCAGATTTGCGCGTGGTGCCGCTGGATGCCCGGGACGTGCATGCCAATCTGAAGCGAGCCGGACTGCTGGACCCCGACCCGGAAGTGCCCCGGTACTGGCGAGCCGGTGGGGCGCTGAACCTGCGCCGGTTGCTGGTTTACGTGGGCGTGAAGTACCTGGGCCGCAAAGAGGAAGTGCAGCCGCCGGTGGAAATCCCGCAGTACGGCTACTATCACCCGGAGGCCAAGGAACTGGCCACCACGCTTCGCGCCCTGCAGGAGCAAGTTGACTGGTCCCTGCAGCGTCCCACAGCCGTGATGCTCATCCAGCAGAGCTTCTGGATTACCGAGGACACCCAGGTAATCGACGCCCAGCTTCGGGCGCTGGAGCAGGTGGGCTTCAACGCCGTGGCCGTGTTTGCCGACTCACTGGCCCGGTTGCGGCAGATGCTTCGGGAACTCAAGCCCGCGGTGCTCGTCGAAGATCGCCACGGCAGCATGTGGCAGGGAGACGGGCACGGCTCGCTGCTGGAAGAACTGGACGTGCCCTACCTGCGGCCCATCTCCATGTTGGCCTACACCATCCAGCAGTGGCGGGACGATCCGCGGGGGCTGCATCCGCGCGACGTGAGCCATTTCCTCACCTTGCAGGAGTCCAAAGGGACGATTGAGCCAATCGTCGTGGGCGGGCTGAAGGAGAGCGTGCGCGGGTTTCGGCTCCACGTGCCGGTTCCCGAGCGCGTGCAGCGTTTTGCCCAGCGGGCGTGGGCCTGGTACCAACTGCGCCGCATGCCCAACCGGCAGAAGCGGCTGTGCATCGTTTATTACAACCGCACCGGCGGACAGGACGATCTGCTGCGGGGAAGCCCGACCGGGGCGTTTCTGGACGGCCCGCGGAGCCTGGTCCGCTTTCTGCCCCGGCTCAAGTCACGCGGCTGGCACCTGACGCGGCTCCCCCGGGATGAAGCCGAACTGCTCGCCTGGGTGCGCCGCAGCGGACGGAACATCGGCCCCTGGGCCCCGCAGGAGCTGGAACGACTGGCCGATCAGCCGGGCGTGGTGCTGGTTTCCCTGGAGAAGTTCCGCCGCTGGATGGACCAGCATCTGAAAGAACGCCACCGGCAGGCGCTGGAAAAACACTTCGGCCCTCCGCCGGGCAAACTGATGGTCGTCCGGCGAAACGGCCAGCCCCATCTAGTGCTGCCGGGAGTGGACCTGGGCCACGTGTGGCTGGGCTGTCTGCCGCTGCGGGGCGAACGACAAGACCAGCGGCTGCTTCACTCGCGCGACGTGCCTCCGCCCTACAATTACTTGGCTTTCTACTGGTACTTGCAGCACGAGTGGAAGCCCCACGCGGTAGTTCACTGGGGCACGCACGGCACGGTGGAGCTGCTTCCGGGCAAAGAAGCCGGGCTGAGCGAAGACGATTGGAGCGACATCTGCCTGGGCCGGCTGCCCGTGGTCAACCTGTGGATTACCGACAACCTGGGCGAAGCCACGCTTTCGCGCCGCCGCTCCTACGCCCTGTTGGTGGACCATCTGGTTCCGCCGACGGAAAACGCCGGACTGAGCGGACCGCTGCGACAGTTGCACGATTCCATCGATAAGTTCCAGTCCCTGGAACCAGGGCTGCTGCGGCAGGAGTTCCGCCGCAAGATTACCCAGGCGGTGCACGAAAACCACCTGGACGAAACGCTCAAGCTCGCCGGGCTGCCCCAGCGGTTGCTTACCGACCAGGAAGTTCACCGCGTGGCCGAATACCTGCACGAACTCTACAACGCCATGCGGCCCGAGGTGCTGCACGTGCTGGGCCAGCCGCCCGAGGAAAAGCGTCTGGCCCGCTGGCTCGTGGCGGCCCTGGGCGAGAAGTTCCTGGACCGCCTGGCCCAAGTGGCCGGCGTGCCCCCGGAGCTGGAACGCTTTCCCGGCGACCGGCTCAAGCACCTGCGCCGCAAAGCCGAGCAGTTGGTTCGCCGCGTGCTGTGGGAAGATCGGCCCGTGCCGCCCGAGCTGGCCAAGGACTTGGAGTTCGCCCGAGGATTGCGGCGGCGGATTGAAGCGGCCGACCAGGAAATCGAAAACCTGCTCCGCGCATTGGAGGGGCGATTCGTTCCGCCGGGACCCGGCCCCGACCCGGTACGCAATCCGGCCAGTGTTCCCACCGGCCGCAATCTCTACGGGTTGAATCCCGAGGAAATTCCCACTCCGGCTTCCTGGGCCGTGGCCGTAAAGCTGGTGGATCAGATGCTCCGCACCCGCCAGGTGCGCAAAGTAGGCATCGACTTGAACGGAATGAACACCATGCGGGACTTCGGCGTGATGGAAGGCCAGATTCTCTACCTGCTGGGCGTGCGGCCAGTGTGGGACGCCAACGGGCTGGCCATCGACGTGGAACTGATCCCTCGGCAGGAGTTGGGTCGCCCGCGAATCGACGTGTTCATTGCCATGGGCGGCATGTACAAGGAGAACTTCCCCACCCGCGTGCGATTGCTGGACAAAGCCGTGCGACTGGCCGCCGCCGCCCGCGAACCGGACAACCTGGTCCGCCGGGGGACCGAACAGTTGCGGCAGCGACTGCTTGCCCGGGGCTTTGCCGCCCGTCAGGCCGAGCACCTGGCCGCCGCCCGTATCTTCGGTACCAAGCCGGGCAACACCAGCGGCACCAACATCCTGCATCTGGTTCCCCGCAGCGGCGTCTGGTCCAGCGACGACGAGATCGCCGCCGTTTACATCGACAACATGAGCTACGTGTTCACCGACAAGCTGTGGGGGGAGAAAGTACCCGGGCTGTACGAAGAAGCCATCCAGGGAACCGATACGGTGTTGCGCGTCTGGGCTTCGAACATGACCAGCCAGCTTTCCAACCACCACGCCTACGAGTACCTGGGCGGGTTGAGCATGGCCGTGCGGAAACTGACCGGCCGGGAACCCCAAGCCCTGATTGCCGACGTGCGCAGCCCGAACGCGGCACGGCTGCGCGACTTCGAGGAAGTGCTGGCGACCAACCTCCGCACCGAACTGCTGAACGAAAACTGGATTCGCGGCATGAAAAGCCACAACTACGCCGGAGCCGGCATGATGGCCGAGCTGGTCAAAAACACCTTCGGCTGGAGCGTGACCCGGCCGGGCAGCGTGGGCCAGGGTACCTGGGAGGAAATCTATCGCACCTACATCCAGGACCGTTACCGCTTGGGGCTTCGGGAATGGTTCGACCGGGTCAACCCGCACGCCCGCCAGGAAATCGCCGCCGTGATGCTCGAAGCGGTCCGCAAAGGATATTGGCGGCCCGACCAACAGGTAGTCCGCCACCTGGCCCGGGAGTTCGCCCAGTCGGTGGCCCGACATGGACTTTCGGCCGGATTGACCACCGGGGGGAACCGGCCGCTGGAACGGTTCGTTGCCGAGCAGCTTCGGGCCGTGGGCGACGTGGCCCTGGCCGGACGGTTCCAGCAGGCGGTGCGGGCTTCGGCCGGCGCCCCTGCCGACGAGCAACAAGCGGCCGCGGAAAAGGTGTACGGGCCGAAGCTGGAAAAAACTCGGCAGCAGACGCCCTCGGCCTCCGTGCCGCGGCGGACTGCCTGGGGGCTGGCGCTGGCTGCAGTGGGGCTCGTGCTGCTAGCGGTTCTTGGTGCCTGGCGAGGCTGGGGGGTGCCGCGCTGATGGACGTGCTCACTCGCATCCTCTACACGCTTTCGGCCGCGCTGCTGGTGCCCGTGGTGGTGTTGCTGCTGGCTCTGGTGGTGCTGGTGGTGGTTTACCTGGGCGGTTTTCTCTGGGAACTGTGGCAGCGCCGCCGATGGCAGCCGCGGCTGCGGGCGTGTATCGCGGAGCTGAAACGCGCCCCGGAAAAACGCATCGCCCCCGAACAGCTTCCCGCCCTGGGGGGACTGCCCGCGGTTGCACTGCGCGAAGCCGCAGGCGACCGGGACAAAACGCTCGATGACCTGCAACTGCTGGCCGAACGCTTGCTGGCCCGGCTGAACCTGGCCGTGCGGCTGGGACCCGTGCTGGGACTGGCCGGCACGCTCATCCCCTTGGGGCCGGCCCTGGTCGCCCTGGCCGAAGGCGACATCGCCACCTTGTCGGCCAGGCTGGTGGTGGCCTTCACCACCACGGTCCTGGGGTTGCTGGTTGGCGGGCTGGCCTTCGCCATGCACCTGACCCGACGCCATTGGTACATGCAGGACCTGAACGACGTGGAGTTCCTGTTCCACCGACTGGAGAACCACTCATGCGGCGAATAAGAACCCTGGGCGCGGAGACGGCCGATCCGCTGGAAGGCGTGGCCAACTTTTTCGACCTGGGCGTGGTCTTCGCCCTGGCGTTTATGGTTTCGCTCATCTCCTACCTGGGACTGCCCGAGCTGCTGCAACAGCGCGACGTGACGCTGGTGAAAAACCCCGGCACCGAGCAGATGGAGATTATCCGCAAACGTGGCCGGCGCCTGGAACGATACCGCATCAGTCGCAAACGCCTGGGCGGCGAAGGGGAAAAGCTGGGCACGGCCTACCGGCTCAAGTCCGGCGAGGTGATCTACGTGCCCGAGGAATAAACGTCCCCCTTGGTGCACCGCCGACCGGGGATTTCTGGAACGGCGTGCGACTTGTGTCTTGAAGCTTGTGCAAGGAGCTACGGCGTCCGTGCAAGAATGAGCGTCGAATCACGCGAACGGCGAGTCCCGGACTTTAGTCCGGGGACGGTCAAAAACTCTCGCGATTATTTTCCCTTCCCGAAGCAAGTCAGGATTCCGTTAAGCAACCAAGGACCGGAGAAGCAACGCCGCAGGCGTCGCAGCACGGTAGCCGCACGGTCGAAGCCCCTTGATAAGGGCGTCTTCCTTGCCTGGAGCATCCCGAAGGAATGCCAGAGTAAAAACCCGATCCTACGGTTTCTGGCACGTCTGCCGGGTGCTTGGTAAGAGAAACGCGCTCGTCTTCCGGTGGCTTTCACTAGCGCTCCGAGTGCCGGCTCCACGGCTGGCAAGCCTCTGGCTCGCTTTCCTTTCAGAAGCCAGTTCCTTTGCACTAGCACGTAAAACACGTACGGAACTTTGGTTCCCGGAGAACGGCACCTGCCCACTCAGGCTTCCTGGTCTTCTGCTTTTTCGATGCTGGTTTCCCAGCCGTCGTACTGCCCGCCGTGCTTTTCGGCCAAAGTGAGCAACCGCAGCGTGGCCTGGTGTACCGTGGCCGCTTCCATCGGGATGGTGTGGTGGACCACCAGCTCGAACGGCAGTACGTGTTCGGCATCGTCCCGCTGCGTCTTTACCTGAAAACCGTGTTGCTCTACCCGCTGGACGAACTGCTCGCGGCTTTCCTGATCCGGAAAGTAAAGCCAGTGATCTACGTTTCGCGGCACCTGGAGCGAATCGCCCATTTCGCGCAGTTGGTGCAACACACGGTCGTCCAGGTAAACGCGGTACTCAGCCGCCGTGGGCAGCATCTGGCGATAGTGTTCCCAGTCCGGATCGGCTTCCTGCCGCAACCGGACCTTGG
>WFOE01000289.1 GCA_015488215.1 Planctomycetales bacterium
CCCTGGCCCGCGTGGCCCAGAGCTGGGAAGCTGTGGCCCAGCAGATTGGGGCGCTGCTTTTGGGCACACCGGAGGAGGGACTTACGCCCGAGCTGACCCGGCTGCTGCGGTTGCATGTGTTCGGCAAGGATCGCCGCTGGCTGGTGCTGGCCCCGGGCGGCGAAGGCGGCAGCCCGACTCCTTCCGGCCGGCAGCCCCGGCTGGCGGTAGTCGCCGGCACGTGTCGCGAGCTGGTGCCTCCGGTGCCTGCGGCCCCTGGAGCCCGGGGAGACTGACCCGTTCTGGTCCGGCCGCTTTCGGCCGTGCGGTGCGGATTTGCTGTGCTCTGCTTCTCGCCCCCGACGGCTTCCTGCCGTAAGCTCTAAGGGGCTGGCGGCCCAGTTGCTTGCCAACTTTTCGCTCCAAGCACGCAGCGCTTTGCCTGCGATTCGGCCAACGAGGAGGTTACACAATGTCCGCTGCGGACGTGGCATTAGAACACGTTTCGGGAACACGTGCCCGGGTCGCTCCGTCTCGGGGTATGAACTGCTACCAGTTGGAAGTCCCGGTCGGGGAGCGGACCGTTTCGGTCCTGTGGGCCGAAGCCGGCTTTGCTTCCGGCCAAGGGCGCCCTTCGGCCAGCGGGATTCCGGTGCTGTTTCCGTTTCCGGGCCGGATGCAGGGCAACCGGCTCCGTTACCAGGGACGGGAATACCGCTTTCCTTACGAAGACGGCCTGGGCAACGCCATCCACGGCCTGGTGCTGGAACAGCCCTGGCAGCTTGTGGAGCGGCAAGAGGATTGGGCCGTGGGACGATTCCGTGCCTCGGAGCACTTGTCCGGGGGGCAGGAGTGCTGGCCCTGCGATTTCGAGCTGGAGCTGACTTACGCCCTGCTGCCCCAGGGGTTGCGGGTGCAACTGGTCGTTCGCAATCCGGACCGGCAGCCGCTGCCCTGGGGAGCGGGGCTGCATCCTTACTTCGCCCTGCCCTTGGGGAAACGAGGCAGCTTTTCCTCTTGCCGTCTCTATGTGCCGGCCGCGGCCCAGGTGCCGCTTCGGGAGATGATTCCCACCGGAAGCCTCCTTTGCGGCGAAGGCACCAGCGCCGAACAGTTGGCCCGGGACCGTCCTCTGGACGAGCTGGAACTGGACGACGTGCTGACCGAACTGCGCCCATCGCCCAAGCAGTGGGAAGCGGCCATCACCGACCCGGAAAACCATCTTCGCCTGCGCATCCTCGCCGAAGGGTTCCCGCACGCAGTGGTCTATACCCCGCCGCACCGGCAGGCCGTCTGCGTGGAACCCTACACGTGCATTCCGGGCGTGTTCAACCTGGTGCTGGAAGACCGCTGGCAGGGTGGCTTCGATCCCGGCGTGCGTTTCCTTCCCCCGGGCCAGGAAGCACGCTTGCAGATGACCGTCCAGGTAGAGCCGCTGGCGTAATCTGGCCGGTGGCTGGAGCTGCTCACGCCCAAGCGGTGCTAGCACGCAAGCGACGTTGTCCCGGGAAGCACAACCCGCTACACTTCCTGCCCGGTGGCGTTGTGTTCCGGCAACGAGCATGTTGCCCTGCGGCAGCAGAGGGACCGGCGCGGCGTTGCCCTCGGGAAGCGTGTTTTCCCGGCACAACGGCAGACCAGGCAAGCCAGGAAGTTTTTATGGCCTGCGGCCGAAAACAGTCGATTTTGCTCCGCTCAGCGGCCGATAGGGAGAATGCTCTCACCAGGCCGCGAAGTCGCCAAGCGACATGGACTGCGGCGCCCTCGTTCGGCTATGGTAGGCCGCAGGCGAGGGCGGTTCTCTGGCTGCCGCAGAGGAAGTCCCCCGGTTGGCAGGCAACCGTGAGGCTCGCTCGGGGGAATGGCGGTCGGGCCCAACTCTGGAAGGGACTCCGCCCCGGCTCGATTCCGTGCAATCGGCCGCATGCTGTTTCCTGGAACTGGTCCCTTGCCTTCAGGCACTTGCGGAGGAACTGACACATGCAAGTTTACGGACCCGGCTACGTTCACGGCCCGCAGAACATCCAAGGTCCCCATCGCCCGATCCAGCCCCTGGGAAACCGTTCCCCGGTCGAGGTGCAGGACGAGCTGCAACTTTCCGACGCGGCTCGGTTCATCGACATGGCCAAATCTCTCCCAGAAGTCCGCACCGAGAAAGTGGAAGCAATCCGCCAGGCGCTGGCCGAGGGGACCTACGACATCGAAGCCAAACTGGACGCTGCCCTGGATCGGCTGCTGGACGAGCTGGCCTGATCCCCGCGGGCATTCTTCGAAACGCTTCCGGCCGGCACTCCGTTTCGGCGAAGGATTCCGGCAGCCCCGCCGGGAGCTACGGTGTCTGGAATGCCGGTTCTCCAGTGGAGCTCCCCGGACTGAAGTCCGGGGCTGGCCGATTGCGAGAATCAGCGCTTATTCTTGCATTGGAGCGGTAGCTCCCGCGCAAGACGCACAGCGCAAGCCGCAAGCCCACTCCCGCTCGGAGCGGAAGCTCTCCCCCCAACC
>WFOE01000290.1 GCA_015488215.1 Planctomycetales bacterium
CCCCCAACGCGATGCACGTTTCCAGGGCACATGGCCGCCAGGGCAACTCGGTGGAGCTGTTCCTGATGGGGCAGGTCCCTTTCGAGGACGCCCTGGCCTTGCAAGCCCGGCTCGTTTACGAAGCCACGGACCGCGACGACGGGCAGATTTGGGTGCTGCTGTGCGAACACCCGCGGCTGGTTACCATCGGACGCCGTGGGTCCTATGCCCATGTGTTCCTGGACCCCGCGGAGTTGCGGGCCAGGGAGCTAGAGCTGCGCTACGTGCAGCACGGGGGACCTGCTCTGGTTCACGGACCGGGACAGTTGGCCGTTTATGCCGTGGTGCCGCTTTGGTGGTACGGGATGAGCGTGGGAGAGCACCTGCGGCGACTGGAAAACGCCCTGGCCCGGGCCCTGACCGACCTGGGCGTGCCGGTCCACGGGCGCGAAGGCCACTTCGGACTGTGGGCCCGGGGGGGCCAGGTGGCCCATCTGGCCGTGGCCGTGCGGGAGTGGACCACGTATTTCGGGGCCTACATCCACGTCTCACCGCATCCTGGGCTGCAAAAGCGCGTGCTCAGCGACCCGGAGTACCGCACCCCGACAAGCTCGTTGCTTGCCAATCGCCGCCACGGAATCAAGATGACCCGAGTGCGGCAAGCCGTGGTGGAACATCTGGCCACCGCCTGGCCTTGTCGGCGGCACCACATATACACGCATCCTCCCATCCTGCCCGCTGGAGATCGCCGTGAAAGCGCCTGAACCCTCTTTGCCGCTGCTGCCGGTGTTGAATCAGCCGCCGCAACCGGCGGCCCCCTCAGCTCCGAGCAGGCGGCTGCCCCGGTGGCTCAAACGCAACTTGCCCCGTGGAGGCGGATTCGTCCACACCCGCCGGGTGCTGGACGAGCTGCGGCTGGAGACCGTCTGCGACAATTCGCTCTGTCCCAACCGCAGCGAGTGCTACTCGCACCACACGGCCACGTTCATGATTCTGGGCAACGTCTGCACGCGGCCATGTGGGTTCTGCGCCGTGCAGCGCGGCCGCCCGGAACCGCCCGCCCCCGACGAACCCCAGCGAGTGGCCGAAGCCGCCCGGCGACTGGGCCTGAAGCACGTGGTCATCACCTCGGTCACCCGCGACGATCTGCCCGACGGCGGAGCCGAACACTTCTACCGCACCGTGCTGGAAGTCCGCCGCCGGACCGGGGCCACGGTGGAAGTGCTCACGCCGGACTTTATCGGCCGCCCTGAAGCCTTGCACCGCGTGCTGGAAGCCCGCCCCGAGGTGTTCAACCACAACACGGAAACCGTGCCGCGACTGTACCGGAAAGTGCGCGGACCCAAGAGCGACTATCGCTGGACGCTGGAAGTGCTGCGGCGAGCGGCCGCCTCGGGCCAAACGAAGGTGAAAAGCGGGCTGATGCTCGGCCTGGGCGAAACGACCGAGGAGCTGCTCGACGTGCTGGCCGATCTGCGGCGGGTCGGCTGCCACTTTCTGACGTTGGGGCAGTACTTGCAACCCGGCCCCGGCTACCTGCCCGTGGCCCGATACGTGCCGCCGGAGGAGTTTGCCCGCCTGGGGCGTCTGGCCCGCAGCTTGGGATTCCGCCACGTAGCCTCCGGCCCGTTTGTCCGCAGCAGCTACCACGCCTGGGAAGCGGTCAGCCGGCAAGTTTGAAGCCCTTGCCGGCAAGGGTTCGCCCGGCCGGAAGCGCTTTCCCCTGGAAACGACACGCCGCTTGTGATGCGAATTGTGCTTTGTTACCCGGTCCAGCCACGCCACCTGGAGCAGATCCAGGCCACGGTGCCCGATGCCGAAGTGATTGACGCCGGGCAGGCTCGCGTGGCCGAGGAGTTGCCCCGGGCTGACGTGCTTTGCGGCCACGTGAAAGTGCCCGTTCCCTGGGACGAGGTGGTGGCCGCCGGGCGTTTGCGGTGGATTCAATCTTCGGCCGCCGGGCTGGACCACTGCCTGGTGCCGCAGGTCGTCGACTCGCCGATTCTGGTCACCAGCGCCTCGGGCGTGCTGGCCGACCAGGTGGCCGAACACACGATGATGCTCCTGGGCGCGTTGCACCGCAATATGACCACGTTCTTCCGGGCCCAGCAGCAGCGGGAGTTCATTCGCCGGCCCACGCGCGACCTGCACCACTCGACCGTAGGCATCGTGGGTTTTGGCGGAGTCGGGCGGCGCCTGGCTGAGCTGCTGGCTCCCTACCGCGTACGCATCCTGGCCACGGACTACTTTCCGGTGGAACGTCCCGATTGGGTCGAACAACTGCTCCCCCCGGAACGGCTGGAAGACATCCTGCCGCAACTGGACACCCTGGTGCTCTGTGCTCCGCTGACCGAACAGACACGGGGCATGGTCAACTCCCGGCTGTTGGAGCGACTGCGTCCCGGGGCGTTTCTGGTCAACGTGGCTCGCGGCCCCCTGGTGGTAGAAGAAGACCTGGTCGCCGCCCTGGAAAGCGGCCACCTGGCCGGAGCCGCCCTGGACGTAACACCGGAAGAACCCCCCAGGCCGGAAAGCCCGCTTTGGCAAGCTCCCAACCTGATTCTCACCCCGCACGTGGCCGGACAAAGCGCCTGGCGGATCGACCGCATGACGGACCTGTTCTGCGAAAACCTGAAGCGTTTCCTCGCCGGCCGCCCGCTCATCAATCTGGTGGACAAACGCTTGGGCTTTCCCCGACCCGAACACCGCACCTACGAGGCGTGGCGCCGGGAACAAGAAAGTGGGTAGCTGCGTGCGAGTTGTTGAGCAAACACGGACGGCACCGCTCCAGTGGACATACAAACGCTCGTACTCGTTCTCGGCAGCTCGTTATCTGCACTCGCGAATCGGCAACCTGCGAATCGGCAATTCGGCGAGCCGCCGACTTCAGGCGGCGGAGGACGGCACGGCCGTCGGCGAGTGGGTGCTTTCGCACCAAGGCAAGAGGAAACGCCGACTCTTTAATCGGCGAGTCCGAGCATCGGCTCGGGGAGGTAAAATCCGTAGAAAAGCGTTTTCTTTTGCCTCCCCGGACGGAACGTCCGGGGAGACCCGTCTGCCGTTTGCGAGATTCCAGGTTCATTCTTGCATGGAGCGGTAGCTCCTGGCGCACGACGCACGGCACAAGTCGCACGCCGATTCCCGCCTCTTTACCGCGGGGCCGAAGGGGCCAGTTCCGCCGGGGCCAGCGCCGGGGAGTCTTCCTCCTCGGCTGTCAGTTCCGCCGCCGGGGCCTGCTGCGGCGGATAGCTCCAGTAGAACACGCCGCCGACGAAGACCGCACCGGCAAACAGGTTCGCCAGCGTGACCGGCACCTGGTTCCACAGCCACCACTGGGCCAGGCTTACTTCGGCCCCAAGCAGCATCCCGGTGGGAATCACGAACATGTTGACCACCGAGTGTTCGAACCCCTGGGCGAAGAAGGTCATAATGGGCAGCCAAGCCGCGACGATCTTGCCCGTGGTGCTTTTGGCCGCCAGGGCCATCAGCACGCCCATGCACACCATCCAGTTGCACAGCACGGCCTTGGCCAGCACGGTGACCATTCCGGCCGGGCCAAGCTGCTGGTAGGCCACCGTTTTGGCCTGGGCCACGGCTACCAGCTTTTCGGCCACTGGCCCTCCGCTTGCCGTGCCACCCTGGGAAAGCACCACGGCAAGCAGCAGCCCGTAGAACAAGCTGCCCAGCAGATTGCCCAGGAACACCCAGAACCAGTTGCGCAACACCGCCCCGGGGCGCACGCGCCGGGCCAGGGCGGCGGTTGTCAGCAGGGCGAAGTTGCCCGTGACCAGCTCCATGCCGAAGAGGACAATCATCACGAATCCCACGGGAAACACCAGCGCTCCGGTCAGCGGGACGCCGGTCTGCACGGCGGCCGTGACGGCCAGCGAGGTAGCAAATCCCAAGAACGCTCCCGAGACGGCCCCTCGCAGCAGCAACTGTCCCACGGGTAGCGAAGCCTTTTTGACCCCGCCTTCAATCATGCCGCGAACCACTTCCGGTGGTGCCACGTAATCCATCGTCGCACGTCTCCTGTCAGGAAAAGAGGAACAACCTTTACAGCCGAAAGCGACAAACAACTTGTGCGGGTTCGGTTTTTCCATTGCCCGGGTGAGCTTCGGACTTCAGTCCGGGGAGAGTCGGAAAAACGCTTGCCGTTTTTCTCTCCGAGAGCTGACGCTCCCGGCTCGCCGATGGCCGTGCCGTCCTCCGCCAGCTAAAGCTGGCGGCTCGCCAATAACCAAGAATTGACGCTTGTTCTCGCATTGGAGCGGAAGCTCCTTGCCCAAGACTCAAGACGCAAGACCCAAACTCTACGGAGCCGCGCCGAGCCGTTGTCTGTCGTCCTGAGTTCCCGGGGCTGGGTTGGTGCCGGGGGTTTGCTCGGCTTCGGGCAGTCGGACCCACACCTGGCCGTCGTGGATTTTGGTTTCGTACCGGGCCACCTGTTCCCCGGGCGGTTCGACGCTGCGGCCGTCCTGGAGCCGGAACCGCCACTCGTGCAGTGGGCAGGTGACCACTCCCTGGCAAACGCTTCCTTCGGCCAGGGCTCCGCCTTCGTGCGGGCAGAGATTGTCCAGGGCCACCACCTGATCCCCTTGGCGGAACAGGGCCACTTCGCGCCCTTGCAGGGTGATGCAAAGCCCGGTGTCCTCCGGCACCTGCTCAAGCGGTGCGGCAGCCAGGAAACCTTCGGCGTCGCGCTTCGGCTCCTGCTCGGCCGGGGGAGTCGCCGCCGGGGAAGCGGGAGATTTTTTGTCCGCCGTGGAAGCCGTGGGCGGTTCGTCTTCCAGTCGGGCAAACTGCCGCCGCAATCCGGCGCAGCCGGGACAGAACACCGGTGGGTCCTGACCCTGGTAGCGATAGCCGCACCCTTCGCACAACCAGGTGGGCAGATGGTAGTCGTGGTCGCCCACCTTCTCCGCCTGCTGCTGGGAGAGCTTTTCGCGCCAGTAGGCGCTGAAGCTCTGTCCCGGCTTGTGGTGGCGGTAGTACTCGGTGACCACTTCTTCAATCAGTTGGGGGAGCTGGTCCAGGTCCACGCCCAGGCGGTAGAGCAGCCCCGGCTGCAACCGCCCGGCTACCCCACCGCCCAGGAACACGTCGAACCCTTCGCGAGTGCCAAGCAGTCGCCGCACCCGCACTCCCTTGAGCCCGATGTCGGCCGTGTGGTGCATTCCGCAGGCCGAAGGGCAGCCGCTCATGTGAATGCGAATCCCATGCAGCATGACACCGCGGCGGCGCAGGGCGTCCATAAGCTGGAGCATGGCCCCTTTGGTTTCGCTGACGGCCAGATTGCAGAACTGCTTGCCGGTGCAGGCGATTGTGTTGCGGCTCAGGGAATCGCCCAGGGGACTCAGCCCGTACTTGGCCGCCCAGGTGGCCGCCGCGTCGCGGAAACCGGTGGGAATGCCCGGCACGAGCACTCCCTGGTCGTAGGTGGTGCGGAGCGTGCCGTCTCCCCATTTCTTGGCCAGGATGGCCAGCCCTTCCAGTTGTTCCCAGGACAGGCGGCCCAGCGGCACGTTCAACCCCATAGTCCACCGCTGCGGTTGCTTTTGCGGGAACCAGCCCACCAGGTCTTCGTAGCTGGCCGGAGGAAGCGGCTCGCGGAGCCACGGCCGCAGCGGAAACGGCAAGTGGGACTCCAGATACTCCAGCACCCCGGCCACGCCCAACCGTTTGATCACCCAAGCGAACCGGGCCTGACGGCGGTTCTGGCGATCCCCGTGTTCCCGAAACAAATCCAGCAACACTTGCAGCACGGGAAGCACCTGTTCCGGTTCCACCAGCACGGGCAAGGGCACCCCGAGCACCGGCTCCTGTCCCTGCTTGCCGCCCAGCAGCACCTGGAAGCCCACCTGGTGCTCTTCGTCTTCGGTGGCCAGGAAGGCTACGTCCTGGGTCCAGAAGTGCAGCGAGGCTTCCCGCATTCCGCACAGGGCCACGTTGAACTTCCGCGGCAGGTCGCTGTAGATCTTGCTGCCCAGCACCAGCTCGGCCGCCTGGCGGCAAAGCTCCCGGGTGTCGAAAAGCTCCTCAGGCGAAAGCCCGCTGAGCGGATGCCCGTAGATGTTCCGCACGTTGTCGTGCCCGGTTTGCAGGGTTTCCAGCCCTACTTGCTGCAGGCGTTTTCGGGCCAAAGGGAGCCGGTCGATCGTCAGCCCTTGCACCTGGAAGTTGCCCCGGGTGGTAACGTCGAGGATGCCGTAGCCGTACTCGTAGGCGATGAAAGCCAATTCCCGGGCCGCCTCGGCCGAAAGCTCGCAGCCGGTCACACGCACCCGCATCATGTAGTGATCGCCGTCCCGCTTCCGGTGCAGAAAGCCGTACCACTTGAACCGCTCGATGTCGGCCGGGTCGATCTGGGCCGCGGGTCGTTTTTCCTGGGCGTAGCGGAGCAAATCGGGCCACACGTCCAGCGGGTGCTTTTCGGCCTTGAAGGCTTCAATCTTGTTCATCGCTTGCTGGTCCTGATCCGTGGGAAGGAGGATTCCTTACCGATTCCGGCTGCTCGCCTTGGCGCGCACCGGGAGCGCAAAGCGATCCCTGACGCGGCGCGCAGCGGGGGTATTCCAGAGGGCACGCAGATGGCCACAGGGGCTACTGTTCCCCATTGGGCCTAGGGCGCGAGATGGAACCGCCGCCGGCTCCGAGCCGACGCGGCTCCCGTTTGCGGTTCCGGCTGCCGTCGGCTTGGGCAACCGGGCCGCAAATCAAGAGGGCACTTTCTAGAAGTAGAAAATGCCGTGCCAAAACGAGCGTAAAATGGGCGTAGTCATTCCCGGGAGTGAACAAACCCAGGCAATTGCCGGAAAAATCGGCAGCCACGGGCCGCGGAATCGCCCGAAAAAGAACTGCTCTTTCTCCGAGCCAAGTTGCTGAAAGGGGTTCCGGCTGCCCAAACGATAGGCAGGGGCGAACAAAACATGGGCACGCCGGCCCGCCCGAGATAGAAGTCGACTCCCCCCTCGCCCGGGACCGGCGAGGCTTTCCTACAAAGCGGCCAAGAGGAAGAAAGCCGCCGCCTGGAGCGGTTTCCCTATCCCTTGTCCAAGCTGCCCCAGCGGCGTCGCACGGCGGGAGCCGTGCCGGATTACCACTTCAGGCCGAACACTTCGCCGCCCCGGGGGCGATCCAGCCCCCCTTTGAGATTTTGCGGCGGGGCTTTTTTCTTCTTTTTCGTGACCGCTTCCAGGGCTTCTTCCTCGGCGGCTTCCTTTTCTGCCCGGCGTTTGGCCTCGGCGGCTTCTTCGGCGCGGGCTTCGAGCGATTTGCGGCTCAGGCTGATGCGCCGTTTTTCCGGGTCCACGGCGATTACTTCCACTTCCACTTCGTCTCCTTCCTTGAAGTGGTCCGAGACGCGCCACACGCGGCGGTGCGAAATCTCGGAGATGTGCAGCAGCCCTTCCACTCCCGGTTCCAGCTCGACGAAGGCCCCGAAGTCGGCAACTCGAGTCACCCGACCGCGGACGACCGATTGCACCGGGTAGCGCGAGGCGACCTCGTCCCAGGGGTTGGGCATCAGGTCGCGCATCGAGAGCGTGACTTTGCCGGCCGTGGGGTCTACTTCGTCCACTTTCACCTGCACCTGGTCCCCTTCGGAAACCAGTTGCTTCGGGTGGCTGATCCGGGCCCAGCTCATGCGGCTGATGGGCACCAGACCGTCCACGCCGCCCAGGTCCACGAACACCCCGAAGGGCTGAATCCGCACCACTTTGCCGGTGCGCACCTGGCCGGGAGCCAGCTCGGCCAGCAGGCGTTCCCGGGCTTCGGCTCGCTGCTGTTCCAGCACCGCCCGGTGGCTAAGCACCAGATTGCGCCGCTGCGGGTTGGCTTCCATCACCCGGCACAGCAGTCGCTGGCCCAGGTAGGGACTCAGGTCGTCCACTCGCTGCAAGGCCACCTGGCTGATGGGAATGAATCCGCGGATGTGGCCCACTTTGCACTCCAGCCCGCCCTTGTTCTGGCCGGTAACGGTCGCTTCGACCAGCGTGCCGGGCTGAAGGTCGTCCCAGCTTTCCACCTCCGCTCCGGCCGCAGGCAGGCGGAGCGTGTAAAGTCCTTCTTCCTGGTCGAACCCGGTTACGAGCACTTCGATGGTCTGGCCCACCTGCGGGGGCTCTTTTTCCGGGTCGAACTGCTTCAAGGGGAGCACGCCCTGGTGGCGCCGGCCCAGGTCCACAAACACGTCTTCGGCCGAGATGGAAAGAATCCGCCCTCGCTGGCGGCCTTTGAGGTCCGTTTCGGCCAGCTCGCCGCCGGCGGTTTGCACCAGGTCGGGATTGAGCGACTGCCCGGCCAAGGCGGCTTCGATCTCTTGCTCCAAGTCTTCCGGCAGATCCACCTGCACCTGTTCCAGGGGGACGGCAGGCACTTCCGGCTCCAAGGGAACTTCCGCCGGAGGCTCCTGCGGGGCGCGGCTACGGCGGCCGCGGCGCGAGGCGGGCGATTCCAGATGCTGCTGGGTCTGCCGGGGTCGGGTACGCGGCGGCAAGGAAGGGGCTTCGGTTGCCGGCTGGCCCAGGGTGGCTGATTGCGGTTCCTCGGATTCTTTGGTGGTTTCTTGGGTCGAAGCCACCGGATGCACCGGCCGGGGGCGAGCCAACCCGGCTTTCAAATCCGCCGCCTGGTAGCCCACGCGAATCTGCCGCCGCGGTCGGGTTGGCCGCTTGGGCTGGGAGGATTCCTGGCTGTCCGACTTGCCCGAGCTGGTAGCGTCTTTCTGTGGGGTTTCTTCCTGTTGGGCTTCACCGCCGGGCGGAGCAGCCCCCTCCGCTGCGGTGGTTTCTTCCCCAGTGGCGGCAGCGGCCGCAGTTTCTCCGGCTTCTTCGGCCGGGGAGACGGCCTGGGCTGCTTCGGCTTGTTCCGTGGCAGGGCGTTCGGCAGGCTGTTCTGCTTGCGGGGAAGCACCTTGCGCGGCAGGGTTTTCGCCCGGCCGCTGCTGCCGAGGCGCCGCTTCGGCGGCCGGCTGTTGTTCGGAAGAGGGGGTGGTTCCTTCTCCGGCTGTTTCCCCGGCCGGGGACGCCTGCGGCGGAACAGCACCGGGAGAAGTTTCCTGCTCAGGCTGGGGGCGGGACGGGTCGTTCATCAACGGGTCCTCAAACACTCACAACTTCCAGGCTACCGAATCCGGCGGGAACGCCTGCAGGCACACACCTGGCCAGGCCCCGCCTTCCACGGCGAACTGGTAGTCTAACATCCGGTTCCCCGTGCGGGTAGGTATTCTCCCAGGGCGGTTCATGCGGACTCTCCCGTGGCCATCCAGCGGGCGTTGTGCGGAGCCCAGTCCTCTGGCCCGCTGAGCTTGCCGGGAACCAGCCACAGGTAGGCCCAATAGGCCAGCGCACCCAGGAGCAACGCGGCGCTGATGGTTTGGGAGAGCGTCCAACCGAACAGGAACTGCTGCGGTTCGTCCGTGCGCACCCATTCCATCAAAAACCGCGAGACGGGAAACAGGGCCAACAACAAGCCGAACACCTGCCCGTCTCGCCGCCGGAAAGGATATACGGCCCAAAGCAGCAGAAAAAACACCAGGCCGTTGATTGTGGAATAAAGCTGGGTGGGATGCACCGGCAGGCTGCCCGGCAAGGGGAGGCGCACCTGCCAGCCCACGGGACGCGTTCCGCCGTTGCGCACCAGCAGCCGCAATTGCTCCCGGCCGGGCGAGCCGTCGTAGGCCAGCAGTTGCATCCGGGCCTGGCGGGCGGAGCGGACCTTTTCCTGGCCCACGTAGAGTAACTGCATGCCCGGTTTGACACCCGCCTGTTCGGCCGCCGAGCTGGGCTGTACCTGGGTGATAAGCACGCGGCCGTCCACGTCGGCCACCTTCAGGCCGTGCAGGAACAGCTCGCCCCGAAGCGCCTGGCGCACATGGGGCGGCGAGCCCCAGGGAAACTGAACCGCCAGATAGGGAATGTCCGACACTCCGCCAAAGCAACAGCCATTGAGAAAGCATCCGATCCGGCCGATTGCCTGCCCCAGAGCCAGGGCCGGAGCGGCTACGTCGGCCAACGCCAGCGCCGGCAGGCCGTGCCGCCAGGCGAAGATGCCAAACGCCACGGCGGCTCCAATCAATCCGCCAAAGACCACCAGCCCCCCCTGGTGAACTTTCAGGATTTCGACCAGGGTGGCCGTCCAGGTGGCGCGGCGATAGGAATCCCAGTACTCGATTACATACAGGGCCCTGGCCCCGACAATGCCGGCCACGCCAATCCACACGGCCAGCGAGAGCACAATTTCCGGGTGGATTCCCTGGGCTTGAGCCAGCCGCACGGCCGAAGCTACGGCCAGCACCAAGGCCAGGGTGAGCATGACGCCATAGCCGCGAATGGGCAACCCTCGGCCCGGCTCGACCAGCCGCGGCAGCACCAGCAGCACCACAGCCGCGACCAGCGCGACCATTCCCAGGCGCCCCTTGACCACCTCCCCCCAGCCATGACGCCGCCAGGCGGCGAACACCCAAACGCCCCCGGCCAGCAGAACCAGGGCCAGCAGCAGTCCCAGCCCCCAACGCCCATCGGCTGAAAAGACCGGCACCGGGCCCAGGTACTCGGGAATATAAAACAACGTCCGGCGCACGAGGCAGGAAAACTCCGCATCACGGGCAAGGCAAAAGAAAATACGGCCGCGGCAGGCGTTCCCCGGAACCGCAAGCCGCTTTCCTTCTGTTTACCGCAAACTCTCCCGGGCGAAAACCGCACTCGGTTCCGCAGGCCGGAATCTCCCAGGGAAAAACACCGGCAAGCGGTGGCTTGTCCGCAGGCTGTGCGGTGGGGCACAATAGGGGCATGTTCTCGGGGGGGCGGTTCCCCGTGCCAATCGCTCCGCTTGTCACGGCCAGACAATGACCCAGTCCGAAGCTCCGGCAGCCGAAATCCTGGTGGTGGACAACGACCCGGCCCACGCCGAAGTGGTGCAGGAAGCCCTCCAGCGAAGCGGCTATCGGGTCACTACTGCCCACAGCGGCCGCCAGGCCGTGGAGCTGCTCAAGCAGCGGCACTTCGACGTGGTGATTACCGACCTGGTGATGAACGACCTGGACGGGATGGAAGTGCTCAAGCAGGCCAAGGAGCTGGACCCGGATATCGAAGTTATCCTGCTGACCGGCCACGGCACCATCGAATCGGCCGTGCAGGCCATGCAGCAGGGAGCGTTCAACTACCTGCTCAAGCCCCTGGACGTGAAGCAACTGCGGGCGGTAGCGGCCAAGGCGGTGGAAAACGTCCAACTGCGCCGCACCAACGTCGAACTGGCCCGGCGACTGGACGAACGGTTCGGGTTCGAAGGAATCGTGGGCACCAGCAGTAAGATGCGGCAGGTAATCGAGCTGGTCAAACGTATCGCTCCCACCGACGTGCGGGTGCTCATCACCGGGGAAACAGGCACGGGCAAGGAACTGATTGCCAAGGCAATCCATCAGAACAGTCCCCGGAAGAAAAAGCCGTTCCTGGCGCTGAACTGCGCCTCGTTCATGGAAAACATCCTGGACGTGGAACTGTTCGGTTCCGTGGCCGGCATCTACACCGACGCCCGGGACCGGCCGGGCAAGTTCGAGTTTGCCAATGGCGGCACGCTGTTTCTGGACGAAATTGGCGACATGCCCCTGGCCACCCAGAGCAAGCTGCTGCGGGTGCTGGAGACGGGCGAAGTGCTCCGCGTAGGAGCCAACGAGCCGATCAAAGTGGACGTGCGCGTGCTGTCGGCCACAAACCAGAACCTCAAAGAGCTGGTGGCCCAGGGCAAATTCCGCCAGGACCTTTACCACCGCATCGCCGTGGTGGAGGTGCATCTGCCCCCGTTGCGCCAGCGCCAGGAAGACATCCCGCTGCTGATTGACCACTTTCTCAAGATGTTCAACCGCCGCCATAAAAAACACGTGCGCCGCGTCTCCCCGGCCGTGCGCAGCCGGCTGATGAAATACCCCTGGCCGGGCAACGTGCGCGAGCTGGCCAACGTGATCGAACGCATGGTGGTGGTGGACGCCGACGGGGTGCTCGACGTGGACGACCTCCCCCCGGAACTGGCCGAACAAACGCCCGAGCCGGAATCGGCCCAGCCGGGCGATTCGCTTTCGGCCCTGGTGGGCAAGCCGTTGGAAGAGCTGGAGCGGCTGTTCATTGCCGAAACGCTCAAGTACACCGGGGGCAACCGCGAGGAGGCCGCCCGACTGTTGGGCATCGGCGAACGCACCCTGTATCGCAAAATCCACAAGTATCAGTTGCACTAAGAGCGGTCACAAAACCCTCCGGTGCTGCTCGATCCTCGGCGTGGCGTCTGCGGCCGGAAGTTTTGTGACAGCCTGTAAAAGGGGTTGCCGTCCCCGAGGAAAAAGATGGACCCTCCGCCACGTGGGAGCACGGAACGCCCATGAGCCAGATCGTCAAGCTGCCCCCGGTGGTCGTCAACCAGATTGCCGCCGGCGAGGTGATCGAACGCCCGGCCAGCGTGGTCAAGGAGCTGGTGGAAAACGCTCTGGACGCTGGGGCTACGCGGATTGATGTGACGCTGCTTCGCGGCGGGATGGAGCTGGTGCGGGTGGTGGACAACGGCCGGGGCATCCCCGCCGACGAACTCCCCTTGGCCCTGACCAGTCACGCCACCAGCAAGATTCGCACGGCCGAGGACCTGGAACGGGTGCAAACGCTGGGCTTTCGGGGCGAGGCGCTGGCGTCCATCGCCGCGGTGAGCCAGTTGCGGCTGGCCAGCCGTCCCGCCGGCCAGCGCCAGGGAGCGGAGCTTTCCACCACCGGCAGCGAGCCGGAAGAGGTGCTTCGTCGCAAGGTGCGTCCCTGGGGAGGGCCGCCGGGCACGGTGGTCGAGGTGAACCACCTGTTCTATAACGCCCCGGTCCGCAGGAAGTTCCTCCGCTCCACGCAGACCGAAACCAGCCACGCCACCGAAGCCGTACTGCGACTGGCCCTGGCCCACCCCCAGGTCCACTTCACCCTCCGCCACGGCAAGCGGCTCATTTACGATCTGCCCCCGCAGTCGGAATGGCTGGGCCGCATCGAAGCCCTCTTCGGCGCCGAGGTCACGGAACGACTGCTGCCCATCGAAGGCCAGGACGGCCCGATCCGCCTGAGTGGCTATGTGGGTCATCCGGAACTCAACCGCCCACATACCCGCTGGCAGTACTTGTTTCTGAACGGCCGCCCGGTGCGGGACCGCTCGCTGACCCACGCCCTGAACGAAGCCTACCGCGGACTGCTGCTGACCGGACGCTACCCGGTCTGCTTCCTGCGGCTGGAGATGCCGCCGGAACTGGTCGACGTGAACGTCCACCCAACCAAGCTGGAAGTGCGTTTCCAGGACGGCTCGCGCGTCTATTCCCAACTGCTGGGCACGCTGCGACGCACGTTTCTGGAATCGGACCTGGGCACGCGGCTGCAAGTGCCCTCGACCGCCGCGCCGCGGCAGACCGCCGGGGGGGAAGGGGCGCCGCTTTCCTTCGTCGATTGGGCCAAGGCCGAGCTGCAACGCCGGCACGAAGCCCTGCAGCGCCACGGCTCCCCCCAACCCGACCAGCCGCCTCCGCTTACCCAACGGTTGGGCGAAAACCCCTTTGTGCTTCCGCCGGAAGGCTATCCCCTGGGACCGGCTTCCGGCCCAGCACAGCAAGAGGCGGAAAACACCCCCGGGAGCGAACTTGCCCCCGCGGCTCCGGCCGGTGCACCGCAAACGCCGGCACCCGGGCCGCACTTGCCGCCACAGGAACCATCTTCGGCCCGGGACGCCGAGCCGGAAACGCCGGCCGCGGGGCCAAACATGCCGGTTCGGGCCATGCAGGTGCACAACCGTTACCTGGTGGTTGAAGAACCGCAGGGAATCGTTGTCATCGACCAGCACGCTTTGCACGAACGGGTGTTGTACGAGCAGTTGCGGGAACGGGTGGCTCAAGGTTCCCTGCCCACCCAACGGCTGCTGGTGCCACTGGTGCTGGAACTGAGCCCGGAAGAGAAAGCCACCGCCACGGAAAACCAGGCACTGCTGAAGCACCTGGGCTTTGAAGTGGCCCCGTTTGGGGGACAGTCCCTTTCGCTACAAAGCGCCCCGGCCCTGCTCCCTGCGGCCAAAACCGAAGAAACGTTCCGCGAAGTGCTGCAGCAGTTGAGTCAGAGTCCCGGTCGCCCTGGGGCCGAAGCCGTGCTGGATCCCGTGCTGCACCTGCTGGCTTGCAAGGCAGCGGTGAAAGCCGGGGACCCGCTCACCCAGGAAGAAATCCAGGCCCTGCTGCGGCAGCGCCATCTGGCCCAGAACACGCACCACTGCCCCCACGGAAGGCCTACCGCGCTTTGGCTCTCCTGCGAGGAACTGGACCGGCAGTTTTTGCGCACCTGAGCGGAACGCTCCTTCCCCTGCCACGATGCGGTGGACGCCTCCGGCACGGCTGACTAGAATCGGCGGAGCTTCCCGGGGAGGCATCGGCCCGCTCGTGAGAGCCCGGGCCGGCTCCCCCTGGACCAACGCCGATTCCGACAGAGCGACGAAACGACGATGCATAACGCGGCTCGCCGGGTGGTGATTACGGGCATGGGGGTCGTTTCCCCGCTGGGCAACAGCCCCCAGAAGCTGTGGGAAGCTCTCTGTGCCGGCCAAAGCGGCGTGGGCCCGCTGGAGGCGTTCGACCCCGCCGGGCTTCCGGTGCGCATTGCCGCCCAGGCCCGTGAGTTTGCCGGCAAGATCCAGGACTTCGGCCCCCTGGAACCCGACCTGAAAAAGACCATCCGCAAGGGGCTCAAAACCGTCTGCCGCGAGGCCCAGATGGGCATCGCCGCCGCCCAAGCCGCGTTGCGGGATGCGGGACTGACCCGCGACGTGTACGACCCGGACCAAATCGGGGCGGTGTTCGGTTCCGACTATATGGTCACCTTGCCGGAGGATTTCGTCGATCCGTGCAGCCGCTGCCGGGACGAACAGGGACGGTTCGACTTTTCCCGTTGGGCTCGCGAAGGACTGCCCGCCCTCAACCCCCTGTGGCTGCTGAAGTATCTGCCCAACATGCCGGCGGCCCACCTGTCGATGTATAACGATCTGCGCGGGCCGAACAATTCGATCACCCAGCGGGAAGCCAGCGCCAACCTGGCCGTGGGCGAGGCGGCCCAAATCATCGCCCGAGGCCACGCCCGCTGGATGGTCGCCGGTTCCACCGGCAGTTGGATCCACCCGGTGCGGACCGTGCAGGCGATTTTGCAGTTCGAGCTGGCTTCCGACCAGGACGTGCCGCCCGAGGAAGCCTGCCGCCCGTTCGACCAGCGGCGAAGCGGCACCGTGCTGGGCGAAGGGGCCGGCGCAGTGGTGCTGGAAGAGTACGAAACCGCCCGGCAGCGAGGGGCGACCATCTACGGCGAAGTGCTCGGCGCCGGCGGAGCCATGGCCAGCAGCTTGGACCGGGGAGCCGATCTGCGCCAGGCGATGAAACGGGCCCTGCAACGTGCGCTGCACAACGCCCAACTGTCGCCGGAGGCGATCGACCACGTAAACGCTCACGGGGCCGGTACCCGGGAGGGCGACGTGGCCGAAGCCCAGGCCCTGGCCGACGTGTTCGGCTCCCGCAGCCGGACGCTGCCGGTGGTTTCGGCCAAGGGACACCTGGGCAACCTGGGAGCCGGGGGCGGACTGGTGGAGCTGATTGGCTCGCTGCTGGCGTTCCAGCACGGCCACCTGTTCCCTACCCGCAACCACCAACAGCCCGACCCGCAGTGCCCCCTGAACGTCGTCACCGGAACCGACACCCCGGCCGGAACCACTCTGGCCAAACTCAACGTCACGCTCCAGGGGCAGGCCAGTTGCCTGGTGGTCCGCAGCGGTGGGTCTTGAGTCTTGCGTCTTGGGTCTTGAGCAGGGAGCTTCTGCTCCGAAGGGCGTGGGGGGACGGGGGGAGAGCTTCAGCTCCAGGCAAGAATCGGCTTGCGACTTGCGCCGTGCGC
>WFOE01000291.1 GCA_015488215.1 Planctomycetales bacterium
CTCCAGGGGCGAACCGGCGCCGAAATGGAAGCCCTGACCGCCGCCAGCGTGGCCGCGCTGACCATTTACGATATGTGCAAAGCCGTTGACCGTGGGATGACCATCGGCCCGGTGCAACTGGAAGAAAAACTGGGCGGCAAAAGCGGCCCCTGGCGCCGCCAGTGAAGCGACCCGCGCAAGCCGCGCGGCGCACGCCGACTCGCGCCCGGCTCTCCCCGGACTTCCCGGCCAGGCCCGGACTTCAGTCCGGGGAGTGTCGGAGAAACCGGAGAAAAACGCTTGCTCGTTCTTTTCCTCCGGGGACTAAAAGTCCCCGGCTCGCCAAGTGCGAGAATTGGCGCTTATTCTTGCACTGGTGCGGAAGCACCGCGTAAGCCGCAAGGCGCATGGCGCAACCCGATTGCCGGTTGCCGATGACGAGCTGCCGATTACGAATCACGAGCACGAGCACGAGTACGATTAGGAGCACGAACGCTTGTTTTTCCGCAGGAGCGGAAGCTCCACGCGCAAGCCGCAGGTCGCAAGCCGCAAGCCGATTCCCTAGCGCGTCGCCGGCGCTGGTCGGGCTACGGCGGCAGGTTGGTACTTCCGCTTTCTTTGCGCCGCAGCAGCCCGGGCGATACGTCCACATCCAGCGGCGTGGTCTTGCCGGCTCGGAGGTATTCCCAGGCAATGGCCCCCATGACGGCGTTGTCCGTGCAGAGGGCCAGCGGAGCCACGATCAGCTCCACGTTCCGCTGGGCCATGGCCTGCTCCAGTTGCTGGCGGAACGGGCGATTGGCCGCCACGCCGCCGCCGACGCACAATCGTTTCAGTCCCGTCTGTTCCACCGCCGCCACGGCTTTCTGCACCAGCACATCGACCACCGCCTGCTGGAACGAGGCGGCTAGATCGGCCACCTGCTGGGGAGTGAGTCGCCGGGCGGCTTCGGCAATCTGGTCGATTCCCTGGCCCGGCGAGCCGATGGCGTAGCGCACGGCCGTTTTCAGCCCGCTGAAGCTGAAATCCAGCCCCTGGCCCAGCATGGGCCGGGGAAAGCGATACGCCCGGGGGTCGCCTTCTTCGGCTGCCCGTTGGATGGCCGGTCCGCCCGGGAAGGGAAGCCCCAACATGCTGGCCACTTTGTCGAACGCTTCGCCGGCCGCGTCGTCGATGGTGGCCCCGAGCAGCTCGAACTGGGTGGCGCTGCGGCAGTGGTACAAGCACGTGTGGCCGCCGCTGACGATGTAGCCGACACAGGGGAACACTTCCCGACCCGCCGCCAGACGGCAAGCATACACGTGGGCGTGCAGGTGGTTGATGCCTACCAGCGGCACGTCCAGGGCCACGGCCAGTGCTTTGGCCGCCGCCAGTCCCACCAACAGCGAACCGGCCAGTCCCGGGGTAACGGCAACGGCCACGGCGTCCAGTTGGTCGGGCCGGACCTGGGCCTTGCGCAGCGTTTGGTCGATAACCGGCAGGATGCGCTGCATGTGGGCCCGCGAAGCCAGCTCCGGCACCACGCCGCCGAACTGCTGGTGGAGCGGCTCCTGGGAGGCGACCACGGCCCCCAGCACCCGAAGTTCTTCGTCGATCACCGCAGCGGCCGTTTCGTCGCAGGTGGTTTCCAGGGCAAGCAGTAGCATGGCCAACCCGGTTTCAGTAATTTCCAGAAAAAGCCCCGTTTTCTTGCGACCAGCGTAATGCGAGCCGAAGCCCCTTGGCAAGCGGCACTCCCGGCGGCCAGGCTCGCTTGCCGTCGGCCGCAGACGGATAGATAGGCGGGAACTGTCTCTTGACTCGGGGCGTCCAAGGGGCAGAATCCCGGCGTTTGTCACCTTGCCGACAAAGGAATCCTGCGAATGTCCAGGCACTGTAGTAAAAGAGCTGTGTGGCCCCTGCTGGCGTTTCTCCTGCTGCTTGCAGTGGGGTGTCGCAGCGAAACGCCAGGTCCGCAGCCAGGTCCCCCGCGTCCCCGGGGGCCTCAGGAGCATCCGGACCTGGAGCAGCGCTACCGGGAAGTCGTCCGCCGTCTGGAAGAGCTGGGCGCGGTGGTCCGAGTGGAGGGGGGCCTGCCGGTGGAAGTGGACGCGGCAGCCAGCGGCGTTTCGTCGGAGAATCTGGCAGCGGTAATTGAGCTACTTGGACAAGTGGACTCGCTGCGGCGGCTTTACCTGACCGAGCAGCCCGTCCAAGCAGCCCAACTGGAAACGCTGGCCCGGCTGCCGCAACTGGAATCGCTCAATCTGGATTCCACCCCGGTGGACGACCAGGGGCTGGCCGTGCTGGCCCGATTCGAGCATTTGAAAGTGGTCACCCTCCGCGGCACCGCCGTTACGGCCCAGGGGGTGGCCCGGCTCCGAAAAGCTCGCCCGGAACTGCTGATTACCTACTGAGAGGGGCCGCACCGACTGGCGAGAGCGGTTCTCCTGGTATTCCGGCAAACGAGGAACTTCAAGGAGTGTAGCGGAGCAGGTTCGTGTAAGTGATTGGGCGGTCCGGATCGCCGTCGTTGCGGTGCAACAGGTAGCCGAGTCGTTCCCGTCTTGCCAGGTCCTTGGCCGCCAAGGGCCAGTAGGAAGGGAGGCGTCCCCGCGGCCCGTCGTAGGTGGCCACGTGCCCGTCCAGAAAAGCGACGTTGGCCGTGTCGGAACGATGGCGGAAGTGGGTATTAGGGGCGGTAAAGAACCGGTAATCCTGCGGTCCCTGGACGAAGTAGTTTTCGGTTAACTTCAGTTTAGGGTCGTTCCCGTAGGGGAGCTGAATCCGAGCGGTGTCGCAGAAAACGATGACTCGATCCGTCCCGGTCTGCGTGAATTGTCCCATGGATCTGACCAGCACACCCGTGCGCCATGTTCCGCCCGATTGATACCAGTAGGTGGTACCCAGGTTCTGATTGTATCCGAATCCGCCTGTGGCTCCCTGGTACAAGGGGACGAGTCGTCCCCGCATGTCGGGACAAACCAGCGTCTCCATGTTCTCTTCGATATAGGGGGAGAGGAACCCACCCTTGGGGTCCACCAGGGCGTTCTGATGGTCCACGGCCGCGAACCAGTAACGCTGCTTGGAACTTTGCGGATTATAACCGTTGGCCAGCGGCAAAGTCCGGTGGGCGTCGTGGTACATATGGACGGCCAGGATCAACTGCCGGAGGTTGTTTTGGCACTGTACACTCCGGGCAGTTTCCCGGGCGGCCTGCACCGCCGAAAGCAGCAAGCCGACCAGGATGCCAATGATGAAAATCACCACCAGCAGCTCGATCAACGTAGCGCCGCGAGGTCGTTTCATCGCGCGTTTTCCGACGGTCGGGGACGGTCCTCTTGCCGGAACGCCGAGGACCGTACGACGATGCCCGCAAGCAAGACCCATGTGCGGAAACTTCGCTGGCGACAAAGACACATCGCTCCCCTCCGGCATAGCAGCCAGAACACGGTGCGCAGTCCGGACCGGGCCGGGGAATCTGCTTGGGATTCCGGTCGAGGAAACGTTCCCCAGGGAAAACGGAGACTCTCTCCCAGCCGCCGTCTGTGCTCGGCGGATTAGTTCCCGCCTTCGGAAGGCTGGCCGAACATCTGATCCACCGGGTTGGAACCCGAGGCCGGGGGAGCCGACGAAGCCGAGCCCGGCTGGTCCTCCAACAACGGGAACTGGGGCATGTACTGCTGGGGCACTTCGGCCGTAAGGGCGTCCAGGGCCTCGGGGCGGATGCGCACTTCGGCCTGCTGGTACCAGCGGAATCCCGTACCGGCCGGGATCAGGTGTCCCAGAATCACGTTCTCTTTCAGGCCCACCAGGTTGTCCACCTTGCTGGCCAAGGCCGCTTCGGTGAGCACCTTGGTGGTTTCCTGGAAACTGGCCGCGGAGATGAAGCTGTCGCTCTGTACGGCCGCTTTGGTGATGCCCAGCAGTTGGGCACTGCACGAGGCCGGTTTGGGACGTTCGGCCGTGGCCGGCTTGCCACCCATGGCTTCCACCTGGGCATTGACTTGCTCGAACTGAGACCGGGGCACAATCGCACCCGGCTCGAAGTGCGTATCTCCCTTGTCCTTAATCTTGACGCACTTGGCCAGCTTTTCGTTTTCCTGTTTGAAACGGAACTTGTCGATGAGCGTGCCGGGTAGCAGCCGGGTGTCTCCGGCGTCGTCCACGCGCACTTTTCGGAGCATCTGGGCGACGATAATCTCCACGTGCTTGTCGTTGATGTTCACGTTCTGGGCGCGGTACACGTTCTGGATTTCGTTGACCAGATACTCCTGGACGCGTTCGGGCCCGAGGATGCGCAGGATGTCGTGCGGCACAAGCGGCCCGTCGCAGAGCGGTTCCCCGGCTCGCACGCGCTGGCCGGTCCGGACGCGTGGCCGTTTGCTCACCGGCACTAGGTGTTCGTGACGCTCGCCGTCGTCGGTGGTGATGACCACCACGTGCCGGCCGCGTTGTCTTTTTTCTTCGAGTTTGACCACCCCGTCTACTTCGGCGATGACGGCGGGGTTTTTCGGCTTGCGGGCTTCGAAGATTTCGGTCACCCGAGGCAAGCCGCCGGTGATGTCCTGGGTTCCGCGTGCTTCACGCGGGGTTTTGGCCAGCAACCGGCCCGCCTTGACCAGCTCGCCTTCTTCCACTTCGATGACGGCTTTTTCAGGCAGGTAGCAGTATTCAATCGTTTCGCCGGTGGTGGGGTCCTTGAGCACGATTTGCGGCTGGAGACTTCCCTTGTGTTCGCGCACCACGCGCCGCGTGCGGCCGGTGCGTCTGTCTCGTTCCACCCGCATCGTCTCGTTTTCGACCAGGTCCACAAACTCCACCCGACCGTCCGCGTCGGCCAGGATGGGCACACTGTGGGGATCCCAGGTGCAGAGCGTGGCGCCTTTTTTCACCTCCTGGCCTTCTTGCACCAGCAGCGTAGCACCGGTGGGAGCTTCGTAGCGGTCCAGCTCGCGGCCGCGGGCGTCGGTCAGCAGAATCTCGCCGTTGCGGGAAAGCACGACGGTCTTGCCTTCTTCGTTCTTGACCGCCTTGAGCCGGTTGAACTTGACGATTCCGTCGTGGCGGGCAACCGCCTTGTTGGATTCCACACCGCGAACCGCCATGCCGCCGATGTGGAACGTCCGCATGGTAAGCTGGGTGCCGGGTTCGCCGATGCTCTGGGCGGCGATGATTCCCACGGCCATCCCCTCTTCCACCAGCGCCCCGGTGGAGAGGTCCATCCCGTAGCACAACGCGCAAACACCCAGCGGGGCTTCGCAGGTCATCGGGCTGCGCACCAGCAACTTGGGTGTGCCCAGTTCCTGGATGCGGTTGGCCGCTTCGCGGGTAATCATTTCGTTTTCGCGGACGATCACTTCGTCGGTGCGCTGATCAACCACGTTGACGCGGCTGACCCGACCGTAAATCGCATCGGCCAAGGTTACTTCGACTTTGTCGCCGCGGTACACGGTCCCCTTGGCGATGCCTCGGGTGGTACCGCAGTCGTGCATGGTGACCACGACGTTCTGGGCCACGTCAGCTAGTTTTCGGGTCAGGTAGCCGGAGTCGGCCGTCTTCAGGGCGGTGTCGGCCAACCCCTTGCGGGCGCCGTGGGTGGAACTGAAGTATTCCAGCACGCGCAACCCTTCGCGGAAGTTGGCCTTGATGGGCGTTTCGATAATCTTGCCCGAAGGCTTGGCCATCAGCCCGCGCATCCCGGCCAGTTGACGCACCTGGTCGATGTTGCCCCGGGCTCCCGATTCGCTCATCAGGAAGATGGGATTCACATAACCCGGATAACGCCGGTCATTACGCAGCACCTCGCGCATGTCGCGGGTAATCTGGTCGCGGGCGTGGGTCCAGGCGTCTACGATCTGGTTGTACCGTTCCGATTCGGTCAGGTCTCCCCGTTCGAAGCTCTTCTGGATTTTGGCTACCAGTTTCTCCGTGGTGGCGATCACTTTGGGCTTCGAGGGCGGAACGAGCAGGTCGTCGGTGGCGAAGCTCAGCCCGCTCAGCGTGGCCCAGTGGAACCCGAGGCGGTTCATCCGGTCCAGTAGCTCGATAGTGGCCTTGCGGCCCAGCATCTCGTAGCAGTCCGAAACCACCCGGCTCATCGCCTTGGACTTCATCACCTGGTTGTAGAACGGCATCCGTTCGTCCAGCACGCGATTGAACAGCACGCGGCCTACGGTGGTTTCGATCACCATGCCCGGACGGCCTGTCTCGCCGTATTCGTCCTTGCACCGCCGTTGCGGCGGCAGCTTGACCTTGATACGGGCGTGAGTGTCCACTTTGCCCAGGCTGTGGGCCAGCTCCACTTCGTCGAAGCTGGCAAAGGCCATCCCCTCGCCTTTGCGGTCGGGCAGCTCCAGCGTCATGTAGTAGCAGCCCATGACCATGTCCTGCGAGGCGCTGATGATCGGCGCCCCGTTGGCCGGGCTGAAGATGTTGTGCGTGGAAATCATCAGCGTGTAGGCTTCCACCTGCGCCTCGATCGACAGCGGCAGGTGCACGGCCATCTGGTCACCGTCGAAGTCGGCGTTGAATCCCTTGCACACCAGTGGGTGCAGGTGGATGGCGTTGCCTTCGACCAGCACTGGCTCGAAGGCCTGGATGCCCATCCGGTGCAGTGTCGGCGCGCGGTTGAGCAGCACCGGGTGGTTGCGGATTACTTCCTCCAGGATGTTCCACACCTCCTCGTCGCGCCGCTCCAGCATCTTCTTGGCGCTTTTAATCGTGTCGGCGTGGCGCAGCTCCTTCAGGCGGCGGATGATGAACGGCTGATACAGCTCCAGGGCGATCCGCTTGGGCAGCCCGCACTGGTGCAGCAGCAAGCTGGGACCGACGACGATGACGCTTCGGGCCGAGTAATCGACTCGCTTGCCCAGCAGGTTTTCGCGGAAGCGGCCCTGCTTCCCCTTGATCATGTCGGTCAGGGACTTCAGCGGCCGGTTGCTGGAACCTTGCACCGGACGTTTGCAGCGGCCGTTATCGAACAAGGCGTCGACGGCCTGCTGGAGCATCCGCTTTTCGTTGCGGATGATCACTTCCGGAGCGTTCAGGTCCTTGAGCTTCTTCAGGCGGTTGTTGCGGTTGATAATCCGGCGATACAAGTCGTTCAGGTCGCTGGTGGCGAACCGGCCGCTTTCCAGCAACACCAGCGGGCGCAGGTCCGGCGGGATGACCGGAATGACGTCCAGTACCATCCACTCCGGCTTGTTGTCGCTGTCCCGGATTGCCTCGACCAGCTTGAGCCGGTTGACCAGTTCCCGGGTCCGCTGCTTGGATTCGGTCCTGGCCATCTCCGCCCGCAGTTGGTTGGACAGCTCGACCAGGTCCAGCTTTTGCAGCAGCTTGCGGATTGCTTCGGCTCCCATGGCCGCTTCAAAGGAGCCGGGGCCGTAGTCGTGACGGGCTTGTCGGTATTCTTCCTCGGTGAGCAACTGGCGCTCTTTCAGCGGCGTTTCGCCCGGCTCGACCACCACGTAATCCTGGAAGTAGATCACTTTTTCCAGGCTGGTGGTCTTCATATCCAGCAGATTGCCCAGGCGGCTGGGCATCGCCTTGAAGAACCAGATGTGCACCACCGGGGCGGCCAGCTCGATGTGGCCCATCCGCTTACGCCGCACGCGGCTATGGGTGATCTTCACCCCGCAGCGGTCGCACATCATCCCCTTGTACTTCATCCCGCGGTAGTGTCCGCAGGAACACTCCCAGTCCTTCTCCGGCCCGAAAATCCGCTCGCAGAACAGACCTTCCTTTTCCGGTTTGTAGGAACGGTAGTTAATCGTCTCGGGCTTTTTGACTTCGCCGAAGGACCAGCTTCGGATGTCCTGCGGCCGGGCCAGGGAAATCTTCACGGCCGCATAGTCGTTGACGCGTTCGTAAGTGCTTTCGCCGGTGGACACCGCTTGGGCTCCTTTTTCAATCCGGGGAAAAACCGGAAGCTGGACGTTCCGGAAAAACTCGCCGTTTATGCAAGCCGGGCAACGGGCTTCCGCTCCGGGGGAAGCGGACCGCTTACACCCGGCGTTTGATCAACTGCATGTTCAGCGCCAGTCCGCGAATCTCGTTGACCAGCACGTCGAAACTGGCCGGAGTGCCAGCTTCCAACGTGTTTTCGCCTTTGACCATCGCTTCGTAAATCTTGGTCCGCCCTTCCACGTCGTCGCTCTTGACCGTCAGCAGCTCCTGCAGAATGTAGGCGGCTCCGTAGGCTTCCAAGGCCCACACTTCCATCTCGCCGAACCGTTGGCCTCCGTAGCGGGCCTTGCCGCCCAAGGGCTGCTGGGTGATGAGCGAGTAGGGGCCGGTGGAACGAGCGTGCACCTTGTCGTCCACCAGGTGGTGCAGCTTCATCATGTAGATGTAGCCGACGGTTACTTTCTGCTCGAACGGCTCGCCGGTGCGACCGTCGTACAGGGTCACCTTGCCGTTTTCGGGCAGGCCCGCCTCCTTGAGACATTCGTGAATCTCTTCCTCGGTGGCTCCGGCAAACACCGGGCTGATGGCCTGGTAGCCCATCTTGGCCGCCGCCCAGCCCAGGTGCGTTTCCAGAATCTGACCCACGTTCATACGGCTAGGCACGCCCAAGGGGTTGAGCAGAATCTGCAACGGGGTGCCGTCTTCCAGAAACGGCATGTCTTCCCGAGGCAGGATCTTGGCCACCACCCCCTTGTTTCCGTGACGACCGGCCATCTTGTCGCCCACGGAGATGACCCGCTTCGTGGCCACATAGACCTTGACCATTTGCAGCACGCCGCTGGGAAGCTCGTCGCCGCGTTTCATGCGGTTCAACTCGCGTTCGGCACGGTCAATCTGCTCCTGCACCAGCGGCCACTGCTGGCGGTAGATTTTTTGGATTTCCGCCAGCTTTTCCTTGCTGCGGACGTTAATCTGCTCCAGCGAGAAGCGGCGGGCTTGTTCGGCCACGAACTTGTCGTCCTGATCCGCGGCGGCCAGGGGGTTGTCGTCCGAGTCCTTGAGCTTGCGGCCCAGCACCTTTTCGATGGCCCGCACCATTTCCCGGAACGCTTCGGCGATCCGCCGGTTGCCTTCAGCCTGGATGCGTTCCACCTCCTTGTCGAACTCCTTGCGTTCTTTTTCGCTGAGGCTGGTTCGTCGGGAGAACTTCTCCGTGGCGATGACAATCCCTTCCACCCCGGCGGGAACTTCCAACGAGTCGTTTTTCACGTCCTCACCGGCGCGGCCGAAGATGGCGTGCAGCAGTTTTTCTTCGGGCGTCAGCTCGGTTTTGCTCTTGGGCGAAACCTTGCCCACCAGAATATCGCCGTGGCGGACGTAGGTGCCTACCCGCACGATGCCGTCTTCGTCCAGGTTGCGAAGGGCTTTGTCGCTGACGTTGGGGATGTCGCGGGTGAACTCTTCGCGGCCCAGCCGCGTCTCGCGCACCTCGCAGTCGAAGTCCTCGATGTGGATCGAGGTGTACACGTCGTCCTTGACCAGGTCTTCGCTGATGACAATGGCGTCCTCGAAGTTGTAACCTTCCCAGGACATGAAGCCGACCAGCACGTTCCGCCCCAGGGCCAGTTGTCCCTGATAGGTGGCAGCTCCGTCGGCGATAATCTGGCCGGCTTCCACCCGCTGGCCGACCTGGACGATAGGCTTCTGGTTGTTGCAGGTCCGTTCGTTCAGCCCAACGAACTTTTTCAGATGGTACACGTCGGTGCCGCGGCCGGTGGAGATTTCAATCCGCAGGGCGTCCACGTAAGTAACCTTCCCGGCCCGGCGGGCGCGAACCACCATACTGGTGTGCTTGGCCACTTCGCGTTCCAGCCCGGTGGCCACCACCGGCGGCTCGGTTACTAGCAGCGGGACCGCCTGCCGCTGCATGTTCGAACCCATCAACGCCCGGTTCGCGTCGTCGTGTTCCAGGAAGGGGATCAATCCGGCCGAAACGCCGACCATCTGGGAGGGGGCCACGTCGATGTAGTCCACCTGCTCCGGGGGTACCGTGGTGAAGTCCGCCCGGTAACGCGCCGTAATCTGCGGCCCGACGAGTTTCCCTTTCTCAATGGGAGTGTCGGCCGGAGCGACGTAGGCTTGTGCCTCTTCGTCGGCCCGAAGCCACACCACCTCGTCGGTTACCTTTCCCTTTTTGACGCGGCGGTACGGCGTAACCAGGAACCCGAACTCATCCACGCTGGCGTAAATGGCCAGCGAAGAAATCAGCCCGATGTTCGTGCCTTCCGGGGTTTCGATGGGACAGATGCGGCCGTAGTGGGAGATGTGCACGTCGCGCACTTCGAACCCGGCCCGCTTGCGGTTCAGCCCTCCGGGCCCCAGGGCCGACAGACGCCGCTCGTGGGTGAGCATGGACAGGGGGTTGGTCTGGTCGACCACCTGGGACAGTTCCCCGCGGCCGAAAAAGTATTCGATGGCCGAGGAGATGCTCTTGGGGTTGATGAGCGTCCGAGGGGTCATTTCACTGGCGTCCTTCGCCCCCATCCGCTCCTGCACGGTCCGCCGTAGCTTGAGGAAGCCTTTGCGCAGCTCCTCGCAAGCCAGCTCGTCGATGGTCCGCACGCGGCGGTTGCCCAAGTGGTCGATGTCGTCGACCATGGCGTCTTCGTCTTTGGCCCGCAAACGCAGCAGGTACTTGACCGACTCGACCAGGTCCTCGGGCCGCAGCGTCATTTCGTCGCTGGGAACCCCGTGCTGGAGCTTGCGGTTGATTCGGAACCGGCCCACGCGCCCCAGCCGGTAGCGGTTCACGTCGTAGAACTTTTCGTGGAACAGGATTTTGGCCTTTTCCAGGTTGGCCGGGTTGCCGGGCCGGAGCCGCTGGTAGATTTTCATCAACGCCTCTTCGTGGCTCCGGGTGGTGTCTTCCTTGAGGGTGTTCAGCAGCAGCCGGTCGCCCGGGTCGTCCATCACTTCGACGCTCTTGAGCCCGGAGACGCAAATCTCGGTGGCCAGGTTTCCGGTAATCTTCTCTCCGGCCTCGACGAGAATCTCCCCGGCCCGCTCGTGCTTGGGCGGATAAACGATGTCGGTGACGGCAATCCGTCCTTCGATCTTCGAGGCGCTGCGGCCATCGGTAATCTTCACTTTGCGGGTGGGGTAGAACGCCCGCAGCAGGTCTTCGTTCAGGCTGAGCTTGGGGTCCATCGCCCGCAGCAGCGTGGTGGCGGCGAACTTGCCGCTCTGGTCGATACGCACCTGGAGCGTATCTTTCTTGCTGACGACCAGCTCGACCCAGCTCCCACGCTCCGGAATCACCCGGCAGGAGTGGAACTCCCGGTCCCCTTCGCGGTCCACGACGAAGTCGATACCCGGGCTGCGGTGCAACTGGCTAACGACCACCCGCTCGGCCCCGTTGATGATAAACTCCCCGCCACCGAGCATGATGGGCACGTCGCCCAGGTAAACCTTTTCGTCCACCACCTCGTCGTTGCTTTTGACCAGGCGCAGATGCACGTAGAGCGGCCGCCCGTAGGTGAGCCGCAACTGGCGGCACTCTTCGGGATCGAAGCGAGGCTTCCCCAGCTCGTAGTAGCGGTATTCCAGCCGGGTTTGCTTGTCGTAACTTTCGATGGGGAAAGTTTCGCGCAGCACGCTCTCCAGCCCCATATCCTTCCGCTTCTGCGGCGGCACGTCCTCCTGGAGGAACTGGCGATAGCTGTGGGTCTGGATTCGGGTCAGGTCGGGGATTTCGGCGATGTACGGAGTGTGCGAGAAGTCGCGCACCTCTTTCAGCGCCAGCCGTCGGACAGCAGAAGTTGCCATGAGCAGTCCCTACTCTGCTGAAGGCGAAAATGGGGCCCTGGCGGCCACCGGAATGTTGTGCACCAGTAGAAAGAAAGCGAACAGCGAGGAAGCCAGCCGGGGGAATCGGCGCAGGCGCAAACCGGACCTCCAGCGAGGCCGGCTTGCCAAACCTACGACACAGCCCCCCATGCGGATGCCTGGTACCTCCTTGCGTCAGACCAGCAGATCGTCGCGGCCGTCTCGGGCCGCACCACTACTCCAACACCACCGTGGCGCCGGCTTCTTCCAGCTCGGCCTTGAGTTTCTCGGCGTCTTCCTTGGAGATTCCTTCCTTGATCTTGGCGGGCGTCTTTTCCACCAGGTTCTTGGCGTCCACCAATCCCAGTCCCGTGGCTGCCCGCACCACCTTGATCACGGGCACCTTCTTCTTGGGATCGAACTCCTTGATGACCACGTCGAATTCGGTCTTCTCTTCGGCTTCCGCGGCTGCCTCGCCTTCTTGACCCGGAGCAGCCATGACCACCGCTCCGCCGGCGGCCGGCTCAATGCCGTATGCATCCTTCAGATAGTCCACCAATTCCTTGGCCTCTTTCAAGGTCAGCCCGGCAATCTTGTCGCCGATCTGCTTGATTTCCTCCGAAACGGCTACAGCGGCTTGTTCATCAGCCATGGCGGTTCCCTTTGCTCCAAACACCAAATACGAGGAAACGGTTTGCCAGGTCGCAAAGCTAAAGTTCATTCTGCGGCGAGGCCGCCGCTTGATTTTGCCAGTCTCAAAACATGTGAGTATAAGGGGACTTCCCCGAACCGTAAAGGGGAATTAGGCCACTTCTTTCCGCGAATCCTCCTTGGACTGCTGCTCCACACAGGAAGCCAACTGGGCCCCCGGAGCCTGGATGCAGGAAGCCACCTGACGGTACGGGGCCAGCAACGTACCGGCAATCTGGGCCAGCAAGTCCTGGCGGCTGGGCCAGCGGCTTACCTCTTCGACGCCGGCCGCGTCGTAAACCGTGCCATCAACGATCCCCCGCCGTATGGTCAACGGCTCGAACCGCCCCTCCTTGTCTTTCACCAAGGACACCACGGCCTTGGCCACCGCCACGATATCCTCGCCCCCCCAGACCACCGCCGCAGGACCGTCCAGGCCTTCGAACAGCGGCCCCAAGGGCGTATCGCGGGTGGCCAGGCGGGCCAGCGAGTTCTTGACCACCATCAGCCGGATGCCCTGCTCGCGGAGAATCCGCCGCAATTGGCAGCTCTGATTGCCGTTCAAGCCCTGCACGTCCACAATCAGGGCGTTCTCCACACCCTGAAATTGCTGACGCAGGTACTCGATAATGATCCCTTTGACGTATTTGCTCATGGCGCACCTGAGTGTTCACTGGAGGGCAAACGGCCCTACAAAGCGATGCGGATACCGGGGCTCATCGTGGCCGAGATGGAAACGTTCCGGATAAACTGCCCTTTGACGCTCTGAGGCCGCAGGCTCTGCACGTAGTCGATGAACGCCTTGATGTTTTCCACCAACTGCTGCTTGTCGAAACTCAGCTTGCCCACCACCGCGTGCACGTTGCCCGTGGAATCGTTCCGGAACTCGACCTTCCCGGCCTTGTATTCCTTGACCACCTTGCCCACGTCCTGTGTGACCGTGCCGGCCCGCGGCGAAGGCATCAACCCCCGCGGCCCCAGAATCCGGCCCAACGGACCGACCAATCCCATCATGTCCGGCGTGGCGATACACACGTCAAAGTCCAGCCAGCCGCCCTTGATTTTTTCGACCAGGTCCTCGGCCCCAACGAAGTCGGCCCCGGCTTCTTTCGCCTCGTCGGCTTTTTCGCCCTTGGCGAACACGCAGACCCGTTTCTGCCGCCCAATGCCGTGCGGCAGCACGATGGAGCCGCGGACGATCTGGTCGGCCTGTCGCGGGTCGATGTTCAGCCGCATGGCCACTTCCACCGACTGATCGAACTTGGTGTTGGCGAACTCCTTGAGCAGCTCGACGGCCTTTTCCAGCTCGACGGGCTCCTTGGGGTCGTACTTTTCCAGCAGGGCCTGATAGCGCTTGGAGTGTTTGGGCATGGTCCTGTTTTCTCTCTGGCAACGGAGGTGGTTCGGGCGAGTGCCCCGGCCCGCGACGCCGAGCCGGGTCAATCTTCCACCACGATGCCCATGCTACGGGCAGTCCCTTCGATGATGCGGCAAGCGTGTTCCAGATCGCGGGCGTTCAGGTCGTTGATCTTGGTCTTGGCGATCTCCTCCACCTGACTGCGGCTCACCTTGCCCACCTTTTCCCGGTTAGGAACACTGGAACCTTTCACGATGCCCGCGGCTTTCTTCAGCAGGGCGGAAGCGGGCGGACTTTTAATCTCCAGCGTGAACGAGCGGTCGTTGTAGATGTTGACCACCACCGGGATGGGCATGCCGCCGGCGTCCCGGGTCTTTTCGTTGAACTGCTGGACGAACTGACCCAGGTTAATCCCGTACGGCCCCAGGGCCGTCCCCACCGGAGGAGCCGGGGTAGCCTGGCCGCCGGGCACCTGGATTTTGACGCTTGCTACCAGTTGCTTTGCCATCGTGGGAGAACCCGCAAAGGAAACAGGGGGAAAACTCCTATCGTGCCGCTTCCGTTTTTGGGCGTCAAGGGGGTGCCGTTAGAGAACTTCGAGCTGGTAGTGCTTCATTTCCACGGGAGTGGAGCGGCCGAAGATGTTGATCATCACCGTCACGCGGCCGGTGGCTTCGTCCACCGCTTCCACTTCTCCTTCGAAGTTGAGGAAGGTGCCCTCTTTGATCTTCACCCGGTCCCCCACCTTCACGTTGATCACCTGCTTGGCTTTTCCTTCCTCGCGTTGAGGCGGCCGGATTCGGGCCAGCAGTTGCTCGATTTCCTCTTCTTCCATGGGAACCGGATTGCCGGCGGCCCCGGTGAAGTCGCCCACCCCCGGCGTCTCCCGCACCAGGAACCAGCTCTCGTCGGTTACTTCCATGTTGATGATGATGTAGCCGGGATAGAGCTTTTGTTTTTTGTAGCGTTTTTTGCCCCCCTTGTACTCCACGGTGGTTTCGGTCGGCACCAGGATTTCGCCAAACAGGTCCTCCAGCCCGTGCAGTTGCACCCGGCGAAGAATAGCCTGCTTGACCGTGTCTTCCCGGTTGGTTTGCACCTTGACCACATACCACCGCTTCTTTCCCGTCGGCGGCGGGAATTTGCGTTCTTCCTGGATGGCCGGAGGCTTGCGGGAAGCAGGGGCGGCTTCCGGCTCCTCGGCGGTTTCGGCAGGGGGCTGTTCCGCGGAGGGCTGGCCTTCTTCGGCATCGGAAGCCTCTTCCTCCGCCGTGGCCCCTTCCTGGGCGGCGTCAGATGCCGCGGCCGCTTCATCTTCGGCTGCAGCATCTTCGGCACCGGCAGCGTCCGGCGTAGCGGCTTCCGCCCCGGTTTCTTGGGGCGCATCCTCTGCAACCGGAGCGGTGGCGGCGGTTTCTTCAGCAGGTGCGTTTTCCGCAGAGGCTTCCGCCGGCGAGACTCCCTCCCCAGCGGCGTTTTCGGAAGCGGGAGCCGCGGGTTGGGCCGCTTGCGGTTCCGGCGATTCTTGTTCCCAGGACTGACTCACCAGCGTTCCCCTTTTTCATTCGTTAAGGCGGGACAAGGGAGGACGAACCGAAGTTCCGGCCAGCGGTTTCCCTGCGGCCCCACCCGTGCCGGGAACTTGTTCTTGGACGCCAATGGCGGCTTGATTCGGCACGATCAGCCGGGGCCGGTGATCCTCAGCAAGTCGATGAGCAGGAACTGCCAAACCAGGTCGAAGACGAACAGCACGGCCGTCAGCAGCAAAATAGTGACCAGTACCACCACCGAGCTGCGGAACAATTCGGTCCGACTGGGCCATGAAACCTTGGCCATCTCGGCTTCCACCGAGATCAAAAAATCGGCAAACCGCGGGATGTTGACAATCCGGTAACTAATCCACAAAGCCAGCAGGAACAACAGACCTGGGATGCCGTAGTGCACGTACGGGTCGTAGAACTGCAACTGCTGGCTCAGCCGGTAGCAGCCCAGCGCCCCGGTCAGCGCCATGGCCGCAAAAGTCACCTGTCGGGTGATTCGGCCTTGGGTGCGCTTGTACAGGTGGGTGCGAAACAGTTCGGAAATTACGGTGCTCACAGGAACCGTTCCTTGTTCAGCACGAAACCGTCTCGGCCTGCGGCCTCCCGGTGCTTCAGACTACCTGATCCGCCCAGAAAGACCAAGAGGAGCCCTTCGCCTGGCCAGAGCGGCTTCCAAGCCCGCCGCTGATAATCAGCCAACCGTGGATCGAGCAAGCAGGGGCGGAGGGACTCGAACCCCCAACCACTGGTTTTGGAGACCAGCGCTCTGCCAAATTGAGCTACGCCCCTACCATACAGGAGCGTACCGCGGGGTACGCTCCTGAGGCAGTCGCCGTTTGCTCCGGAATTTTACCCCTTTTACCCCTTCAGGGTGGCTTACTCCAGGATCTTGGTCACCACGCCCGAACCGACGGTCACGCCACCTTCGCGGATGGCGAACCGCACGCCTTCGTCCATGGCGATAGGGGCAATCAAGGTCACTTCCAATGCGGCGTTGTCGCCGGGCATGACCATGTCCCCCTGCAGCAGCTTCACTTCGCCGGTCACGTCGGTGGTGCGGAAGTAGAACTGGGGCCGGTAGCCACTCAGGAAGGGGGTTTTCCGTCCGCCTTCCTCCTTGGACAGCACGTACACTTCGGCCTGGAACTTCTTGTGCGGGGTGATGGTCCCCGGTGCGGCCAGCACCTGGCCCCGGCGGACTTCGTCTCGCTTGATCCCCCGCAGCAGGCAGCCCACGTTATCGCCGGCCACCCCTTCTTCCAGGGTCTTGTTGAACATTTCCACGCCGGTGCAGGTGGTTTTCCGGGGTTCGTCGGCCAGCCCCACGATCTCCACCTCGTCGCCCACCTTGATCCGGCCGCGCTCGATACGCCCCGTAACCACCGTCCCACGACCTTCGATGGAAAAGACGTCCTCGATGGCCATCAGGAACGGCTTGTCCACGTCGCGCTGCGGCTCGGGAATGTACTCATCCAGGGCGTCCATCAGCTCCTGGATGCACTTGCTGGCTTCGGGGTCTTCGGGATTTTCGTAGGCGGCTTTGGCCGAGCCGTGGATAATCGGCGCGTTGTCCCCGTCGAACTCGTACTTGTTCAACAGGTCGCGCACTTCCATTTCGACCAGTTCCAGCAGGTCCGGGTCGTCGACCAGGTCCACTTTGTTGAGGAACACGACGATGGCCGGCACGCCCACCTGTCGGGCCAGCAGGATGTGTTCGCGGGTCTGGGGCATCGGTCCGTCGGCTGCCGAAACGACCAGGATGGCCCCGTCCATCTGGGCCGCCCCGGTGATCATGTTCTTGATGAAGTCGGCATGGCCAGGGCAGTCGATGTGGGCGTAGTGGCGTTTTTCGGTTTCGTATTCCACGTGGGAAACGTGGATGGTCACGGTCTTGGTTTCGTCGCGGACCGTGCCCCCCTTGGCAATGTCATGGTAGCTCTTGAACTTGGCCAGACCCTTCTGGGACTGCACCGCCAGGATGGCCCCGGTCAGGGTGGTCTTGCCGTGGTCGATGTGCCCGATGGTGCCCACGTTCACGTGGGGCTTGGTCCGTTGAAATACTTCCTTGGCCATGCTCGATACCTGTCTTGTGGCAAGGGAAACGGGGAACAACCAGTCCGACGTTAGGAGCTGCTGACGGGACTTGAACCCGTGACCTCGTCCTTACCAAGGACGCGCTCTACCGGCTGAGCTACAGCAGCCACCGCTTCTCCGCCGGCGCAGCAGGAGCATCGTAGTTTATCGATCTTGCCCTGCCGGTCAACGGGGATAGCAAGCGGGTGAAGGGAATCGAACCCTCACATTCGGCTTGGAAGGCCGACGCTCTACCATTGAGCTACACCCGCAACAAAAACAAACGCCGCCTGCCGCGGTTCTCTCCGGCGGCAGGCCAACGCGGTGTCGGGGTTGGCCGGGTTAAGTCCAGTGGGGGGTGCAGGATTCGAACCTGCGAAGGCATAAGCCACCAGATTTACAGTCTGGCCCCTTTGACCGCTCGGGAAACCCCCCAATGGTGTCGTTTTCGGTCTTTCCGTCTTTTCCGGGCCGGAAAGAGAGCTAGCGGAGGGACTCGAACCCACAACCTGCGGATTACAAATCCGCTGCTCTACCAATTGAGCTACGCTAGCCCAAACCGGGGTCCTGGGTACCCGCTCGCCGCTCCTTGGTCCGGCATGCCGGGAACCGAACCGGCCCGTGGAAAGTAAATAGGGACACACTCCCCTGCCAGGGGAGAGGCCCCGTGGTGCCAGTTCTTCACTAATTTGTAACGATCCGGCCCCAGGGGTCAAGGCGAGCTTGGCCTTCCCGGGGCCGTTTCTTTTGCCGACCTGGCCGAAAGAGGGCTACTCTTCCAGCTCCAGCAGCTCCACGTGTTGTTCTTCGGCCGCTTTGCGGAGCTTACTCAAGGCGCGGGCTTCCAACTGGCGCACCCGTTCTTTGGTCACGCCCAGTTCTTCGCCCACTTCCTTGAGCGTCTTGGGCTCCGAGCCGCGGGCCAGTCCGAACCGCTGCTGGATGATCTGCTGTTCGCGGGGATCCAGGTACTGCAACATCTTGCGCACCTGTTCCTCGCGTACGGCCTGGGCCGCCTCCAGTTGGAACGGATTGCTCCGCTGGTCGGCCGTGGCCGCGAACATCTCGTCCTGGCTGGTTCGGAACCGGTCGCGGTGCTTGTGCTGCTCGGGGATGCTGCGGGCGAAGTTCTTCATGATCGCCCAACTGGCGTAGGTGCTGAACTTGTTCCCCCGAGTGTAGTCGAACTTCTCCACCGCCCGGATCAGCGACATGTTCCCATCGCTGACCAGCTCGAAGAACTCGCTGCCGGAGCCCATGTGCCGCTTGGCGATAGAAACCACCAGCCGCAGGTTGCGCTGGATGATTTCGTTCTTGACCGCCACGGCCTCCTCGTACAGCCGCTCGATCTGGTTCAGCAGCCGGGTACGGACCTTGCTCGGGTCCAGCTTGCCGTCGGTGAGCAGTTGCTCGCGCAGCTTGGCCGCCTTGTACTTCAGGTAGTTGTACTTGCGGAACAAGTGCCGCTCCTGCTCGGCCGTCAGCAGCGGAATCTCGTACAAGCTGGCCAGATACGGCGGCAGGCCGCTGGGACGCCGCTGCCGCGGGGGCTTCTGGTCGCTTTCGGGCATGGGGGCCAGAATCACCCGGTCGGCGTCCGGCCGCTCGAACTCCGGGCTGGGTACATAGTCCAAGGGCAGCTCCAGCACCCGGCGGGCGCGGAACTCGTTAATCACCCGGTATATAGTGGTCCGGGTGCGGTCGTAACGCTTGGCCAGCGCATCGACCGAAGTGCCCAGGCGGTATTCCTGGTAAATCTTCCGCTTATCCTCTTCGGTCAGCGGTCCAGCTTTGTTGGGAAAAATCGCCATGGTGGGATGTTCCTGTTCGAAGTGTTTCAGGGTGTATCGGATTGCCTCGACGCTTCGGCCCAGCCGCTGGGCCAGGGTTCGGGCCACGTCGGAGCGGCTACGCCCCAAAGCGGCCATCTGTCGGGCGTTCCGAATGATTTCGTCCTTTTCCTCGCGGCTCAGGTGCGTAAATCGGGCTCCGCGTTGGATTCGCTCGGGATGGGCTTTCATAAACGCCTCCACCGAACTGTCCAAAAAACCGACGCGCGTTCGCCCATTGACCACAAAACGACGGCTGACCAGCCCTTCCTGACGCCACCGGTTGATCGTCTTGGTCGAAACGTGGAACCGGCGGCTCAGGTCCTCCACGGTCCAGACCCGCTCGCCGGCCTCCTGCTGCCGGACTCGGGACGATTCGGTCAGGTCCTCGATCAACAGCAACAGGTCGTGCTTCAGGTCCTTGCCCGAAATCGGCACGCCGGGGGCCTGCTGGGGCCGGAACCGCGTAAGCCGGTAACACAGCTCGCCGTAGGTGTAGTCCCGGTTTTCGTCCAACTGGCGCAACCACTCTTCCGCACGATCCGCCTGCACCAGCCGCTGCTGGCGCGGGGCGAACCGCACCTGTTGGTCGCGGAATTGCCGGATGACGGCACTGCGGTAGTTCTCGTGCATGACCACGCCTCTATTTTCAGCTCTCATCGCCCGAAAGCCTCCATGCCAGGACCGAGCGGTCGGTTTTGTTGGGATGCCCCCGCCTTGGGACATTATGCCAATCCTTCCTGTTGTTATACGCTCAAAGTGGACATTTGGTTCCGATTTTTTTCGGATACTCCTCCCGGACACCCCATGACAGTTGCCCAGGGACACTTGGTTTAGTGTGCAAGGATCGTGCCAAACCAGGCGTTTCAGGGCGTTGTCTCGCGGGATGCGCATAGTGAGTTACATGATTACATTTCCCATAAGATGCCAATTTGAAACGACTTAAACGAAAAACGCTCTTTCCGGCCCGAGGCGCGTTCCGCAGGCGGGCTCCGCGGCACTGCCGGCGTAGGCCGCCACCTGATACAGGCAAGCTGTATCATTTTTTCAGTCAGTTTGACGGCGGCACGTCGTTTTTGCCGTCGTCAAAGCGATTCGCCCTGGTGACGCCCCCCTAACGATGCCCCGTTAGGCTAATCGCCGCGAGCCGGTGTTTCTTGCGGAAAAACCGGGCTTTCTGCTTGGTGCCTCCTTCCAGGGCCGGCGCCTCCCTTGCCGAAACTGCCCGCAGTGATTGCACTTCTGTCCGGCAGGCTCTTTGCCGGTTCGTTTCAACTTTGCCCCGGGACGCGGCCGATGGGAAGCAGCGCCCCGGGGTCCCGTCCCAGCCCCTCGTTTCTGCTTGGCTAGTTTTCTAGAGGCGCAGGTTTATGAACAGGTTCACGCGATTTTGGTTGGTTTTTGGGAAATTGTTTGTTGTTTTGTCGTGGGCCAGTGGGGCCAGTGCCGGCTCGTGGCAGGTGGAACTTTCGCTCCAGGTGCAGGGCCATCTGATTCTGGTGCAGCAGGAGGGCAAAGCCCGCGTGCCGCTGGCCGTTTCGGCCTCGCAGAGCTACGAACAGTACCATCTGGTCCGCCGGGGCGTTCCCAGCTCCCTTTGCCTGTACGAAAAAGCCGAAGCAGTTGTCACAATCGACGGCCAGCGGGTGCCCCAGCACCTGCCCCGGGAACGTAACCTGGTGGCCGTGCAAACGCTCAAAGACCGCGTGGTGCTGTTTCGTCCCCAGGGAGTGCTCACCCGCGACGAGCTGGACCTGCTGGACGTACCCGGCCACCCTCATGCCTTGCAACACCTGCTCCGGGGCCACACTGGTCGTTGGGAGCCGGATGCTTCGTGGCGGCCCCAGGCCGACCGCTTGGCCATGCTGCTGGGACTGGACGCCGTGGGCGGCAGCAACGTGCGGGCCCGGGTCCGCAGCATCGACCGCGAGCTGGGGCACCTGACCGTCGTGCTGAGCGGCCAGGTGGACGGGGCGATTCACGGGGTGGCCACGCAAATCGACCTGAAAGCGACGCTACGGGCCACCTGGCCGGACCTGGAGCCGACCGAACTGAAAATGACACTAAAAGAAAAACGGGCCACCAGCCACGTGGGCCCCGGCCTGGACGTGGAAGCCACCGTGCAACTGACCCGCCGCCGGTTGCCGCGGCCGGTCAAGCTGGCCGGACACCTGGACCAACTTCCCCGCGAAGCAGCCGACCCGTTCGCCCTGCGGCTGGAGCTAATCCAGCCGGAATTAGGCATTCGCCTGGAACACGACCGCCGCTGGCACGTGGTCCACGTGGGCGAGCAGGGACTGGTGATGCGGTTGCTGGACCGGGGCGAGCTGCTGGCCCAGTGCAACATCGGCCGGGCCCCCACGGAGAAAAACACCCCGTTTACGGCGGCCGTCTGGCGGGAGCGGATTGCCGAGTCGCTGGGCGAACACTTCCTGCGCTGGAGCCAGCCGCCCAGCAGGCTGAAGCTCAAAAACGGCAACCGGGCGCTGCATCTGCGGGCCGAAGGCGAAGTGGAGGGGCTGCCCATCGTCTGGGACTATTGGGTGATCCGCAGTCCCGGGGGCCATCAGGCCACGGTGCTCTTTACAATGGAGAAGAAGTTCCAGCGGCGGTTCGGCAACGCCGACCGGTTGATTGTGCATACGCTGCGGTTCCTGGCCCGGGAGGCCCAAGGCACCCCAACCACGGCCGGTGCTGGCACACCGGGGGAAAAACGGCGATGATGGTCCGAAGGCGCCGATTGGCCGAATCGTTTCCGCCCGCATAACAGGACCGTAATGCCATGCCCCGTGTGCTGCTGCCCATTGGGGACGGGACCGAAGTGCTCGATACGATGTATCCCTACTTCCGGCTGCCCGAGGACGGGTTCGAAGTGGTGGTGGCCGGTCCCGAAGCCCGCTGGTATCACATGGTGATGCACGAAATCCCTCCCGGGGCCGATCCTCCTTGGGACATCACCCGCGAAAGTCCCGGCTACCACCTCAAAGCGACGGTGGCGTTTGCCGACGTGGACCCGAGCCAGTACGCCGGGCTGTTTCTTTCCGGCGGTCGCGCCCCGGAGTACCTGCGTTACGACCGGCACTTGCTGGAAATCACGCGGCATTTTTTCCGGGAAGAAAAGCCGGTGGCTTCGATCTGCCACGGGATTGAGATTCTCACGGCGGCCGATTGCATCCGCGGCCGGCGAGTCACCACGGTGGCCAAATGCCGCCTGGACGCCGAGCAGGGAGGGGCCCAGTACGTGGACCTGCCCGCGGTGCGCGACGGCAACCTGGTCACCGCCCGCACCTGGCACGACAACACCCCGCTGCTGAAAGAGTTCGTGGCCATGCTCAAAGCCTACTGCGGCTGAAGCGGCCGGGCAGGTCCGGGAGACACTCTCCGGGGGACACTTTCGCCCCGGCAGGCAAACGGCGGCAGGGGACAGGGTACTGCGCGGACCAATCGCCCGAAGGGGGCGACCTCTTGCCACTTTGAACGGGCTGGTTGTTTCTTTTGGCTCCCGGGGCAATCTATAATGGTGCCACTTGCTCCGGGTCGGGCCGAGGCGCGGCGTTGCGTCTTGGTGGTCGATTCACGGGATTACCCGATGTGGCCCCTGCCCTCCGTCTGACCGCATTCCAAACCGAAACTTGCTTCCTGCCCGAGAGGTGCCCGCCATGAACGTCTGCCGAACGATTGTGTTTGCTCTGGCCGGTCTGTTCGCTCTGGTGGTTTCCCTGCCCGTGGAGCTTCCCGCCCAGGAAACGAACCAGGCGGAAAAAGTGCTCCGGGCCGGGATTATCGGACTGGACACTTCGCACGTGGTGGCCTTTACCCAGGTGCTGAACGACCGGGGGGCCAAGGGTCCGCTGGCCCGGGTGCAGGTGGTGGCCGGCTATCCCGGCGGCAGTCCCGATCTGCCGGCCAGCCGCGACCGGGTGGACAAGTTCACCGAAACACTGCGCGGCATGGGCGTGGAGATTGTCCCTTCCATCCCCGAGCTGCTCCGCCGCGTGGACGTGGTGTTGTTGGAAAGCGTGGACGGCCGCGTCCATCTGAAGCAGGCCGTGCCGGTGTTCCGGGCCCGTAAGCCGGTGTTTATCGACAAGCCGCTGGCCGCTTCGCTGGCCGAGGCGGTGGCCATCGCCCGACTGGCCCAAAAGTACAACGTCCCCTGTTTCTCCAGCTCCTCGCTGCGGTTCAGCCCGGGCATCCTGGGCTTTCGGATGCAGAACGACCAGGTGGGACAAGTGGTCGGCTGCGTGGCCTATGGTCCCTGCCCCATCGAGCCGACCCATCCCGACTTGTTCTGGTACGGGGTGCACGGGGTGGAAACGCTTTTTACCATCATGGGTCCCGGCTGCGTGGAAGTAACCCGGGTCTATACTCCCAAGGCGGACGTAGTGGTGGGCCGGTGGCGCGACGGCCGCCTGGGCACGTTTCGCGGCATCCGCCACGGGCGACGCAGCTATGGGGCGTTTGTCTTCGGCACCAAACAGAACATGCCCGCGGGCAGCTATGCCGGCTACAAGCCGCTGGTGGAGGAGATCGCCCGGTTCTTCCTCACGGGCAAGGCTCCCGTGGCGATGGACGAGACGCTGGAGATTTTCGCCTTCATGCAAGCGGCACAACTGAGCCGTCAGCGCGGCGGCCAGCCGGTCAAGATTGAAGAAGTGATGCAACAGGCCCAGCGCGAAGCCGACCGCCTGCTGGAACAACTGGGCGAGAAGTAGCGAGAAGTGGGGCGTGCGCCGTGCGACTTGCGGCGTGCGCGGGAGGCTTCCGCACCGAAGGGCGTTGAGGCTTGGGGGCGTGGGGAGATGAGGGGGGAGCTTCCGCTCCGATGCAAGAAAGAAAAGACACAAGCGTATCACACCGTATCACGGCGAGCCGCCGACTTTAGTCGGCGGAGGACGGCAC
>WFOE01000292.1 GCA_015488215.1 Planctomycetales bacterium
AGCAACAGTCTAGCCGAAAGCACGAAGTTCCGGCTGCCGGGTTGGCGTGACCTTCACCCCGACCCTTGCTTCCCCGCTGTAAGCAGACCGGAAACGTCTCCCGGTTCGTGCCCCCCAGAAGCAGAGGCGTATTCCGCGGGAAACCCAAAGGTGCGCAATTGGGTGCGCACTGGACACGACGGGAGCTGTCTGGAGCCGACAGGTGAATGGGTGAAGTGAGTGGCCGTGGCAGCGAATCCCCTAAGGGGATTCGCTGCCACGGCCGGCCTACCGCTAGACAAAATGGAGGCGATGGGACTCGAACCCACGACCTTCGCATTGCGAACGCGACGCTCTCCCAACTGAGCTACGCCCCCATGGGTGTGCCTCTTATTCTATCGACCGCCTCGGCGGGTGAAAAGAGAGCCGCTTGCCGAAAGTGAGGCCTCGCCGCCGCGGATGGCCGCCGGGGAAGAAAGCAGAAAGGCTCCGGCCCTTGCGTGCAGAAGGGGGCCGGAGCCAGGTTGACCTTTACGTGGGTCTTTGCACCTTCAGAGCATCCTTGGCACCGGTCGGGGCACAAGTCGGCGGCGGGCAGTGCCTCGGCCCACTGGGTCCGTTAGACCCCGTTCCAGTCCAGCGTGCCGGAGTTCTGGTAATCGACGATGCGGGTTTCGAAGAAGTTCTTCTCTTTGCCCAGGTCCATCGTCTCGCTCATCCAGGGGAAGGGGTTGCGCGAGCCGTACTGGGCCGGCAGCCCGATCCGCTCCAGCCGCCGGTCGGCGATGTACTGCACGTACTGGCGGAAAAGCTCGGTGTTGAGCCCCAGCACCCCGCGGGGCAGGCAGTCGCGGGCGTAGGCCACTTCCAGCTCCACCGCTTCGCGGATCAGGTCCACCAGGTATTGCTGGAACTCGGGGGTCCACACTTCGGGGTTTTCCAGCTTGATGCCGTTGATCAGGTCGATGCCGAAGTTGAGGTGGATCGTCTCGTCCCGCAGGATGAACTGGAACTGCTGGCCGATGCCGGTCATGCGGTTCTGCCGGTGGAACGAAAGGATCATGGCAAAGCCGGTGTAGAAGAAGATGCCCTCCATAATCACGTAGAAGCCGACCAGGTTTTCCAGGAACTTCTGCACGTTCTCCGGCGTGTCGGTGCGGAAGTCGGGGTTGACGATGTCGGCCGTCAGCTCCATCTCGAAGGCGTCCTTGCGGGCGATGGCCGGGATTTCGCGGTACATGTTGAACACTTCCCGCTCGTCCAGGTCCAGGCTCTCCACGATGTAGAGGAACGTGTGGGTGTGGATTGCCTCCTCGAACGCCTGCCGCAGCAGGTATTGCCGGCACTCGGCGTTGGTGACGTGCTTGAAAACGGCCAGCACCAGATTGTTGCCCACTAGGCTTTCGGCCGTGGAGAAAAAGCCCAGGTTGCGCATGATGACCAGCCGTTCGTCGTCGGTCAGCGGGCCGTTGCGCCAGATCTGGATGTCCTGGTGCATGGGCACTTCGTTGGGCATCCAGTGGTTGGCGCAGCCGTTGAGGTAGTGTTCCCACGCCCACTTGTACTTGATGGGCATGAGCTGGTTCACGTCCACGGTGTGGCAGTTGATCAGGCGTTTTTCGTCCACGTTGATGCGGCTCTGGGCGCCTTTGAGCAGGTCCACCGCGGCAGCTTCAATCCGTCGGTCGCCAACATCCATCGTCATGACACGTGCTCCGTGCAAAAAGGGAAAACTGGAAAGGGGAAACGTCTCCAGGTGTCTGCTTGTCGCGGCCCGCTTGGTTCCCGGTGGGCGAGCCCCGGACTTCAGTCCGGGGAGAGCCGAACGTTTATTCTCGCACTGGAGCGGAAGCTCCTAGTGGCTGCGGCGGGAGCCGCCTCCGGGAGCTGACGCTCCCAGCTCGTTGCTTGCGAAAATCGGCGCTTGTTCTTGCCTTGGTGCGGAAGCACCCAGTCGCACACGGCCGTGCCGTCCTCCGCCGACTTCAGTCGGCGGCTCGCCGTTTTCTCGTCGTTTGTTCGTCTTATGTTCTTGCGCCGGAGCGGAAGCTCCTCCTCAAGACCCAAGACTCAGGCCCCAAGACCTTCGGCTCTCCGCAGCGCAAACTCCGCCGCCTGCTCTCTTACTGGCAGGCTTCGCACTCGCCGTCTTCCAGGTTGCAGGTGTTGCCTCGCTGGACCTGAATCATGGCCGAAGGGCTCGTGTTTTTCATCCAGCGGGGCTGGATGCCGAAGCGGTTGATATCGACCGTGGATTTCTCCTGGTGCGTGGCTCCCAGGGTGCGCAGGTAGTAGGTGGTCTTCAAGCCCACGCGCCAGGCCAGCACGTACATCTCGTGCAGCTTGCGGCCCGAGGGCTGATCCAGGTACAGGTTGAGCGACTGGCCCATGTCAATCCACTTCTGCCGCCGGGCGGCGCAGTGGATGAGCCACTTGGGGTCGATTTCAAACGCGGTGCGGTACTTGCGTTTGATTTCCTCGGGGATGCCGGGGATGGGTTCCAGCACGCCGTCGAAGTACTTCAGCGCTTCGAGCAGCTCGTCCCCCCAGAGCCCCAGCCGCTGCAAGTCGCGCACCAGGTAGCGGTTCACCTGGGTGAACTCGCCCGAGAGGTTGCTCTTGGCGTACAGGTTGCGGAACGTCGGTTCGATGGACTGGGAGACGCCCACGATGTTGGAAATGGTGGCCGTGGGAGCGATGGCCATCACGTCGCAGTTGCGCATGCCGTACTGGGCTACCGCCTCGCGCACCAGCGACCAGTCCAGGTGCTGCGAGCGGTCCACCTGGATTGGCTCGCCGCGCTCTTCTTCCAGCAGGTCAATCGTGTCGATGGGCAGCAGCCCCCGGTCCCATTTGGACCCGCGGTAGCTGGGATACTTGCCCCGCTGCCGGGCCAGTTCGGCCGAGGCGAGGATGGCAAAGTAGCTGATTGCCTCGGTGCTGCGGTCGGCAAACTCGACCGCCTCTTCGGACTCGTAGGAGAGGCCCAGCTCGTACAGTGCGTCCTGGAAGCCCATAATTCCCAGCCCGATGGGCCGGTGCCGCAGGTTGCTTCGCCGGGCTTCTTCGGTGGGGTAGTAGTTGATGTCGATTACGTTGTCCAGCATCCGCACGGCGGTGCGGACGGTCTTTTCCAGCAGCTCCAGGTCGAGTTGGCCGTTGCGGATGTGGGCCGGCAGGTTGATTGAACCCAAGTTGCACACGGCCGTCTCTTCGGGCGAGTTGTTGAGCAAAATCTCGGTGCACAGGTTGCTGTTGTGCACCACGCCCGCGTGGTCCTGCGGCGAGCGGATGTTCGACGGGTCTTTCCAGGTAATCCAGGGATGGCCCGTTTCAAAGAGCATCGAAAGCATCTTCCGCCACAGCTCCTTGGCCGGCAGGCGGCGGAACAGGCGGATTTTGCCCTGGTCGGCCAGTTGCTCGTAGTGGATGTAGCGCCGCTCGAACTCGCGGCCGTAGCATTCGTGCAGGTCGGGCACTTCGTCCGGGCTGAACAGGGTCCAGGGGGCGTCGGCCAGCACGCGTTTCATGAACAGGTCGGGCACCCAGTTGGCCGTGTTCATGTCGTGCGTGCGGCGGCGCTCGTCACCGGTGTTGCGGCGCAGCTCCAGGAACTCCTCGATGTCCAGGTGCCAAGTTTCCAGGTAGGCGCAGACGGCCCCTTTGCGCTTGCCGCCCTGGTTGACCGCCACGGCCGTGTCGTTGGCCACCTTGAGGAACGGGATCACCCCCTGGCTCTTGCCGCCGGTGCCCTTGATGGCCGCTCCCATGGCGCGGACCGGGGTCCAGTCGTTGCCCAGGCCGCCGGCCCATTTGCTCAGCAGGGCGTTGTCGCGAATGACCTTGAAGATGCTGCCCAGGTCGTCCGGCACCGTACTCAAGTAGCAGGAGGAAAGCTGCGGATGCGTGGTGCCGGAGTTGAACAGCGTGGGCGTGGCCGGGGTGTAGAGCATCTGGGAAATCAGGTCGTAGAACTCCACGGCCCGGCCCGTCGGGTCTTCTTCCCGCAGGGCAAGCCCCATGGCCACCCGCATCCAGAACATCTGCGGCAGCTCGATCCGCGTACCTTCGTCCTGAATCAAGTAGCGGTCATACAGCGTTTGCAGGCCCAAGTAGGCGAACTTCAAATCGCGCGAGGCGTCCAACGCCTCGGCCAGCAGGTCCAGGTCGAACCGCAGCAGTTCGGGGTCCAGACGGCCGATCTCCACCCCGCGGCGAATGTACGGGGCAAACCCCTGGCGGTAAGCGGCCTGGGCCTCGGCCAGCGGCACGTAGCGGCCCAAGCCCTGCTGGTAGATTTCGCCCAGCAGCAGTCGGGCCGCGGCGTAGGTGTAATCTGGTTCCCGTTCGATCAGGCTGCGGGCGGCCAGGATGGCCGCGGGAATCACTTCGGTTTCGTTAACCCCGTCGTAGAGCGAGAGGATGGTCTGTTCGTAGATGGCCTGGGGCGAAACGTCCGGATGCAGCCCCTGGCAGGCTTCTTCGATCCGGCGGCGCAGGGCCTGGGTATCCAGCGGGCGGCGCACTCCGTCTTCGCCCACCACGTGCAGCATCCGCTCGCGCCGCTGCTGGGCCCGTTGCTCCCGGTACAGCACGTAGCGCCGGGCCACGCGGTGTTCCCCGGCGGTCATCAGCGTCCGTTCTACCTGGTCCTGGATGTCCTCCACGGCCAGGGTGGGCTGCTGACTGCACCAGTGGAACACTTCGATGGCCAGGGCGTCGATGCGGCTGGCCAATTGGCCGGGCAACGGCTCCTCGGGGTCCAGGCGGTGTTCGGCCCGAAACGCCTTTTCAATCGCCCGGCGAATCCGCGACCCGTCGAAGGGCACCACTTTGCCGTCGCGCTTGCGCACCGTGCGGCCTTCCAGGCCCAGGTCGGCGTCCGAAGGCGCCTCTGCGGCCGGGGGCTGCTGGAGCGACCTGGCCACTTCGGGGCGAAGATGCGGGCCGGGGTGTCCCGTCTGTTGCGAAGCGGCTTGTTGCGGCTGGTTGGGTTTCATTTCAGCGGGTGTTGACATCGTGGGGGTTCCTTCCGAAAACTGCCAGGGAGTCGTTTCCGTCCAAACCAGTGGATTCCAACGCGTGGGCAAAGGCAGTCCGAGCCCAAAACCTGTGTCCGGCCGCAGTCACTTGGCAGGCAAACGGCCTCCGACCCGGGAAGCGGAAGCCCCCTTGAAGCCAGCTTCCGTGCCACCGAAAACGGCAGGGCAACCACCCGGGCCGGAGGCGCAATATGACACCGGCTTGGACTCGGACTGTGTAACCATACGAGAACACTGAACTTACGAACAGTTGCCCAATATCTGGGGCCACATAACCAAGTCTGCCCAACATGTTGGGGCAGTTTATCACCATCTTCGGCCCTGTCAAGCTTTTTCTTGCGGCTTTTTTCGCCTTGGTTCGACTCCGTTGCACCGTAGGCACTTGCGTTATCCCGGCTCTGTGAAAAAGTGGCCGAAGGCTTGTCGGCAGCCGGTCAATTCCCGGGAAAAGAGAGGCAATCCCTCTTTGCCCAATCAGCGGGAAATGCCTGCGGGTTTGGAACGAGTGCGGCCGGAGAGACTTGCCGGAAGCTGCCGTCCCGAAATGGCTTGGCGCAAATGCGCGTGTGCTTTCCTACCAAGCCCACGGCCGGACCAGCGGGTCGTTCCGGCACGGGACCAGCCAAACGTGTTGCCTTGGCAAGTTTTCGTTCCAGCAGGCGTTGCCAAATGGGCGGGAAAAACTAGAATAAGGGCGCTTGGAACAGGTCGCTTGCGGCGTGTCGGCTCGTGAGGAGCGGAGTTTGATTGCAGTCGCTCCGCAGACGGCGCCGAAAATCCGTTTTGCCGTCCAAGCGGCAGATTGCCCGAATGCGCCCTTAGCTCAATTGGATAGAGCATCGGTCTACGGAACCGAAGGTTGCAGGTTCGAGTCCTGCAGGGCGTACTCCGTAAGCCCTTGCGAAGACGAAACTTGCGGCAAGTCGCGGCACGGGGCGGAATTAGCACCACCGGCATCTTGGGGCACTTCCGCCCGGTTCTTGGCTGTTCCGGGAAATGATGCAGCAGGGGGTGCAGCAGTTTGCAGCGGCTGCTGCGTCGTCTTGGGTTGTAGTGAACCGATGGGCTGTTCGACGGCCTTGCGATGGTGCTCGTCGTGCACTTGAAGGTAATGCTTCCGGGCCACAGGGGCAGAATTGCCGATCCAAGAGCAGGCCACGTGCAAGGGGAAGTGTTCGACCAGATCGTTTTCGCAACTGGCCCGTAGATTGTGGAACGGCTTTTTCCAAGGTTTCAGGCCAGCTTTGCAAAGGAGCCGTTCAAATTGTGTGGCCGGGTTG
>WFOE01000293.1 GCA_015488215.1 Planctomycetales bacterium
CGGACATGAAAGCACTTGAGCACCAGGTGGGCGTGGAAGAAACCAAGGTCGAACGCCGGGTCGCCGAAGTGCCCGGTTTCGAAATCCACCATCATCAGCCCGCCCGGATACACCAGCAGGTTCTTGGGGCTGAAATCGGCATGCACCAGCGAAATCCGCGTCTGCAAGCTCTGCCGGATGAGCGGTTCCAGACGGGGGCGGGCTTGCTCGTCCCGGCCGGCCACGAAGCGGTAGTAGGGATCCACCCGCAGTTGATCGAACAACGAGCGGTCGTCCAGTTCCGGGGCCTCCTGCGGCCGATGCCAACTGCGGCGATGGAGCGTGCCCAGCACCTGCCCGCAGCCGGCGGCCACCTGGGGGTCCACCTGGCCTTCCAGCAGGAGTTGTTTCCAGGTGCGATGGCCCGGTTCGGCGGCGGTCATGGCAAAGGCGTAGTTTTCCCGGTCGGTCCAGAGCACCCGGGGCAGGCGGAGCGGAAAATCGGTGCCCTGGAGCAGCCGTTGGCACGCTTCCAGAAAGGCCACCTCGCGCCAGATGCGTTCCACGGTGCAGAACCACGGCTCGGGCGTGCGCAGTTGCCCCCGGGCCTGCTTGACCACAAAGGGTTCCCCCTGCTCCGGTCCCGGATCCACATAAAGCACCACGTTGGAAACCCCTCCGGCCAGCTCGCGCACTTGCACGCCCTGGGCCGAAGGGAGCCGACCCCGTTGGACCAGATAAGAGGCCAGGTTGCTGGCGTCGAGCAGTTGCATGGCTTTGCCTCGTGGCGACTCGGCACCGGGAGGAGCGTCCCGCGCAGCAAAACGCTCCCGAAAGGGACTCGGGAGCGCGGAATTACCTTGGGGGGAGGGGAGCCTGAACGGCTACTGTTCGGCACCGGCGGCAGCGGGTTCCTGGGCGGTCGTCTGGTTCTGGGTGGCGTTGTTGTTTTCCTCGCCGGCCACTTCCACCTTCTTTTTCTTTCGCTTGAAGCGTTCCTTCAGGCGCGTGGCTTTGCCCACTCGGTCGCGCAGGTAGTACAGCTTGGCCCGACGCACCCGGCCGTGCCGCCGCACCACCACTTTGAGCACGTTGGGCGAATGGACCGGAAACTTCCGTTCCACCCCTTCGCCCTGGACGATCCGCCGCACGGTGAACATTTCCCGAATGCCCCCGCCGCTGCGGGCGATCACCGTGCCGATGAACACCTGCACCCGCTCCTTGTTCCCTTCGACGATACGGGTGTGGACTTCGACCGTGTCGCCGATTTCGAACTCCGGCACGTCCTTCTTGGCGTATTTTTGTTCCACGTGGCGGATCAGGTCCTGGCTCATCGTCGCTGTCCTTGGCCTGAGGTTGCTATTGCTTCCTAAGTCGGCACCCGCGGGCCCGAGAAATCAAGGAATCGGTCCAAACTGCCTCGGGCCGGTTCCTTGGCAAGGTGGCAGACCGCCCGCGGCCGAACCGCAAACACCGGCTCTTGCCGGGTTTCTGGCTTGCAGGTGGCAGGAACCGTCAATCATGCCTCAGCTTCGCGGGGGTTGTCAACCCCGCGCAGCAGGTCGGGGCGGCGTTTTTCGGTGCGTTTGCGGGCTTGCTCCTCCCGCCAGCGGCGGATCGCTTCGTGGTCGCCGCTGAGCAGCACTTCCGGCACCCGCAGTCCCCGGTACTCCCGAGGGCGGGTGTACTGCGGGCCTTCCAGCAGGCGTTGCGGACCGGAGAACGAATCCTGGCTGCTGGAATCCTCGTCGCCCAGCACGCCCGGCACCAGGCGAATCACCGCATCGACCACCACCATCGCGGCCACCTCGCCGCCGTTGAGCACGTAATCGCCGATGGAAATCTCCTGGGGCCGCAGAATCTGCCGCACCCGCTCGTCGAACCCTTCATAACGCCCGCACACCAGGATTAGCCGCCGCCGGGAAGCCAGTTGCTCGACCAGCTCCTGGGTGAGCCGCTCGCCCTGGGGCGTAAGCAGCACCACGTGGCCCGGCTCCGGGGCCATCGCTTGCACGTCTTCGACGCATTCCACTACCGGTTCCACTCGCAGGACCATGCCGGGGCCTCCGCCGTAGGGGCGGTCGTCCACCCGGCGGTCCCGGTCCCAGGACCAGTGCCGGAAATTGTGCAAATGCACCTGAACCAGCCCGCGGTCCTGGGCCTTCTTCAGCAGGCTCTGGCTCAGGTAGCCGGAGAAGATGTCGGGGAACAGCGTCAGGATGTCGAAACGCATGGCCGGTTCTCGCCCCGGAAAAAACAAACCCCTTTCCGGCCGCGGGTGCGGGAAAGGGGCGGGTGCTCGACGGGGAAACGGTTCCCCCGGCGGGGAGTGCCAGGGGGTTATTCCTGCATCGTCGGTTCGCTCGACTGCTCGGCGGTGCTGGCCGTGGCCATCGCCCGGCGGCGTTGCCGCTGCATTTGCAGCCGTTTCAGGGCTTCTTCGTTCTCTTTGACCCGCGTGCCGTTGGGGCCGTACTTTTTCAGCAGCACCCGCACTTTCTCCGACGGCTGCGCGCCGACGCTCAGCCAGTAGGCCACCCGCTCGCGATTGAGCACCACGCGGGCGTCCGTCTCCGGCACCATGGGATCGTAGGTGCCCAGCTCCTCGATGGTCTTGCCGTCCCGGGGAGCCCGGGCGTCCATGACGCAAATGCGGAAAAACGGCCGGTGGCGCCGGCCCAACCGTTTCAGGCGAATACGTACCACGATGCGTTCTCCAGCCGATTCGTCACGGGGGAGGAAGCTGCAACAACCCTCGTCGCTTACACCTTTCCGAAACATGAAGTATAACAAAACAGCCCGCCGCGGGGAGGGGGAGTTGGTCCTTTTTCCCGGGGAGTGCCACTTTGGCTTCGGCTTCCGACTCCGGCTGCTTGCGGAAGGAAGGATTGCAGAGCATTTGCTTTGAGAAGGATCGGACCGGCCGAGGAGCCATTTCGAGGCTTGCTTTTGTGGCTCCGGGGGCGGACAATGTGGGTTCAGAGCAACCTAGGCTACTCACTTTGGAAGAACTCTCCTCCGCCAAGCACTGTTTCACGGGAGGGCATTCCGGCGGGCATCGGGGGCACGAGCCAAACAAGCGGACCGTCGGCGTGGAAAACCGACGGCTCTCTTGGATTCTTCTGAACCGATACGCGAGTACCCGTCATGCAACTGTTAATCCCCTTGAGCGACCACGTGGTGGTCCGCACGCTGGACCAGGAAGAAGAGCCCGACGGCTCGCCCATTGTGCTGCCCGAGAGCGTAGAGCAGGAAATGCTGGTGGGCAAAGTGCTTTCGGTGGGCGACGGCCACCTGCTTCCTGACGGGCGGCGCGTGCCGCTGGAAGTGCATGAAGGCGACCGCGTGCTGTTTCCGCACTACGCGGGCCAGACCGTGCAGGTAAACGGGCGGCGGCTGCGGATTCTTCGGGAAGCGGACATTCTGGCCGTGCTTTGAGCCTGCCGGCACGAGCCCAGCACGTTCGGATTATGTGTTCTGATCCGGCTTTGCGGGAATAAACCCGCTTCGGCACGGCGAACCGGAAAACGGCAAGTTACAATTTCGGTGGTTCGTTCCGCCCCAGCTCGTTGAACCACGCGGGGGCTGGACGGCCACCCCCACAAGCCGAAGCGACAAGCTCCCCCTGTCAGGAGAGACATCATGTCCGGACTGTTGCGCACCTGGTTGTTGGCAACGGCGGCGTCTGGAATGGTTGCAGCTCTGGCATCCGCGGTCCGAGCACAAACCCCGGCCAAGGCCGAGGACATCCAGCAGC
>WFOE01000294.1 GCA_015488215.1 Planctomycetales bacterium
CATCCGGCGAGCCGCGAGTGTCAACTCGCGGAGCAACCGGAGAACCGGTGCTTGTTTGCTCTTCTTCTCCGGGAACTAACGTTCCCGGCTCGCCGTTGCTTCGGCCGACGAAATTTACTCGACTCGCCGCCGGGCAATACCGTCAACTTGCAGAGAAACGAATTGCTGCCCCCTTACCTCCCCGAATCAGATGGGGCCGAGGAGCGGAAGACCACTTCGGCCACCTCCAGCTTGAGTGTGCCCAGCAAATCCACCAGCCGCAGCAGTTGGGTCCAGTCTTCCGGGCCGCGGAGGCTCAGGTGGCCCAGCAGCACGTGGTCCGGGCCCACGATGTCGGTGGGTTGGGTTGCGTCCCAGGGCACCCAGCGGCCCGATAGCCACAGCTCGGTCCACATATGGAAGGCGAAACGCCCCGTGCCGGCCAGATGGACCAGCCCATAGGCCAGCCGGGCGGGGATTCCCCGGGCCCGAGCCAACGCGGCCAGCAGCACGGCATGTTCGGTGCAGTCGCCGCGTCCTTGCCGCAGTGCTTCGCTGGCCGAGGCCAGGGCCAGCGAAAACTCTTTGCTGCTAATCCGGCGGTGGACCTCGCGCCGCAGCGCCGCAGCCACCTGCCAGGGCTCTCGCTTGTCGGGAGCGACGCTGCGGGCCAGGGCGACCACCTGAGGATGATTGCTATCGACCAGCAGGCTCGGTTGCAGATACTCCGACTTTGGCTCCGCGGAGCTTCCCTGGGGCGACGGCCCCGCGGCGTTCCCGGGCCGCAGCAGTTCGGAGCTGCGGACGACGATTTCCACTTCTCCCTGCGCCCCGGTCTTTACCTCCTGCCACGGCGGCAACTGCGGCGGAGCGAGCTTCGCCCCCGGCGGCACGCGCAGGCGGTAGCGGACCAGGGCCAGTTTCTCCACAGGCGGCAGCGGCTTGTGGACGACGACGCTGGTGGCCCGGCCCAGGTCCCACGCCGGGGAGCGCTGGAGCACGGCCAGCGCTTCCTGCTGGGAGCTGCACAGGTTCACTTCCACCAGACCCGGCCCGGCGGTTTCGGTCCGCCAGACCCGGCCCTGGGCGTCGAACCAAAGCAACGTCTCCAAACGCTGCCCTTGCATCTGGAGCTCGGCTTTCAGCTTGTGCGCCTGGATTGTCTGCCGGGCGACTTGCAGCGGTTCCTCTCCCTGGTAGCGGAGCACTACCGGCACGGTTTGCAAGAATATCGGGTGCAGTTGGACGATGCGGACCGGTTCCCGCGAAGTCCGCTCCTCGGCACGCAGTTGAAACAGGGCGAAGAACCCCCTGACGTCCTCGGGCACCGGCAGACTGCGAGCCAGCTCTTGGTTCCCCTGCACTAACTGCAACAAGAACCGGTCCCCCTGCCGCCGGGCTTCGCACCGTTGCGGGGCGCCGCCCAAGTGGAGCTGCGTGCCGAACTCCTGCACCCGGCCCGTGGGCGTTTCCAGGCTCCAGTACTGCAATCGGGTTACCGTCTGCTGGCCGAAACGCTTGAGCCGCAGGTAGTGCTCGGCCTGCCAGCGCAGCAGGGATTGGTCGTCTTTGCGCACCGGAGTCCGGCTTAGGTGAACGTAGCCTACGGGATGCCCTTGCACCTGGGTGATAAACCACCAATGTTCGGTCTGACCCTCGCTTTCGACCACTGGGGGAGAGCCAAGCGGCTCTTGCCGCTTGGGGGGCGGGGGAGCCTTGCCCGGCAAGTTTTTCCCGGAGCGGGCTTTTGCGGCCGGGTCCGGCTGGCTTGGCTTGGGCTCGGGTCCTGCCCCCCCTTGGCATCCCAGCAGAAAGAAGAGCAACAGTGCCCCTCCCCAATACAGGGCCGGAGAACCGAAACGACTGCAGGAGGCGAATCGCCGCGGGAACATCGGGGCACCCCTTCATCGAGCCGAAGGCACGCGCAAGCCGGGCCACGAATCGTATCTTCGGCCAGAACTCCTCCGGCCGACAAGACCACTTGGCCCAAAGCGCAGTTGGGGTAGTATCAAAGGGAACTGCCTTCGTTGTCCCGTAGCAGGTCCACCCATGAAACGCCCTGACCCGACGCCGGCAACCCTGATTCTGCTGATTGCCGCCGGGTTGCTGCTCTGGGGGCTGATTCACGCCGCCGGAGCGTACCGCTACAACTACCACCTGGGCCGGCCGCTTATCGTGCTGGGAGCGACGCTGGCCTTTTTGGGGTTCTGGTTCTTGCTGCTTTTGGGTCAGAGCCGTCGCCGGCGGCGGCAACACACCGGCACAGGGCGGCAGGCCGATTCTCTTTCCGAAGAGCCTTCAGAAACCGGTCCAAAGGCTCCCGAAAACTGACCTTCTGGAACCAGCAGACCTTCGCCGAACCGCTGCCTTGCCGGAGGAGGCTGGGGGAGTAAGTGCCCCGGGACGTTCAAAGACCTAGGCCGGTTGCGCTTTCAGAACCCTGCTCAACAAGGAACCTGCTGACCTAGTGCGGAGGCCAATTCTGCCGGCCTGAGCAGGGCTGGCAGTGGAAGCGGGCGAAGAGAAATGGTCCCGTTCCCTATCCTGCTGTTCGTTGCGTGCCGGGCTGTTTTCCTGGTATTTTCTGGTATAAGCAAACTGAAGAAGGCATCCGTCCAAAACACCAGCCCAGAAAAGACGGAAGGCCTGCAGATAGAATCCAAAAGCGGAATCGACCTGCCGAATGTAGGTTTCTCGTTTCCCTTCCCGCCAACTGCGAAACGTTGCCTGCCATGATGCTTTCCCACCTGAGTGAGAGTTTGTGCTTCTGCCGCCGTAGCTGGCTGTTTCTGTTGGGTGTGTTGCTGTTTGTTCCCGCTGCGGTTCGGGCCGAAAACTGGCCCTGCTGGCGCGGGCCGCGGGGGGACGGCACCTCGCTGGAGAAAAACATCCCAGTCCGATGGAGTGCCACGGAAAACATTCGCTGGAAAGTGCCTGTGCCCGGCACGGGACACGCTTCGCCCATCGTCTGGGAAGACCGCATCTTTCTGGTTTCGTGCCTGGAAGAAAAACAGCAGCGCATCCTGCTCTGCTACGACCGGCCCAGCGGGAAGCTCCTCTGGCAACGGGTGGTGCTCACTGCTCCGCTGGAACGCAAACACCGCCTGAACAGCTACGCTTCCAGCACGCCGGCCACCGACGGGGAACGGGTCTACGTGACCTTTCTGGACCGGCAATGGATGTTCGTGGCCGCCTACGACTTCCAGGGCCGCCAGCTTTGGGCGGTCCGGCCCGGCGTGTTCCATTCCCGGCACGGCTACTGTTCCTGCCCGGTGCTGTATCGGGACCTGGTAATCGTCAACGGCGACCACGACGGGGATTCCTACATCGTGGCCCTGGACCGTCGCACGGGACGCACCGTGTGGAAGGTGCCCCGGGAGTTCAAAACGCGAAGCTACGTCACTCCCATCATCCGCCGCCTGGCCGGGCGGACGCAGATGATCCTCTCGGGCAGCAAGTGCGTCACCAGTTACGATCCGGACACCGGGCGGCTGCTGTGGATTGTGCACGGACCGACAGAACAGTTCGTGGCTTCAATGGTCGATAACGGCCACCTGGTGTTTCTGACCGCTGGTTATCCGGAACGGCATATTCTGGCCATCCGGCCCGACGGCACCGGCAACGTGACCAAAACCCACATCGTCTGGCGCACGCGGCAGGGAGCCGCCTACGTGCCTTCGCCGGTGGTGGTGGGCGAGCACCTGTATGTGGTTTCGGACCAGGGGGTGGCCACCTGTTTCGAAGCCGAAACGGGACGCGTCCGCTGGCGGAAACGGCTCGGGGTGCGGTTCAGCGCCTCGCCCGTGGTGGCCGAAGGGCGGATTTACTTCCAGGCCGACGACGGCACCACCACCGTGGTCCAGGCCGGTCCCCGCTTCCGCCGCCTGGCGGTGAACCGACTGGGCGAGTACACCTACGCCTCGGCCGCGGTGAGCCAGGGGAACATCTTCATCCGTAGCGAAAAACATCTCTGGTGCATCGGCAAGTAGTCGCTGGGCCGGCGGCGCGATTTTTCCGCGCAAGAGCCTTCAGGCAGTAGCGGCTGCCCGTTTTCTTTCGTGCAGGCACACACGCGCTCTTCGGCGTGGGCGGAACCGCACTGCCGGAGAGGACAATTCGATTGGCAGGAGGGAAAGCAAGAAATTAGACTAAAAGATGAATATATGCAAAATATGGCCATTCTGTCGGAGAAACTTCCTGCTGCCCGCTCGGCCCGCGGGGACCGGGAACAAGAATTGCTCTTTTCCGTCAAATCCAACAGGGGTGCAAACTGCGCGCATGCGGGAAAGCAGATGGTGCCCCGGTGGTGTATGATGGGAGTCTGCCCGGCAAGCGATGGAAAGACGCCCCTGGCCTTTCGAGCGGCCCGAGCCGGAAGCAGCTCGGCACCTCGGCCAGTCGAACATAAAGGGGACCAAGGCTCATGACGGTGAGTGTGGAGCGGATTTGGGAACTGCTGCAACAAAGCGGTCTGGTGGATGGCCGCCGTTTGGAATCGTTGCGTCAGGAGTTCGCCTCGGCCAAGCTGCCCAAGGCGGAGGAGCCGGCCACGTTGGTGCGGTGGCTTGTTACCCAGAACGCCATCACGGCTTACCACGGCAAGGTGCTCCTGGCCGGGCAGCCGGGGCCTTTTTTCTATGGGGATTATCTGGTTACCAAGCGGATTGAATGGCCCGTGCCCGTGCCGCTCTTCGGCGCGCTGCACCTGCCGACCAAGCATCGGGTAACGCTGCTGTTTCTGGACCACCAACAGGCCCCTACGCCCGAACAGCTCAACCAGTTGGCCCAGGTGACTCGCTGGGCCGCCGGAGTGGTAAGCCCTCATTTGCTGCGCTGTTACGAGCTGGTCACCGCCGGCGTGTATCGCTTTTTTGTGCTGGAGCGGATCCGCGGGGGCGCGCTGACCGAATCGCTTTCGCAGAAGCCGCTGGCTGTGGATCGGGCCTGCTCGATTGCCAAGGACGTGGCGTTGGGACTGGCCCACATTCACCAGGCCGGACAAGTGCATGGCGAAATCCGCCCGCAAAACGTGCTGCTGCGGCCCGAGGGCGACACCCAACTGGTGTACTTTCCCCTGTGGCGCAGCGACCCTCTGGGTCCGCCGACCGGCCCCAACAGCCCGGAAGACCGGCTCCGCCTGGCAGCCGATTATCTGGCTCCTGAGATGATTACCGGACAAGGCGTCGGGCCGGCCAGCGACCTGTACTCCCTGGGCTGTTTGCTTTACCACTTGCTGGCCGGCGAGGCTCCGTTCGGCTCGCTGAACAGCACGGCCGAAAAAGTGCAGGCGCACTTGCAGTCGTTTCCGACTCCGATTCGGGACAAGCGCCCTGAGGTGCCCGAGGAGCTGGCCGCGGTGGTGCACACGCTGCTGAACAAGCACCCGCAGCAGCGGTATCCTTCGGCCCTGCACGTGGTGGAGGCGCTAGGGCCGTTTGAATCCACGGCCCGCCCTCAGCCCAGCCCTCCGCCGGCAACGGCCGTGGCGTTCGAACAACATCTGATGCAGCGCGTGGTGGCGGTGGCAGACCCGCAGGCGCAAGCCGTCCCGGGTACCAATGTGCCCGCAAGGCCGGCAGCGACCGCAGTGCCCAGTGGTGCTCCGGTGTCCGCTTCCGGCGCGGCCGAAGTTGCCCCAGCGGCGGCGATTCCGGGCGGAAGTCCGGCTCCCGCGGCACCCGCCGCCGCGCAGAGCGAATCGGCCCTTCCGCCGGGGTTGGACTTCGGCCAGGAAGAGAAATCGGCTTCTTCCGTGGTGCAACCGCGCCGGCGGCAACGGAGCCGTTCCGAAAAACTGGTGATGCTCGCCGGTACCGCCGTCGGCTCGGTGCTGGTGATTCTGCTTGCGCTGATGGTGCTCATGAGCGGAGGGAGCTCCTCCTCGGACGACGGCGCGGACCCCGGCAAGCAAACCGCCAGGCAGAACGGCAACCAGAACAGCACCACCAAGCAGCAAAGCGGCAGTTCGGGCAAATCCCAGCCGGCCGAAAGTAACAGCGGCTCGAGCACCCGCGGTATGGAAAACGCCGCGCCGGTGCTGACCACGCTCACGGGGGAGCCGATGTGGGCTTCGCCTACGGCCGGACCGCCGCTGGATGTGCGCTATCTGCCCAACGGGGTGCAGATGGTCGTCTCGCTCCGCCCGCGGGAACTGCTCAACCACACCCAGGGCAAAGTGCTGCTGGAAACCCTGGGCAGCGGAACCGAATACGCATTGAACTCCCTGGCCCAGACTAGCGGTGTGCCGCTTGAGCAGATGGAACTGGCCGTGCTGGGGTTTCTGCCAGGCGGATCGGGCAAGTTGCCTCGGGTAACCATGGTAATCCACACCACCGAGCCCCTGGACGCCGCGGCGTTGCGAAGCCGGCTTTCCGGGGCGGAGACGGCCCGTGTGGGCACCCGCGACGTAATCGTGGCCGGTTCCTGGGGCTACTATCTGGCTGGTCCCAAGCAGTTGGTCGTGGCCCCGGTAGAGCCGCTGGAAGAGCTTCAAGAGGAGGAAAGCCCGCTGCAATCGGCCCTGGCCAACGCGCTGGAGCCTCCGCCGCTTCGGCGCGAGATGGAACAGATGCTTCCCTGGACCGACAGCCGGCGGACGTTCAACGTGCTGGTGGCTCCCAGCTTTCTATTCGCCGGGGGGAAAGAGCTGTGGCAGGGAGCGGCCGGCCTGTTGCGAAAACCGGCCCAGCTCTTCCTGGGCGAAAAACTGCAGGCGCTGCTGCTGAGCATGCACCTGGCTCCGGATTACGTGTTCTTCGAAGCCCGGCTGGCCGCCACGGCCGACGTGGCCCCGGCCGCCCTGGCCAAGCAGTTTCACGAAAAGCTGGCCTCGCTCCCTTCGGTGGTGGAAGACCAGATTGCCCAGATCAACGTCAGCCCCTACAGCCGCCGGATCCTGTTCCGTTTTCCGCGGATGCTGGAACAGGTGGTCAACCACACAGACTGGGGCGTGCATCGCCGCCAGGCGGTGCTGCGGTGTTACCTGCCTCCGCAGGCAGCTCCGAACCTGGCTTTTGCCACCTATCTGCTGGCCGTGGAAAAGCAAGGTGGCGGCAGCGGCGGGGTGACCGTGGCCGCACAAACCTCCCCTCAGCAACAAGAACCCAAGACGCTGGCCGAAGTGTTGCAGAAGAAAATCATCAGCCTCTCCTTCCCCCGCGATACGCTTGAACAGTCGCTGATGATGTTCGGCCAGGAAATTGGCTATCCGGTGCGCATCCTGGGAGCGGACCTGCAACTGGAAGGGATAACCAAGAACCAGTCGTTCGGGCTGGACCTGAAGGACAAACCGGCCGGGGAGATCCTCCGCACCATTCTGAAAAAGGCCAACCCGGACGGAAAACTCATCTACGTAATCCGCAAGGAGGGAGACCAGGAGGTGCTGGTCATCACCACCCGCAAGGCCGCCCAGGAACGCGGAGACCCCATCCCTCCGGAATTGCAGCAGAAGTCCTCCTAATCGTGCTATAATGGGGCAGACCGTCGCTGCGGCGTGTGCAGGCTCCCGCTGCGCTGGTCCGGGGCAACAAGTCGCTGCGGCCGTTTTCGTACAAGCGGAACAGGCATGTCGGACCCGTCCAGTTTGTTCAGCGTGCGGTGTACCACCTGCACGGCGCGGCTCCGCGTTCGCAACGCGGCCGTGGTGGGCCAGATCGTCGAATGTCCCCGCTGCGGCAGCATGGTGCTGGTGGAACCCCCGCCCGGCTGGAAAGCCCCCCCGGCCGATGCACCTTCTGACGCTCAGGTCTCCAGCGGCCCCAAAGCCCCGGCAAAGCACTCCCCCGGGACCGAAACGACCACTTCGGCAGAACGCTCCGCTGCCACCGGCGCTCCCGAGGCAAAATCCCGGCAGGAAGCTCCCGCTTGGGGACAGCAGGCCGCTTCGCAAGAGTCAAGCCCCCGGCAGGAAGCCCCCGCCCTGGCCCGAGAACCTGTATCTCCAGCCCAATCAGCCCAGCCCTCTCAAACCAAAGAGCAACCTGACACAACTGCTCAGTGCGAGCCTGCGGCCGGTGTGGCCGATTCGCAACAGTTGGCCAGCATGGCCGAAGCGGGGTTGGACCTGACGGCCGCGGACGGACAGCTCCCCAAACAACAGCCGCAAAGCGAACAGCAGCCCTCGGCGGACCAGCCTGCCACGCAGCCTGAGGAGCCGAACCACAGGCCCCGGGAAACATCGCCCGATGGGGAAGAACCGGTTGCGGAAACAGAGACCGTACCCCGGCTTGGACAGCTCAAACGCCACGGGGCACTAGTGGCTGCCACGGCCGCGGTGTTGGCCCTGGGGGTGGCTTTCTGGTTTTTGGGGACCGACTCGGGCGATTCGGCCGGACCGTTGGTTTCGGACCAGCAATCCGCCGGCAAGCCGGCGGCCGCGGGCCAGGATGACTCCCCTTTGGACCAGGCCCGTCCCGGGACAGGCTCTCCCCAGGAAAATCCCTGGCAGGAGATTGGCCCTTGGATTCCCCGCGGGGCGCAGATGGTGTTCGTGGCCCGGTTTCCCGAACGGGGAACCGAAGCCGCGTCGGTCGAAGCGGCCGTGCGCCGCTGGGAGCAGCAATTCCGCTACCCGCTGGCCCGATTTCTGGAAGCCCTGGCCATTCATCGCGAGGCGGTGCACTGGGTCTGCTGGAGCGTAACGGAGCCGAAACGCTGGGACTCGGAAGCTCTGCTGGTGGTCAAGCTGCGGGAACCCCTGGGCACTCTGACGCCGCAAGTGGCCCAGGCTCCGCTGACCGGCCAAACGGTAGCCGGGGCCCAGGTGCGCTACGCGTCCGGGAAAAAATGGAAGTGGCCCTTTGTCTTCCTGGGGCCGGAGTTGCTGGCCACGGGAGCCCCGCACTTGCTGCGCATGTTGCCGGCTCCGGTGCCGGGCCAGATGACACCGGTACAGCGTGTGGTGTCCGCCTCGCTGAAGTCCGCCGCCGCGGTCTGTTGGGCGGCGTCGCAAGCGGCGCTGGAACAACTTGCCTGGCGCCTGCCCCCGGCCTGGCGCAACCAGTGGCCGCAGTACGAGCAGTGGCAGACCCTGCGGACCAAGGCCCAGGCCGTAGCCGTGGCACTGGAGTGCGGTGGAGCAGAACGGCTGTGGGTGCGGCTCACCGGAGCCACGCCCAGCGTGAATCTGGAACTGCAAAACCACCTGGTCACGCTGGGGCAAGGGCTGCTGGCCTTGTTGCAACAGCAGTTGGACACGCTGCCCGAGCAACTCCAAGAAGGCCGCATCGACGCCGCCAGGTCGCAAGCTCTGGCCGACTGTCTGCGCCCCTGTTGCCAAACGCTGGAAAGCCAGCAAGTGCAACTGGAAGAAGACCACGTGGCCTTGAGCTGGACTCTGGCCTTGCCGCTGGCCAAGGGGCTCGAGGCCCTTCAGGCCCAACTCCCCTGGTGGCAGAAGCAGGTGCGGCTAAGCGGAGAACGCCAGGCCGTGGAGCGGCTGGGGGCCTTGGCCCCGGCCTTGGCCGCTTATGAAAAGGCCGAAGGAGCCTTGCCCCAGGGAGCCGCCGGATCGCCCGTGTTGCCCCCGCAGCGGCGATTGAGCTGGATTGCTTCGCTGTTGCCCTACCTGGGCCAGGAGGAACTCTACCGCCGGTTGAGCTTCGCCCATAGCTGGAACGATCCGGTCAACCAACCGGCCACTCGCCGGGTGCTCTGGCCGCTAGTCAACCCGCTGCTGCCGCGGCAGCGAACCGACGAAGGCTATGCCGTGACGCACTTTGTGGGCGTGGGAGGCTGGGGGGCCCGAAGCCCCTGGGCCGACGCCAACGACCCCGACGCCGGGCTGTTTGCCTACAACCATCGCCGCCGCTTCGGTCGCTTGCCCGGCGGGGCTTCACAGACCATCGCCGTGCTGAGCGTGCAGGACCAGCTTGGTCCCTGGTCTGCCGGAGGCCCGGCCACCGTGCGGGGAGTGACTGGGCTGCCGCTGGCCGGAGGGCCCGACGGATTCGGCTCCGGCACTTCCCAAGGCACGCTGGCTCTGATGGCCGACGGCTCGGTCCGCATGCTTTCCAACCGGATTGATCCGCAGGTGCTCCGCTACCTGGTGGTGGTGAACAAGACCCCGCGGCCGCAGTTGTTGGCCGGGCTGGCTCCACCGCTGCTGGGTCCCAAGGGCAAGCCTGCTTCGGACCGCCAGGAGCCCGGGGCTGCAAAGAACAAACCGCAGCTGGAAACGGAGTCGCCTTCTCGTGCCCAGGTGGCAACGAACACTCCGGACCGGGAACCTTCCGATTCCTCCCACCCCGGGCAGCACGAAGCTCCCGTGCGGGAAGCTCCACCTGAGGAAGTGCCGCCGCAGCTTCAACTCGCGGTTTCCGAGTTAGACTTTCGCCAACTGCCGCTGGAGGAGGTGCTGGGGCTGCTTGCTCAAATGGCCGGACTGGAGCTGCAACTGGACGTAGATAGCCTGCTGGCCGCGGGCGTATCGCCGGAAACCAAAATCTCCCTGCAACTTCATCGGGTAACACTGCACCAGGCCCTGCGGGCGCTTGCCGCCGAATGGGGACTGCGGTTCCGCGTGCAGGGCAAAACGCTCCATTGGGAAGCGCTGCCGCAGCGGCACGATGCTCCCGTTACGTTCCGCTATCCGGCCCGATGGCTGGTGCAAACGCCGCTGGGCACGCCGGAAAAAGTAATCGAAGTGCTCCAGCGCCTGGTGGCCCCCGGCACCTGGGCCCCACAGGCCGAACCCGGCCGGATGCACTACCGCCAAGGGATGCTCGTGGTAACGCACACGCCCGCAGTCCACCGCCAACTGGGCCGGTTGCTGGCTCGATGGCAACTGCTTCGCACCCGGCCGGTCGAAGCCCGTGGAGCGGCGACCACCTGGCAGCAAGCCCGACCGCTGCTGGAAAAGAAGGTCCGCTTGAGTTACCGGATTCCGGTGTCGCTGCGGCACGTCTGCGCCGCACTGCAAAAGCAGACCGGCGTGCTCGTCCTGATTGACGGGCGTTCCCTGCGAGCCCAGGGTTTGCGGCCCGAGGAACAGATCACCGTCGAGGCCAAGGACGTGTCGCTCTGGGAAGCGCTGCAACGCGTGGTCGAACCGTTGGGGCTGGCCCTGATTGTCGAGGACGCCCGCACCGTGCGGATTACCACTCCCCAGGTGGCCTCCTCGCAACTGCGGGTGGAAATCTATCCGCTGTGGTACCGCTGGCGCGAAGCAGAGCTGCGCCGGCGGCAGGTCGAGCGGTTGCAGCGGCAAATCCAGCCGGAAAGCTGGCAACCCCAGGGAGCCGGCTGGGGCTACCTGGAGCCGGACTCGGGACTGTGGATCGTCTCTCAGACCCAGGAAGTCCACTTGCAGTTGGAGCAAGCCTTGGAGCAACAGGAGAGACTCTTCGACCAGCGTTCTCCTTAGGGGAGTTGCCTTGCACTGTGAACGTCACAAAACCCTACGGCGTTGTTCCAATCTTTGGGCGTGGGGTCTGCAGTTCAAAGTTTTGTGACAGCCTCTTAGTTCGACTTTTGCACTTTATGCGGCCACGGAGAAGAGACTTTCCAGGAGTTGGCGGATTTTTCGCGACCCTCGGCCGGAAAGGCCCTTTGCAAAAATCGTTCTCCGGAGGCTAACACGCCGGAGGGTTGCCAACATATCGGCGAACGAAGGGTCGGTCTTCGATCGGTACCACTGGCCATCTAAAGGTCGGTAATCGCGGTGCCCCTCTTGCGCAAACCACAGAACGATCAACGAGTAAAGTAGCATCGCCATGGGAGCCGTCCGCTTCACCGCCTTGCGCGTCCAGCCCTGGGGTTCTTCGAAACCGAGGTGCTGTTTGCTGTCACGGAAAGTCACCTCGATGCTCCAGCGTGCGGTATACCAAGTCAGAACCTCTTCGGCCGACGCCTCCCAACGGGTCGAATAGAATGCCTCTTGGCCCCGACCGCCTCGGAGAGCTTCAACGGCCACCACCCGCAGTGGACGGCCGGGCGCCGCATGCACCCGGGCGCACGCCTCGGCAAGGCGCGCCTTCTCCGTCCGGCCATAGATGGCAAACTCGATCCGCCGACACCGACCTTCCATCATCTGCTTGGGGGTGGGCAAGCGCTTCCCACGTTTTCGCGGACGGCCCTTCGACCGCTAACGGGGCGATGGCGGAGCATCGTAGAGCCGGGCGTTGTTGAGAAGTCGGCTTGTCAAATCGCAGTTCGCAGGCAGGTGACACAGCACGCTCGCCCCGCCGTAGGCAGCGTCCGCAACGACGTGGGAAACGCTTGTTTTTCCGATGGTTGCAGAGCCGGTGCAGTAGCTCCACCGCCAGCTCGGGCCGCGTCCGGTACACCCGACGGTGCTTCCGGGCTTTTTTCTTGTTTAGGTACAAGCGAAACAGGATCGGCAGGCAGAAAAAAACAATGGTCCCGAAACGGCAGCCGCACGATCACTCCCAGCACGACCTAACTGTGGCCCCAATTCGTGATGGCCTTCCCACGCGAAGACAGGATCGGATCGTGGTGCATGCCCACCCCAAAGATTTTGTGGCCGCGTTTCCGGGCCAGGGTGTCGTCCACCGCGACCATCACGACCTCGCCGCACCAGGGGGCAATCAGATCAAAGACGGCCAGTCCCATGGCATCGAGCGACCAGCGGGCAGCACTGAAGACGCGGTGATAGGAGGAATAATTTTTCTTGGCCTTGTCCCCTGCCATGAGGATCATTCGGGTGATGGTGCGCCGGGCCGCGCCCCCCACCCTGTGACCACGGTGACAAAGCTCTCGAATGTCGGAGCCGTCATCGTGCCCGAGACCTCTTGCAACAAAACCACAAAAGCTGCTACAAGGTCCATCGTGAGCCTCCTTGCGTAGTGCCTGGATGGTGTGATAACGCCCAAGCATTATGCTGGAGGCTCGCTTCATGTAGGTAGGCCAATTTCGCCCTGAAAAAGTGCAAAAGTC
>WFOE01000295.1 GCA_015488215.1 Planctomycetales bacterium
GAATGATCTGGTGGCTGCGGTGACCTTTGATGTGGGCCACGAAGCCCACGCCGCAGGAATCGTGCTCAAACCGCGGATCGTACATCCCGAACGGCTCCATCATGCTCAACCAGCGTCGTCGGGGCGCGGGAGCGTTCATTGTTTCTCCTTGGTGCAAAGGGGTCGGGAATTGCTTGTTTCCGGTCGCCGGGGCCGATTCGGAATCCGCTTTCGGCGGCAAAAGCTGGCAACAGGCCGCTAGTTGCTGGGGGTCGACTCTAGCCCGGGAGCGGCAACACCAGTGCCGCAAGCCGGGGGGAGGGGACAATTCGCCCGAAGCTCTCACCGCGGAACGGTCGGGACCGAAGGCTGCGGCGGAGCGCGGTTTCCCGGGGCCGACTCCTCCCAGCACTGGCCTTGCTTGAGCAGCTCGATAAACAGTTGGGCCGTGGGGCCCAGCTCTCGGTTGCGACGCACAATGATGCCGATGGGCCGTACCAGCTCCACGCCTTGCAGCGGCACAGCCCGCAGCGAGCCGGTTGCCACCTCGCGTGCGACGGTGGGCTCGGGCAGAATGCCCACCCCGGCGTCGATCTCGATGGCTCGCTTAATCGTTTCAATGTTGTCGAACTCCATCACTACGTCCAGCTCGACTCCGTGGCGGTGCAGTTGCCGGTCCAGCTCGCGGCGGATGCGCAGGTTGCGATCGAATGTTACCGCCTTTGCTCCGTCCAACTCCTCCACGGGGATGCTTTCCCGAGCGGCAAACGGGTGCTCCGGGGCACAGACCAGCACCATCGGCTCGTTTCGCCAGGGGATTACCCGAATGGAACGCAACTGCCGCGGATAGCTCACCAGCCCCAGATCGGCCGTGTCCCGCTGCACGCTGCGATAGACCCGGTCCGGGTGCAAATACTCCAAACGGACATTGGCCTTGGGATACCGCGCCAGGAACTGCTGAATGTAGCGGTTCATGTGGTGCAGACCCACTGAGTAGATCGACACCACATGGACTCGCCCCTGCAGGGCCGCCTTGAGCCCGCGGACGCGATCCTCCAAAGCGAGGTATTTTTCCAGCAATAGTCGACTTTCTTCGTAATACAGCTTGCCTTCAGGGGTTAGGACAAAGGGGCGCTTCGACCTGTCGATCAACTTCACGCCCAGCCGCTGTTCCAACTGGTGGACCATCTGGCTGGCCGCCGATTGCGACATGCCGTTGTCGGCCGCCGCTTTGGAAAAGCTGCGGCGGCGCACCACGTCGCAGAATACCTGGATGGTCTTGATGTGCATGGGCGCGATTCAGGTTTGCTAATAACCTGCACTCTCAGCATCGAAAAACGAAATGCCAGCCTAACCCGGCCCGGCCTCATCGTCAAGAACCACCCGGGCAAAGAAACGGCAAGAGTTGCTGGACCGCCCATGCTGCATTGCTTTAGACTGGAAGGAGCTTATATCCCGCGGCTCCTTCAGGAAACCGGCGATGCTTTCTGTTGCGCTTTTCCGGCGTGTTGTTGGCCTGGGGATTGTTGTGGTGGTTTGTTCGGCCGGGCCGGCTCAGGCTCAGGAGGACACGGCGGCCCGGGCCCGGCAGTTGGTCCAGCAACTGGGAGCGGAACGCTTCGAGCAGCGGGAACACGCCGCCGCGGAGCTGGTGCGCTTGGGTCCAGCGGCGCGCGAGGCAGTTCGCCAAGGACTGCAAAGTCCCGATCCGGAAGTGCGCAAGCGGTGCCGCACCATCTTGCGCCTGCTGGAACACCACTGGCTGCGCCAGCGGCTGGCCCAGTTTCTAGCCGACCCGGATGCGCACGACCTGGACCAGTTGCCCGGGTGGAAGGATTTTCTGCAAGCTCTGGGCGGGGACCGCAAAGTGGCTCTGGCCCTGTACCGTAAGGTAGCCCGGGAACAACAGGCGCTGCTGCTGGCCTGGACCAACCCGCAGGCGCTCCAACAAACCCTGCGGGGACTGATTCGCGGCGCGTATTTGCAAGCGCGTTCCGGAGTCATGTCCCAGGCCCGACAGCTTTCCATGGCTCACGTGGCCAGTCTGTTCATTGCCACCCTGCACCCCGCGGTGAAACCGGGCAACGAAGAGCTGCTGACGCTCATCACGCTTTCCTACCAGATCCATTTCCGCCAAGGGGTTATGGAAGGCACATATGCCCCGGCGTTGCGGCACATGCTCGGCCAGTGGTTGGAGCGTTACTACGACCAGATGGACGCCTATCGCGTGTTGAGCTGGGCCATGAACTACCGGCTTCCCGCTGCGATTCTGCCGGCGGAACGAATCCTCAAGGGCGGAGGTCCCAACAATCACGTGGTGGTTCAGGCCATGTTGGCCGTGGCCCGGGACGGCAATCGCCGGCACGTGCCGCTGGTCAAGCGCCACTTCAACAACCAGGCGGTGGTCTATCAACTTCGCCGCCGTTCCAACGACATTTTACGAGTCCAAGTGCGGGACGTGGCCCTGGCCGTCGTTATCCACTTGCACGGCCTGGACCCCAAGGACTTCGGTTTTGCCGAACGGCGGACCGATGCCACCTATGTTTATGCCCCGGTTTCGCTCGGATTTACCAAGGAGGAAGCCCGGGCGAAGGCGTTTCGGGCCTGGGAACAATTCGAGCGAAGCGGCAAAGCGGACCGAGTGGGCAAGGAGCTTCCGGAAAAGTCCCAACCCAAGCCCCTTCCGCCCAAGCCAAGGCCGGGGCGCTCACTCGGCCGGAGCCGGCTCCGCAGCCAGACGGATGCTCTGTAGAGCGCGGCCGATCTGCCGCACGGCTTGCCGCAGGCGGTTTTCGTTTTCTACCAGGGCCAGTCGCAAATGGCCTTCGCCGGCAGGGCCGAAGCCCGCTCCGGGACTGACGGCCACGTCTGCTCGCTCCAGCAGCATCATGGCGAAGTCCATCGAAGAATACTGCGAAGCCCAAGGCTCGGGAATCTTGACCCACAAGAACATGGTGGCCCGGGGCGGTTCCACTTCCCAGCCCAGACGACGCAGCCCGGCCACCAGCACGTCGCGCCGCCGCTGATAGCAGCGGGCTTGCTGCTGCACGGCCGCATGCCCGTGGCGCAGGGCCATGATGGAAGCGATCTGCACCGGGCGGAACATGCCGTAATCGTAGTAGGCTTTCACGGTGGCCAGAGCCCGGATCACCTCGGCATTGCCGGCGCAGTAGCCCACTCGCCACCCGGCCATGTTGTACCCTTTGCTCATGGTGGTGAACTCCACGCCCACGCTCAGGGCACCGGGGGCGGCCAGAAAACTGGGGGCCTGGTAGCCGTCGAAAGTAATATCGGCGTAGGCCAGATCGCTAACGACGAAGAACCCGTATCGCCGGGCCAGCCGGACCAGGTCGCGGTAAAAGTCCGCTTCCACGACCGTGGTGGTCGGATTGTGCGGATAGTTGACCACCACCACCTTGGGGCGAGGGAACAAGTGCTGGCAGGTGTAGGCGATGTTGCTCAGGAACTTTTCAGGCTGCGTGGCTTCCAGCGTGATGGCGTTAGCCCCGGCCAGCACCACGGCATACACGTGCGCCGGATAACTGGGGGCCGGTACCACGGCCGTATCGCCCGGCCCCAGAAGTGCAAGGCACAGGTGGCTGAACCCATCCTTGCTGCCCAGGCACACCAGCACTTCGCTGTCCGGGTCCAGCGATACGCCGTACCGGGTGTAGTAGCGGCTGGCCACCTCGCGACGCAAATTGCGGATGCCGGTGTTGGGGCTGTAGCCGTGGTTTTTCGGGTCCCGGGCCGCCTCGGCCAGTTTGTCCACGATAAAATCGGCCGGAGGGTCCGACGGGTTGCCCATCCCCAGATCAATCACGTCCGCTCCGGCCCGGCGCTTTTCGTACATCAGCGCGTTAATGCGGGCAAACAGATAAGGAGGCAGCCGGCCCACCCGCTCGGCCACCGGTACGGCGAACGGGCGGTTCTGCTCCGAAGGGTCGGGCTGTTGCAGCTCAGGTTCTTCCGGCTTGTTGGACTGAGGCTGTTCCGTCATGGTTGTCATTGCCAATCGGCATTGCAGGAAACCAACGGGCCACCTGGCCCCATCTGATACAAGCCTAACTGACACCGCGGTGCGACGGTAGCGGGATTGGCAACGTCCCGCGGGCAATCGCTGTTGCGGGGCCGCGGTGGCCGCCATTGCTTTGGCCTGGTCCCTGTGGCTGTTCAGCCCAGCAAGCATTACACTTTGCACAGCGCAAGGTTCCGGGTTCTTCTTCAGAAACGGTTGTGCCTGCTATGAGTTGGAGCCTTCCCTCTTACGCGACAGTCCCGGCCGAGCAACTCGGCCAGGGAACCCCGGTGGCCGTCGAAGTAGTGCCCGATGCCCAAGCGTTGGCCCGGCACATGGCCCAGGCCATGCTGGATGAAATCCAGCAAGCCGCCGCCCAAGGGCGCGAACTTTGGATGATCGTCCCCGTCGGTCCAGTGGACCAGTTTCCGGTGCTTGCCGAGATGATAAACCAGCAGGGGGTGTCGCTGCGGCACGTGACCATCATCAACATGGACGAATACCTGACCGACGAAGACCAGTGGGTGCCGGAAGACCACCCGTTGAGCTTTCGCGGGTTCATGAACCACAAGTTCTACGACCTGCTGCGGCCCGAGCTGGCTCCCGAACCCCAGCGGCGCATCTTTCCCGATCCCCGGCAACCGGAATCGCTTTCCGAGCGGATCGCTCAGCGGGGCGGAGTGGACGTTTGCTTCGGCGGCATCGGGATCAACGGCCACATGGCGTTCAACGAACCGCCCGAGCCGGGCGAAACCATCAGCCCCGAAGCCTTTGCTGACTTGCCCACCCGATGCCTGAACCTGGCCCGCGAAACTCGCACCATCAACTCGGTGACCGTGGGGGGCGGAGTGGAAATCATCCCTCGCCGGGCGGTCACGGTGGGCATGCGGGACATCCTCTCGGCGCGGCGATTGCGGTTTTATTGCAATCGGCCATGGCAGCGGATGGTCGTTCGCCGCGTACTTCACGGCCCGCAGGGGCCGGCCTGTCCGGCAAGCTACTTGCGCACGCACCAGGACGCCCGGCTGGTCGTCACGCAGGAAGTCGCCTCGGTGCCGCAGATCGCCCTGCGGTAGCAGCGGCTCGGACTACGGCTGCTTTCGCTTCTGCTGCTCCAGGGCGCGGCGCACGATCTGGTCGAGCTGCTTCAGCCCTTCGGTGCGATCCACCGCGTAGAAGCCCACGTGGGCGTGGATTACCCGGCCCTCGGGCCCCACCACCACAAACAGGGGCAACTGAGCCCCCGCCCGGCGAGGATCGCCCAGTTGGTCCAGCAGTTTGCCGTCGTCCAGCAGCACGGGATAGCTCAGGTTCATAAACTGCGCCAGCTTGCGTACGCTGCGCACGGCGGCGGACCGCCGGGCCGGAACGGCCAGCTCGCGATTCACGGCCACGCCGTACACTTTGGCTCCCCGTTTGGCATAGCGATGGTGCAGAAAATCCAGGTAGCCGACTTGCCCGTAGGGTTCTTTGAGCGGGGCGTGGCGATATTCCCAGAAGTGCAGCACGGTCACCTGACCTTGCAGCCCTGTGCGATCAAGCGAGGCTCCGTTGATCCCCTGGAGCGAAAAGGCAGGCAACCGCCTCCCCTGCAGCGAAGCCACCAGACGATCCACTGCCGACGTGCGTTGGGTTTGCCGTTCCAGATCGTCGCGAATCTGCCGCAGCAGGGGAGCCAGCGGTCCGGAAGCCAGCGCCTGCTCCAGGTCCGGAAGCGCCTGGCGCACCTGGTCGATCTGCCGCGCCGAGAGAGCCTGCGCCTGGCTCCACCGCGGCCGGTCCAAGCGGTTCCGCAGCGCCAGCAGTACGCGAAAACCGGCGGCAAGCCGAGCCTGGGCCTGGGAGTCGAGCCGTCCCGGCGGACCGACCTTCATTAGGATCTGGTGCTCTTGTCCCTGGCCCATGAACACGCGCTGCCGCACCTGTTGCACCCGGCGGCTCTTGGGCTCCAGCAGCCAGCGGCGTTGCCAGCCGTAATTGTTTTCGGCCACCAGTTCCCACAGCCCCTTGTTCTCTCGGCCGGTGGGCCGACGGATATGGTAGGTGAGCTTGCCGGCCTGCCACTGGAGTCCCGGCTCGGGCTCCTCGGGCAGTTGCGGCCAGGGCAGTTCCAGGGGCAGGGCGTAATCGTGCCCGTGGAACTGGTACAGCAGGGCGGGGCGTGCCCCTTCCACTCGCCCTTGGGGCAGCAGGGTCATGTGCCCGAATCGCTCGCTCCAATGCCAGCCGCCGCGTCCTTGCTCGTCCAGAAGCCAGAACACTTCGGCCGCCTCGGGAGAGGACTGCAACACGTAGAACTGAACCTGGAACCGCTTTTGGGCCGGTTGCAGTTCCCGATTCCGGCCCAGGGGGGCAACGGTCCCTTGGAGGGTCCAACTCGTGGGAGCCTGCGGCAACTGGGCGGCCGCAACCACCAACAGCAAACTACTGGTCAAGGCGGGCGACATGGGGCGGGACCTCTTTCTGCAAGGAGGGAGCATTGCAAACCGGGTCCTCCCATTGTAACAGCCCCTTGTGAAAAAACGCCAGCGATTCCTGTGGCCGATTGGCCGCGGGCGGAATCGGCAAAGTAGAATAGATTTCGAGAAACCGGCGTTATGTCCCGATTCAGCCAGTGCCGGTCCTGTCGATTCTGTGCGAGAGTGCCCGCGATGAATACCCTTGTCCGCTGCCTGGTCTGTTGGGGCTTGTTTGCCTTGTTGGGCATAGCGATTTTCCCCCTAGCTGAAGCGGTCGCCCAATCCGTGCCGGCTTCGGCGCTGCCGGACCTGGCCCCCACGGCTTCGCTTGAATCCGGTGTTTTGGAAGAAGAAACGCTGGAATACGAGTTCGGGGTGGAGGTCCAGGCCGGGCCGCTTGCATGTCGCGGGCTGGTGCTGGCTCTGCCCGTGCCGATGGACTGGCCGGAAGAACAAACGGTCAAAATCCTGCAAAAACAGGTGCAGGGTCCGCTCCGTCGGGAGCGGTTCCGCACTTTGGACCGGGGAGTTCGCCAGTGGGTGCTTCAGGTGGGCACGTTGCCCGCCGGGGGGCAGTTTCGGGCACGGCTGGTCGTGCAGATTCACCGCCGCAGACGCCCCCTGCCGGAAGACGTGCATCAGTGGAAACGCCCCGCCAGACCGACTCGCCACTTGCGGCGCTACCTGGGCAAAAGCCCTCAGATAGAAACCACCCATCCGCGAATCAAAAGCCTGAGCCGGAAACTGGCCGTCGAAGCCGATTCCGACTGGAAGCTGGTCCAGCGGTATTACGACTGGGTGCGCGAAAACATCACCTACCGCCAAGGGCCGCTCAAGGGGGCCTTAAAAGCCCTGGAAGACGGCACGGGCGACTGCGAAGAGATGACCTCGTTGTTCGTGGCCTTGTGCCGGGCCGCCGGGGTGCCGGCGCGCAGCGTGTGGGTGCCCGGCCACAGCTACGCCGAGTTCTATCTGGAATCCCCGCAAGGCAAAGGCCGCTGGTTCCCTTGCCAGTTGGCCGGCACGCGAGCGTTTGGCACGTTGTGGGAACCGCGTCCCGTGCTGCAAAAAGGGGATCGGTTCCGGGTGCCCGAGCTGCGGCGGACCGTGCGCTATGTTTCCGAATACGCCTACGCCACCCGGGGGCAGCCTCGGGTGCAGTTTTTCCGCCGCCGACTTTCCTCCGCCGAGCAGGAAGCGGTAGAATCGACTCCGTAGGGGCCGCCGGCGTCTTCCCCCCGCGGGAGAAGCTCCGCCGGACGATTCTCCGCCAGAAGGAGCAACGGCTCATGTTCGGTGAAGAAACCAACGGGCACTCGCTGCGAACAGACCGCCGGCCGGCCGAAGCCCTGCTGGGCCGGCTGGTGGTGGTGGATTTGCGCAGCCCTTGGGTCTATATCGGCACCCTGGTCCACTGGGGCGAAGACCACCTGCTGCTGCACGACGTGGACGCCCATGATCTACGGGACAGTCCGACCACCCGGGAAAAGTACGTCCTGGACACCCGGCTGCACGGGGTGCGGGTAAACCGCCGCCGGGTCTGGGTCCGGGCCGAGGAAGTGGTTTCCGTCTCTGCTCTGGACGACGTGCTGGTGGATTGACCCCCTTGGAACTCAAAACGCCCATGAATCGGCAACGGTGGATCGTACATTACTCGGGCCGGGTGCAAGGGGTGGGGTTCCGCTACACGGCCCGAGCTCTGGCCGAGCAGTTCGACGTCAGCGGCTACGTCCAGAATCTGCCCGACGGGCGTGTTCGCCTGGAGGTGGAAGGCGACGCGGCCGAGATCGAGCGGTTTCTCCAGCGTTTGCAGCAGCGGATGGCCGGCTACATCCAGGACCGAAAAGTGGATGTGCAACCGGCCCAGGGCGATTATGATGGATTTCAGATCCGTTTCTGACCGCTGAAACCGCCCTGTGGCGGTGTTCGGCAACTCGGCATTTCCGCGTCGTGTTTTGTGCTTTCGTTTGCATCGTCCTTCGTTTGTATCGCCCGACTCGCAAGAGATTTCCGACTTCGATGATTCCTGCCGCAACGCAAACGCTTCCCCTGGGGGCCATGTGGATTTGGTATCAGCCGCCGTGGGCGGTCGCATCCGGCGTGGCGCTGGCGTGGTTGGTATTGCTGTTGGTCTGGGCAGCGCTGTGGTGGTGGCGTCCCGGCCGGGAGTTCGTGGCGCAGGCCGTGCGTCACGGGCTGCTGGGCCCCGTGCTGTGGGCCACGGCGTTGCCGCTGGTGTTGTTCGTGCTGGGACTGCGTTGGGCTCCCTATCGCCAACTGATGCAGCAGCTCTCGCCGCTGCAGGGCGAGGCGGCCATCATGTTGGTTTCGGCCGCGGTGACCCTGGTGCTGGCGCTTATCCCGGTGTTGCTGCACTTGGCGTTTCCGCGGATGACGGCCATCGCCTATGCCACGGCCAAAGAAGGGCTCTCGCAGCCGCTGTTCTGGGTGCTGCTGAGCGTAGGCACGTTCGCCCTGGTGGTGTTCATCTGGATTCCGTACTACACGTTCGGCGAAGACATCAAGATGCTTAAGGACCAGGCAATGGTCCTCATCATGTTGCTGAGCGTGTTGCTGGGGGTGTGGAACGCCGGGCTGACGCTTTCGGACGAAATCGAAGGAAAAACCGCCGTGACCGTACTGAGCAAACCGATCGGGCGGCGGACGTTTATCCTGGGCAAGTTTACCGGGCTGCTGTTTCCCGTGCTGTTGCAGTTTCTGCTGCTGTCGGTCGTGTTCCTGGTGGTGGTTTCTTACAAGGTGCTGTTCGAAGCGGGCGAAACGGGCAAGATGGAAGCCTCTTTGCCGGTAATCCGCACCGAGATGTTGAGTGTGCTTCCCGGGCTGGCACTGCGGATGATTGAATGTATCATCCTGATTTCGATTGCCGTGGCCCTTTCCACGCGGTTGCAGATGCTCTCCACGCTGGTGATTTGCTTTTTGATCTACGGGCTGGGTCACCTGGTGCCCCGTATCGTCCAGTCGGACATCGGCCAGTTCGAAATCGTTCAGTTCATGAGCCAGTTGCTGGCCACGATTCTGCCGGTGCTGGAACACTTCGACGTGGAAGCGGCCATCACGTCCGAAACGCCGATTCCGTGGAGCTACGTCGGATGGGCCGCCCTGTACGGCATGATCTACTGCTTGTTTGCCATGTTGGGCGCTTTCGCCGCGTTTGAGGATCGCGACCTGGCCTAGACGCTCCCATCGCGGAGAAACGCCGGACGAGGCACGTCCCTGTTCCTCCGGCGGCTGCGAGGTCATTCCCATGCCGTGGCAACCGCTTTTCCGCCTGATGCGCGCCTCCGGCTCCGGCGGTCCGGCCGGGGGGCTGGGATTGTTGGTCGGCTTTGCCGGCCTGGTGGTGTTGACCTTGGCGGTGCTGGGAGCCAGTTGGGCCCTGAGCGTGTTTCTGCTGGCCCACGGTAGAACGGTACCGGACCAGGCCCCCGTAGCCGCGGGCGACCAGGCCCTGGAACCGCTTGTCCGTTCGTTGCCCGAACAAAGCCAGCCGGTCCGGCTGCTTGTCTGGCTCCGGCGGCGCTGGCCGGCCCTGGACCGGCTGGAACAAGCCTGGCCGGCCGTGCTAGGCACCTGGACGGGAACGGTTCTGTTGTGGCTCTTCTGGTGGTGGGGAATGCAGCGGGCAGCCTGGAACCGGGCGCAACGATTCGCCTCCCGCTGCCGTCAGCAAATCTACCTGCACGCCTTCCAGTTGGGTGACCCGCTCCTGTTCGGCGCCGGCCGGGAACAGCGCCCCTTGCGACGGTTGTTTGAACAGGCCGTCGAATCCGTCCGGCAGGGGGCGGCGCTGTGCTGGGGCTCGGTTCCGCAACATCTGGTGCTGGCGCTGGTCTTTCTGGCCGTGGCGCTGTGGATTCACCCCTGGATTACTTCGTCCGTACTGGCCCTGGCCGCTCTGCTGCTAGTGTTGGGCTCGGGGTTCCAGGATCGCAGCATCCAACAACAAGCCTTGCTCCAGGACCGCATCCAACGGCAAATGGTGGCGTTGCTGGAAACCCTCGGCTTGTCCCGACTGGTCAACACGCTGCTGTTGGATGAACCGCCTGGCACTCCCTTTGCTGAATCGCTCAGGCACCTGGACCAGCTTCAACGCCGATTGCAGCATTTGCAATTGGTTCGCCGGCTGCGATTTCGCCTGGGACTGCTGGCCGGCCTGACGCTGGCTTTGGCCCTGGTAGGCTACAACGCCATGGGCGAACTGGCCGGAATCACCCTGCCGCAGGTGCTGCTGCTGGTCGGCTCGCTGGTGGCCGCCTATGCGGCAGTGCGCCGTCTGTGGCGGCATCGCAAGACGCTGCAAGAGGCCGCAGCCGACGCCCGACTGATTGCCGAGTTCCTGGACCAGTCCCCTTGCGTAACTCAAGCGCCGGAGGCCAGGGACGTGCCTCCGCTGAAAAATGCAATCACTTTCGACGACGTAGTGCTCCAGGACGCCCTGGGCCATCGCCTGCTGGAGCGGCTGACGCTTACGCTCCCCTGCGGCAATCTCGTGGCTTTGGTGGGAACGGAGCGCCGGGGCCCCCAGGCCGTTGGCAGCTTGCTGGCCCGACTCTGCGACCCCACCCACGGACGCGTGCTCTGGGACGATCTGGACCTGGCTCAAGCTTCCCTGGATTCGCTTCGCCGCCGGGTGGGCGTGCTGTTTCAGCAGGACTTGCTCTTCACCGGCACGGTGATGGAAAACGTCCTTTGCGGCGATGCCCGCTTTGCCGAAGACGACGTTCGCCGCCTGGCTCGCCAATTGGACCTTGCTCCCTGGGTGGATCGCCTGCCGCAAGGTTGGGAGACGGTGGTAGGACAGTTGGGCAACTGGGTCCACCCGCTGGAGGCCCATTTCATCGGCATGCTGCGGCTCCTGCTGCGCAAGCCGGAAGTGCTGTTTGTCGAAGAGCCCTGGGAAGAAGCCGACGAAGAGCTGGAACGGCTTTGGGCGCAAACCCTGGATCGCATCCGCCAGGAACGGACCGTGATTGTCGTGGCCCACCGGCTTGAAACGCTGCGGGCGGCCGATCAGGTTTTCCTGTTGGACTCCGGACGCCTGGCCGGTCAGGGGAGCCATGCCCAATTGGTTCAGGCCAGCCACTTGTACCGCCACTTGCTCTACATCTGGTTCAACCAGTACCGGGAAAAGGACCCGGTCGCCGGCTCCGCTGTTTGAGCTGGTCTGCCCCCGGAGAGATTTTTTTGCCGGAAGAGTTAACAGGCTGTTTTAGAGGTTGTCCCAGAACTTCCGGTCACAAGGGCCACATCCAAGGCGGGAGCAACACCAAAAAGCTTTGTGACACGTCCTGCAAACGCCGCGCCGTAGGGTTTTCCGGCACGCTCTAAGAGCATCCAGTCAACCGTGTTTGAGCAGATCAGCCGATGCGACTCGGCGCTTCGGCGAGCCCCGGACTTCAGTCCGGGGAGAGCCGGGGAAGCCGGAGAGAAAAACGCATATTGGTTCTCTTCCTCCGGGGCCTGAAGTCCCCGGCTCGCCCAATGCAAGTGGAAACGCTTGTTCTTGCAC
>WFOE01000296.1 GCA_015488215.1 Planctomycetales bacterium
AACGCCCGCGGGGTCATCAGCTCGCCTCGGTTGGACGAATAGGGGCTGAGCTTATCCCAGCCCAGGGCTCGCAAACCGGCCGAAACCCGGTAGGGGCGAGTCATCACTTCGACCGTCCGCGGAGCCAGCACGCGCCGGGGGCCGAGCCGCCCTTGGCCGAGCATCATCTGGGCGTAGCGAGCTAGGTCTTCGGCCGTGGAAAACAGGCCCGCATGGCCGGCCACGCCGCCCAGCAGATAGGCCCGAGGGTCGTGCACCTCTCCCACCATCCAGCGTCCCTCGCGTTTTTCGGTGGCGGCTGCCCGGCGGCGAAGCTCTGGGCCGGGGTTGAACGTCGTCTCGTCCATGCCCAGTGGGCGGAAGATGTTTTCCCGGGCGAAGCGGTCCAGCGGCTGGCCGGAGACTTTTTCCACCAGCAGCCCCAGCACGATGAAGCCCACGTCGGAATAACGGAACCGTTCGCCCGGCGGGCTTAACAGCGGCAGTTGCATGATTCGCCGCACGGCCTCGCGGCGGCCATGCCGGTAATCTTCCAGCGAATTGTCGGCCGTAAGCCCGCTTTGGTGCGTGAGCAAGTGCAACACGGTAATGCGTTCCTTGCCGCGGTTGCCGAACTCGGGCAGGTAGGCGGCCACGCGATCTTGCAACCGTAGCTGGCCCCGTTGGACCAAAAGCATCACGCTGGTGGCGGTGGCCACCGGCTTGGTGAGCGAGGCCAGATCGAACAACGTATCGGTGGTCATTTCCACCGGGCGGGGCTCCAGTTGCCGGTGGCCGAAACTGCGCAAATAGACCAGATGGCCCCGGTGACCCACGGCCACGACGCAGCCGGCCATCTGCCCCTGGTCGATCCACTGCTTGACCAGGGGGGCAATCCGCTCCAGGGGGCGAGGGTCCATCCCCAGCTCTTGGGGCTTCCGCCGGGGGAGTTCCGGCGCCTGCTCTCCGGCCGGCAGCAGCCCGGGACAAAACGCAGCCAGCAACAACGCCAGAACCGGCCCCAACACGCGGCGCCTTGTTCCTGTACAAACACCAAACGGCAATGCGAACACAGGCATGGTTCCTTGGGCAAGCAACACGGGAGGAGCGACTCGTGGGCCAAAACACTATCGGAAACGTCACACACGGCTCGGGAAACGCATTCCGCGGCCGATTCTTCATAGTCATTACAGACCGGCGGCCGGGCAAGCACAAGCGCAAGCGAAAACTCCTTGCCGGGCAGAGTGGGGTCGTTCAGAATGGCGGGCGGCGTTTGGCCGTTTGGGGGCCTTCTTTGGGAGTTCACCACTGCACCGGGAGCAATCTGTCATGTATCGCTTGCCATTGCTTGGGCCGATTGTGGTTCTTATAGCACTGGGGGGATTCGCTGGGCTGGTACTGGCCGAGGCCAAAGCGGACGAACGCCCTAACATCCTGTTCATCATGGCCGACGATCACGCCTCGCATGCGCTGAGCTGTTACGGTTCGCGCATCAACCGCACGCCCCATCTGGACCGCCTGGCCAAAGAGGGCATGATGTTTACCAACTGCTTTGTCACCAATTCCATCTGCGGTCCTAGCCGCGCCGTCATCCTCACCGGTAAGTACAGCCATCTGAACGGCTTCTATCGCAACGGGCAGACCTTTGACGGTTCGCAGCAAACCGTGGCTAAGCTGCTCCGCCGCGCCGGATACCAGACGGCCATGATTGGCAAATGGCACCTGCGCAGCACGCCCACCGGGTTCGACTACTGGGCCGTGCTCATCGGCCAGGGGCCGTATTACAACCCACGGATTAGAACCGCCCAGGGCGTAAAACGCTACACTGGCTACACCACCGACGTGATTACCGATCTGGCCCTGGACTTTTTGCAGAACCGCTGGGACCGCAAGCGGCCGTTTTTCCTGATGTATCACCACAAGGCCCCCCACCGCAACTGGCAGCCCGGCCCGAAGCACCTAACCCTGTACGACGACCGCCAAATCCCTGAGCCGGACAACCTGTTCGACGACTACGCCACACGGGGCACCGCCGCCCGGGAAGCCACGATGCGCGTGGCCGATCACTTGAACGCCAACGACCTGAAGCTGGGCCCTCCGCCGCGGAATCTCACCCCGGAACAAAAGCAAGCTTGGCGCCGGGCTTACGAGCCGAAAAATCGCCGCTTCCGCCAGGCCAAGCTCCAAGGGAAGGAGCTGGTCCGCTGGAAATACCAGCGGTACATCAAGGACTACCTGCGCTGTATCGCCTCGGTGGATGAGAACGTGGGCCGGGTGCTCGATTACCTGGATCGGACCGGGCTGGCCAAGAACACCGTGGTCATCTATACCTCCGACCAGGGGTTTTACCTGGGCGATCACGGCTGGTTCGACAAGCGGTTCATGTACGAAGAATCGCTCCGCACGCCGCTGCTGGTGCGATGGCCGGGCAAGATTCCCGCTGGCAGCGTGTGCGATAAGCTGGTGCTGAACCTCGACTTTGCCGAAACGTTCCTCGACCTGGCCGGTGCGCCCATCCCCAAGGACATGCAGGGGGTGTCGCTCAAGCCGCTGCTGTTGGGCCGGCAGGTGCCCGGGTGGCGCAAGTCCATCTATTACCACTACTACGAGTATCCCGGAGCCCACATGGTCCATCGCCATTACGGCGTGCGGACCGAGCGGTACAAGCTCATCTACTTTTACGGGCTCAAGGAGTGGGAACTCTACGACCTGAAAAACGACCCGCGGGAGATGAAAAACCTGTACGGCGATCCGCGTTACGCCCAGGTGGTGGAGGAACTCAAACAAGAACTCCAGCGGTTGCGCAAACACTACCAGGTTACGCCCGATCCGTTCCCCTATCCGATTAAAGGGCGCAAACGGCAAGCCCCGGGGTCGTAGCCGGCCACGGTGCGTGCTGCCTTCGGCTGAAAGCTCTGCTGCCGGCCGGAGCAAGCGGCGCGTGCTACAAGCCGATTGCGAAACGCCGCTCTTGAGAGAGGACTGCCTGTGACCGCGTCGCCACCTTCTCGGTGGAACTTTGCGGCCCACCAGCCGCCTCGGGCGGTGGTGCTGGTGGCCGGGGACCGCGAGCCGATTGCCCGGCGGGCCCGGGAGCTGCGGCCGCGGCTGGAGCAGTTCGTGCAAGTGGTCCTCTGGGACGAGCAGTTCGCTGCCGAGCTAGACCGGGTCGAGGCCGAGCTGGTGATTGTCTTCGGCGGCGACGGCTCCATCTTGCGTTCCGCCCGGCAGATGGGCAGCCGGCAGCGTCCCGTGCTAGGCGTGAACCTGGGCAACCTGGGTTTCCTGGCCGACGTGAAGCCGGAAGAACTGTTCGACGTGCTGCCGCGCGTGCTGGCCGGTCAGTGCCGCGTGGTGGAACATTTGATGTTCCGGACGACCGTCTTTCGCGGCTCGCAGCAGGTCGCCGCTGCCCGGGGACTGAACGAAACGGCCGTGCTGGCCGGGCCGCCCTTTGCCATCTTGCAGGTGGAACTGTACGTCGACGGGCAAGGGGTAACCACCTACAGTTGCGACGGGCTGATTATTTCCACCCCGGTCGGCTCCACCGCCCACAGTCTTTCGGCCGGAGGACCAATCCTGCGCAAGGACATCCAGGCGTTTGTCGTCTGTCCCATCAGTCCGCACACGCTTACGGTGCGCCCGGTGGTGGATGCGGCCCATCGGGTCTATGAGATGGTGGTTCCGCGTCCCAACGCCGGCACGGCCGTGGTGGTGGACGGGCAGGTGCTTTGCAAGTTGGAACCGGGGGATCGGGTTCGGGTGGAGCGGGCCGAGGAGAGTTTTCTTTTGATTGAAGTGCCGGGCCACAATTATTACCGTACTCTGCGCGAAAAGCTCCAATGGAGCGGTAAGTTGCATGGGGCCTGATGGACAGGGGCGAGCATTTCGCGCCGAAGGGGGGCTTGGCATGAACTGGCTTGGTTTGCTTCTGCTGGGGGCAGGTCTGTTCGCCGTGGCCGGAGCGGCTCTCGACTGGGACTGGTTCATGAACCATCCCAAGGCCCGGCTGTTCGTGAACCTGTTCGGCCGCGCGGGAGCCCGGGTGTTCTACATTCTGCTGGGCCTGTTCCTGGCCGCCATGGGAAGTGGGGTCATGCTGGGACTGCTCGAACTGCAGAACCGCTGAACCCGCTTTTCGCAAGGGGAGGGCGGCTGGTTGTGGCTCCCATTACCGCTTCGGCGGATCGCTGATTGTCAGTCGGTGATAACGAGCTGCCGATTGCAAATCGAGTACGAGGACGAGCACGAGTAGGAGTACGAGTACAAGCGCTTGTTCTTGCACTGGAGCGGAAGCTCGATGCGCAAGGCGCAGGGCGCAAGCCGCAAGCCCATCCTCGCCCGGAGCGGAAGCGTCCTCCACCCCTCCACGCCTCCAAGCCCCCACGCTTCCGCCGACTAAAGTCGGCGGCTCGCCCTCCAAGCCTCCGCGCCACTAGGCCAAAGGGGGCGGCTGTCTTAGAATCGACGTTTTGCTGCCCCCGGCGTTGTGCCGGACAAGCGCGACACTGTCCCGGGGGCCGGATGCCCAACGTGCCTCGTTTCCGCTGGTGGAGTGTTTCCCCATGGCCCAACTGAACCGCTATAGCAGCCGCATCACGCAGCGCAAGAGCCAAGGCGCCTCGCAGGCCATGCTCTACGGCACCGGCTTGACCGAGGAGGACATGAACAAGGCCCAGGTGGGCATTTGCAGCATGTGGTACGAGGGAAACACCTGCAACATGCACCTGAACGACCTGGCCGCCGAGGTCAAACGTGGAGTGCAGGAAGCAGGGCTGGTGGGCTTGCGGTTCAACACCATCGGCGTAAGTGACGGCATTTCGATGGGCACCGAGGGAATGAGCTACTCGCTCCAGTCCCGCGACCTGATTGCCGACAGCATCGAAACGGTCATGTGTGCCCAGTGGTACGACGCCCTGATTGCCCTGCCCGGCTGTGACAAGAACATGCCCGGCAGCGTAATCGCCATGGGGCGGCTGAACCGCCCGGCCATCATGATCTACGGGGGGACGATCCGGGCCGGGTGCTGGGAGGACCGGAAGCTGGACATCGTGTCGGCCTTTCAGTCCTACGGGGAGTACATCGCCGGTCGCATCGACGAGCAGACGCGCAAAGAGATTGTCAAGCACGCCTGTCCCGGCGCCGGGGCCTGCGGCGGCATGTACACGGCCAACACGATGGCCACGGCCATCGAGGCGATGGGCATGTCGTTGCCCTACAGCTCCTCGATCCCGGCCGAAGATCCGGCCAAGCGGCAGGAGTGCCGCCGGGCCGGCGAGGCCATCCGGCTGCTGCTAGAACGGGACATCAAGCCCCGGGACATCATGACCCGCGAGGCGTTCGAAAACGCCATGGTGATGGTCATGGCCCTGGGCGGTTCGACCAACGCCGTGCTGCACCTGATTGCCATCGCCCGCAGCGTGGACGTGCCGCTTTCGTTGGACGATTTCCAGCGGGTAAGCGACCGCGTGCCTTACATCGCCGACCTGAAGCCCAGCGGCCGCTTCGTTCAGGAAGACCTGCACCGCGTGGGCGGCACGCCGGCGGTGATGAAATACCTGCTGGAAGAAGGGCTGCTCCACGGCGATGTGCTTACCGTCACGGGCAAGACCCTGGCCGAAAACCTGGCCGAAGTGCCCCCTCTGGCCGAGGGACAGGAAATCGTCCGCCCGCTTTCTGACCCGATCAAGCCCACCGGGCACATCCAGATTCTTTACGGCAACCTGGCTCCCGAAGGGGCGGTGGCCAAAATCACGGGCAAGGAAGGGGAACGGTTTACCGGTCCGGCCCGCGTCTTCGACAGCGAAGAAGACATGCTGGCGGCCCTGGAACAGAAACGCATTCAAGAAGGGGACGTGGTCATCATCCGCTACGAAGGCCCCAAGGGCGGCCCCGGCATGCCCGAGATGCTCACGCCCACTTCGGCCATCGTGGGAGCGGGCCTGGGTGGCAAGGTGGCCCTGCTGACCGACGGGCGTTTTTCCGGCGGGTCGCACGGGTTCATCGTGGGTCACATCACCCCCGAGGCCCAAGTGGGAGGGCCCATCGCCCTGGTTCAGGACGGGGACCAGGTAACCATCGACGCGGTGAACCGGCGAATCGACGTGGCCGTAAGCGACGAAGAACTTCAGCGGCGGCGGCACTCCTGGCAGGCTCCGCCGTGGAAGGCCCAGCGAGGGACGCTCTTTAAGTACATCCGCTGCGTCAAGTCGGCTTCCGAGGGCTGCGTGACCGACGAGGAGTAGCCGCATCCAACAACAGCTCGGCCGAAGGGACGACAACCGACGGCGTGGAGATGAGCCGGGCCCAATCGTGTTGCGGGCCCAACGGGTCGGCCGCTTCGATCCACTGCAGGCGTTGGGCCTGCTCGGCGCCAAGCCCGGTGGCGCCTACCCGCCCCATCGCTTCCGGCCCGTGAGGCCCTTCCACCCAAGGGTACCACTGCAGCGCCCGGTCCGAGCAGTTGGTCACCAGCAACACCTGCTGGATGTGTTCCCAGGCGGCGGCAAACCGTCCGCAGGAAGCCAGAGCCGAGTGTTCCACGCCGGGAACCCACAACACCACGCGGTATCGGGCAGCCGGGGCTTGCGGGTCGGCGCCCAGTTCGTTCAGGGCCGCCAGGATCAGCCGCCCGCCGTAGCTGTAACCGACCAGCCCTACCCGAGGGCGCTCCCCAAGGGCCTTGAGCAGCCGGGCCAGATGGCGCCCATGCCGGTCGGCCCTGTGCGCCTTGAGGCGAGCATCGCGCAACGGCCCTCCCTGCTTGGCCGAAGGCCAGGACCAGACGACCATCTGGAAAGGCTCCTGGGCGTGCCGAGCCAACGCCCGCTGGACTCGCCGGCCGATGGCGGGAGCTTCCGAGGCGGAAACGCGATTCCCATGGACCCAGATGACCAGCGGCTCCTCCGGCCGTTGTTGCTTAAGGAACTGGTGCAGGTTCTGCCGGACGAAACAACCGTGACGCTCAAGCCGGATATCCAGCGATTCGGCCCCGGTCGAACAGCCAAGTTCGCGAGAGCTGACCAGCCACAGCTTGCCGGTTTCGGAAGCAGCCGCTTCGGCGGTCCAGACCAGGGCGAGCCCCGACAGCAAAACGGCAAGCCCCACGCACAGCGTGCGGCGGAAGCCGGTCGGTGCGGGGCATGTTGTGCTCAGGCAACAGAGGGGTTTCCGTTTGTGCAAAGGGAGGTTCATGGCTTTGGGACGGCGGGGGAACAACTCGCGGGGGGCGATTCGGTTAGGGAAACTGCGTCGTTCTATGACAATGTAGCCTTTATTCAGCGCCGGCGCGGGGCGAACGGCGAAAAGTTGCTGAAAAAAAGCAGCAGTTTGATTTGCCATGTACAGGTTGTGAGGTAGGGTTGAGTGGCCCCGGGGAGTTTTCCCTCCCCCGAGCACCACTGAACGAAGGAGAATCCCACGATGAAAAGCCTGTGGACCCTGGCAGCTTTGGCGGCCCTGGCCACGCTGAGCGGCTGCAACCACTGTTGCCGGCTGTTCGGCGGACGGCTGCTCAACCCGTTCGGCACCACGGCCCTGAGTCCCGTGGAATGTTGCGACCCGTGCGACTCGGGCAGCCCGTGCGAAACGCCCGGATGCGAAAGCTGCACCACGGCCCCGGTGATCGAAGGGGACCTAGTGCCGGTGCAACCGAGCGTGCCGCAAACGTACCAGAGCCCGTCCTCCTAGACCCGTACTCCCGCCCTCCTTTCCCGCCGGTTTCCTGCCCCCCAGGAAACCACCTCCCGGTGTATCCCCGTTCCCCCCTGGCGGCGATCCTGACCCCAAGGGGCGAACGGGGATTTTTTCTAAGCGGCTGTCACAAGACTTCCGGCCGCATGCGCCACGCCTGAGGATTGGGGGGAGGGTTTTCTGACACGCTCTAAGTGGGTAGCAATTCGTTTTGGAGCAGATGCAGGTGCGTAGTTTCTCAGCAAGCAAGCAACCGCTTCGAGGCCTTGCGGCTTGCACCGTGCGCCTTGCGCGAGGAGCTTCCGCTCCAGTGGAAAAGCAAGCGTCCGTACTCGCGCTCGTAACGGGTATGTTCCGAGTCAAGACGCGTGGTGGGAGCCGCACACTCGGTTCCCCCAACTGCACTTCCCAGAAAGAGCCGCCTGGGGTCTCCCCTACCGGGTCTTGGGACAGGATCGCCTGGTGGCGGTTGGTAGAGTTTCCGGCTCCCTTCCTGAAAGAAAGGAGCGCCAAGAAAAAGGCAAGCCGAAGGGCCGGGCGATCCTGGGGCCTGCTCGAGCACGAATATGGGCGTCAAGCCCGCGCTCGTAATGGAGCGCCCCACCGCCCATCCAGTTGAGCCTTGAGCTCGAAGAGGTAGTTGCCGCTTCGGCCCTTTCGTTTACCGGCCGCCGAGCCATCAAACGATCTCTTGGGGATCATGCTCGGCACGGCCGGGGCCGCCCTCCGTCTTGCCTCCGGCGAGTGTACCATGAACACGCCTCCTTCCCCTAGCCAGGTTCGGTATGTCGGACTGGATGTCCACAACCGGATGCGAGGCGTTTGTGGACTCGCTGGCAAGC
>WFOE01000297.1 GCA_015488215.1 Planctomycetales bacterium
ATGCCGGGTTGGAGCGACAGCGCAAGCTGCGTTGCAGTGGCAGCGATAGTTGGGGCGGGGTAACAGCGCATGCTGCAGGATTCAAGCGGCCGTTGTGGTCGCGGCGCAGAGCGTATGCGCCGAAGAGGTGGAAAAGGAACGCTTCCTTCCCTTTCCGTGTCCACCGGCCTCAGAAAAAGCGGAAACTTTCCCCAAAAACCGCTCCCGGCCAGTTGACACGGACAGAGGTACTCGGCGGCTCGTTATCGGCAGCCGCAAATCGGGAATCGGCAAACGGCGAGCCGGGAGCGTCAGCTCCCGGAGGACGGCAGGGCCGCAGCCACTGGGAGCTTCCGCTCCAGTGCGAGAATAAACGTTTAGTCTTGTAATCGGACCTCTCCCCGGGCTGAAGTCCGAGAGCTGCCGGAAGTTGACAGGTTCGCCTTCTCCAAACAAAACCAAAGGGGGACCGGATGCGTTGCTGCTGCGAGCTTGTCTCATCTGCCCGGAGAAAAACACCTTGGCCGCCGTGGCCCAGGAAACGCTGCTGCGACTGGATCGGGTAAGCCGCTACTTCGCCATGGGCGAGGTTACGGTGCGGGCGCTGGACGGGGTATCGCTGCAAATCGCCCGCGGCGAGCTGCTGGTGGTGGTCGGACCCAGCGGATCGGGCAAGACGACACTGCTGAACCTGCTGGGCGGAATGGACCTGCCCACGGCGGGGGACATCTATTTCGGCTCGCGGCGGCTGAACGACTTTACGCCTCGCGAGCTGACCCAGTACCGGCGGCACCACGTGGGATACGTATTCCAGTTCTATAACTTGATTCCCAACCTCACCGCCCTGGAAAACGTGCTGGTGGCCACGCAGATCAGCCGCAACCCCATCCCGGCCCGGGAAGCACTGGCCCTGGTCGGCTTGGAGGATCGTTGCGATCACTTTCCGGCCCAGCTCTCCGGCGGCGAACAGCAACGGGTGGCCATCGCCCGGGCGGTGGCCAAGCAGCCGGAACTGCTGCTGTGCGACGAGCCGACCGGGGCGCTGGACTTCGACACCGCCCACCAGGTGCTGGCGCTGCTGGATCGGATCAACCGCCAGTTGGGCACCACGGTGGTGATTATCACGCACAACCTGGCCATCGGGCAGATGGCCCGCCGCGTGGTCCGCTTGCGTTCCGGCCAGGTGGCGGCCGTGGAGGAGAACCCGCAGCCGGTTCCGCCGGAGGAGATCGAGTGGTAGGGCGCATCCTGGATCGGAAGCTGCTGCGCGATCTTTGGCAAAACGCCGGCTCGTTGGCGGCGGTGGTGGGGATTCTGGTGGCCGGGGTGACGGTGTACGTGGAGCTAGGCTCCTCGCAACGCAATCTGCAACACGCCCAGCAGAGCTACTACGCCCAGTGCCGCATGGCCCACTTCTGGGTGCGGGTGAAAAAAATGCCGGCGGCCGAACTCCAGTGGCTGCGGCAAATCCCCGGCGTGGTCCAGTTGCAAGGGAGGATTGGTTTCTACGCCACGGTGGACCTGCCGGACCGGGCGGAGGTGGTCAACGCCTTGGTGCTCTCCCTGCCCGAACGCCCCGATGGCATGCTTAACCGCATCGTCCAGCGACGCGGCGGCTACTTCACCCCCCGGCGAGACAACCAGGTGATCGTCAGCGACGCGTTCGCCCGGCGCCACGGGCTGCTGCCCGGACACCGCATCCACGTGCTGCTGGGCGACCGCCGCCAGGAGCTTCACGTGGTGGGCACGGCCATCAGCAGCGAGTTCATTTACATGATGGGTCCCGGGGCCATCACGCCCGATGCCGAACACTTCGGCGTGCTGTACGTAAAGCACTCGTTTGCCGAGGACGTGTTCGACTTCCAGGGGGCGGTCAACGAAGTGCTCGGGCGGCTCAGCCCTCGGGGACAACGCCACGTGGAAGCGGTACTGGACCTGCTGCAACGGCGGCTGAAACCCTACGGGGTGCTCAGCACCACGCCGCTTCGGGACCAGCCGAGCCATCGCTTTCTGACCGAGGAGATCGAAGGGCTGGAAACGTTCACCTACATCATGCCCACCATGTTCTTTGCCGTAGCCGCGCTGGTGCTCCATGCGCTGATGAGCCGCTGGGTGCAACAGCAACGGGTCATCATGGGCACGCTCAAGGCCCTGGGCTACAGCGACCGCGAGCTGCTCTGGCACGTGCTCAAGTTCGGCGCGGCGGTCGGCGCGGTGGCCGGAGTTCTGGGCGTAGCGGGCGGCTACGGGCTTTCGATCTGGGTGACGCGAATCTACGCCACGTTTTACGAATTTCCCGCACTGCCCCACCGCTTTTATCCGGATCTGGCCCTCTGGGGACTGGCCATCTCGCTGCTGGTCAGCGTGCTGGGCGTGTGGCAGGGGGCCTGGAGCGTACTCCGTTTGCAGGTGGCCGAAGCGATGCGGCCCGCCCCTCCGCCGGTCGGCGGGGCCGTGTGGCTGGAACGGGCCGGATGGCTGTGGCAGCGGCTCTCTTTCCAGTGGCGGCTGGCCTTGCGCAACGTGCTGCGCAACCCGTTCCGTTCCGGCACCGTGGTGGCCGCGGCGCTGGCCGGTTCCGCGTTGCTGACGGCCGGGCTGATGCTGCACGACAGCATGTGGTTCCTGCTGGATTTTCAGTTCCGCATGGTGAAACGGGCCGACCTGGAGCTGACCTTCAAAGACCACCACGACCTGCAAGCCGCCGAGCAGATCGCCCGAATCCCCCAGGTGGCCTACCTGGAGCCGGTGGCCTGGATCCCCTGCACGATCACCCACCGGCACTGCCGGCGGCGGATTACGCTCACCGGGGTGCGGCCTGCGGCCCAACTCACCACGCCGCGCACCAAAGACGGCCAGGCGGTGGCCGTGCCGCGGCACGGGCTGCTGCTGACGCGCAAACTGGCCGAAATTCTCCAGGTCCGGCTCGGCGATACGGTAACCATCACGCCCACCCAAGGGCGGCAGCGCCCACGGCAGGTGGCCGTGGTGCGAATTACCGATTCCTATCTGGGGCTCAACGCCTATGCCGACTGGCGGTTCCTGAACCGCTTGCTGGACGAAGAAGAACTCGTCTCCGGCGTGCAGTTGTTGGGCGCAGCCCGCGACCGCAGCCTGGCGGCCATCCATCGCCGGTTGAAACAAACGCCGGGCTTGCAATACGTTTCGGCCCGGCGGGACATGATCGCCAATCTCAAGGACACGCTCATTCGCGTGAACACGATATTCATCGGGCTGCTGATCTTTTTTGCCGGGGTAATCTTTTTCGGCGGGGTACTCAACACCTCGTTGCTGAACCTCTCCCAGCGCCGCCGCGAAGCGGCCACGCTGCGCGTGCTGGGCTACGGGCCCTGGGAAGTGGGCCATCTGTTCCTGCGCGAAACCGCGCTGCTCAACGCCCTGGGCACGTTGCTGGGCCTCCCGGCCGGATACGGCCTGTGCCACTTCCTGGCCTGGCTGTACGAAACCGAAATGTTCCGCCTGCCGGTAGTGTTCCATCCCCAGGTGGTGGTGGAAACCTTGGTCTGCGCGTTCCTGTTCGCCCTGGTGGCCCACGGCGTGGTGCAGCGGATGATTCACCGCATGAATTGGCCCGAAGTGCTCAATGTGCGAGAATAGAAAGAGCCGCGCCGGCGACGAGCCGCCGCTGGTTTACGACACTCCCCGGACTGAAGTCCGGGGCTCGCCGCGTGCGAGTCGACTTGCGGCTTGTGCCGTGCGCCCTGCGCGGGAGCTTCCGCTCCGAAGCAAGAGCAAACGCTGATTCTGGAATCGGCGAGCCGCCGACTTTAGTCGGCGGAGGACGGCACGGCCGTCGACGACTGGGTGCTTCCGCACCATTGGAAGAACAATCGCCGATTCTCGCAATTGGCGAGCCGGGAGCGACAGCTCCCGGAAAAAACGACCCGTAAGCGTTGCCAACCGATGCGCGTGGCGAATCGCCGCTGGATGCGACATCCGGCCAGGTGAAACAGGGGTGAAACAAGGTGCGTGCCATGAAACGCCGAGTGCTCTATCTGCTGCTGGTCGTGGTCACAGTGGCCGGGCTGAGCTGGGCCTGGTGGGACGCCCAGCGCGTGCCGGTCGAAGTGGCCTCGGTGCGCAAGGCCCCCATCGCCGAATACGTGGACCAGCGAGCCAAGACCCGACTCCCCCATCTCTGGCGGATTACCATGCCCTATACGGGCCGCGTGGAGCGAATCACGCTCAAGGAAGGCGATCCCGTCAGCCGGGACCAGGTGGTGGCCCGAATGGTCCAGGAAGACATCCAACTGGAACTGCAAGCAGCCCAGGCGGCCATCCAGCGCCTGCAAGCGGCCATCGCCGAAAGCGAGGACACCTCCGTCGAACAGACGGTGCTGGACCAGTCCCGGGAGTACGTCGTTTCGATGGACCGCACCGTGGAAGCGGCCCGGGAACGGATGCGGGCGGGCAAGGCCCGGCTGGAGTTCGCCCAGCAGCACTTCCAGCGGGTTTCGGCTCTGTTTGAAACGAAGGCCATTACCCGCGAGCAGTGGGAACAAGCCCAGTTGGAACTCATCCAGGCCGACGTCAACTACCAGCAGGACCGGCTGGTGTATCAGGCCCTGGTGGCACTGCGCACGGCCACCGCCCTGCTGCCCAAGTCGGTTTCGCAGTACATTCAGCGAAAGAAACTCCGCACCCAGGTGCTGCGCAAGGAGCTGGCCGAAGCCCAGGCGCGGCTGGAACAACTGCGACTGAAAGACCGCCGCAGCCGGATGACTTCGCCCTGCGACGGCGTGGTGCTCCGCCGCCTGGTGAGCAACCGGCGCTACCTGGCCGCGGGCACGGAACTGCTGCACTTGGGCGACCTGCGGCAACTGGAAGTGGAAGCGGAGATTCTGACCCAGGACGCCGTTTCGGTGCGGCCCGGCCAGCAGGTGGCAATCTACGGCCCGGCGGTCGGGCCCGAGCCGGTACGCGGCACCGTGGCACAGATCTACCCGGCCGGGTTTACCAAGGTCAGCTCCCTGGGCGTGGAGCAGCAGCGGGTGAAAGTGATCGTCCAACTGGACGACGCGGAACGGGAAAAGCTGCTCCGCCGGGGCGTGGGCGTCGGCTATCGGTTGCGGGTGCGCATCTTCACTCGGCGGAAAGAGCAAGCCCTGGTCGTGCCCCGAAGCGCCGCGTTCCAAAACCCCGAAGGACGCTGGCAGGTGTTCGTGGTTCGGCAGGGGCGAGCACGGTTGCAGCCAATCGAAGTGGGCCTGACCAACGACCAGCAGGTGGAAGTCCTCAGCGGCCTGTCCCTGGGCGAACAGGTGGTGCTGGCCCCGGAAAGTTCCCTGCGGCCCGACCAGCGTGTGGTGCCAATCTCGCTTGAGTAGGTGGATAGCGATTAGCCGTCGAACAGACCAGAATCACGCCGCTGCCCAGCAAGCCGCTACATAAAGAGGTCTTGCGTCTTGGGTCTTGTGTCTTGGGCAAGGTGCTTCCGCACCAAAGCAAGAATAAGCGCCAATTCTCGCAACCGGCGAGCCGGGAGCCGAAGCTCCCGAAGAGTCTTGCCACAGCGTAGAGCCGAGTCGTTTGCTGGTGTGCTCCGAGACAATTGGCAGGGGGCTTGCCATCTGAGTGAGGTGAAAAGCCAAGTTCAGCAGGGGCTCAACTTCCCCGGGTTTGGTTGTAGACCATCAGTTCCAGGGCGTACCAGCCGTCGAGCTGTTGCGGGGTCAAAGTGGCATCGCGTCCGGTGGCCATGCGATGTTTGACCGCCCGCAGCCATCGGCGTGTTCTTCGCGGCAGGTTCACCTGGCGGTTGACCACCAGACCGGTCACAAGCTGCTGCTGGTGCTGGCGGCAGATGCGAAGCTTTTTGCGGTGGTGAATCCAGTAACCGTACTCGGCCAGGATGCCCTTGGTCCGGCGAACCAGATACCGCACCGCCGACGGATCGTCTTCCGCAAAAGAGAACGTCAAATCGTCCACATAGCGGGTATAGTCGGCACCCAGCCGCCGGGCCAACGCGGCCAATCGGGCATCCAGTGGGTAGTTGACCAGGTTGCTTAGCATCGGGCTGGTCGGTGCCCCCTGGGGTAATCCGCCCATGTCCGTGCAGAGTCGGCCCAGGGCGTTGACCGCCTGGCGCTTCCAGCCCAGAAAGCGGAAATAGCGGGCCACGCGCTCGGCTCGGGTGTTGAGGAAGAAGTTGCGAATATCCATCCGTACCACCACCGCCTTGCCCACGTGCGGTATTGCGTTGTGGACGATACTCAGTCCGGGACGGAATCCCGTGGCCGCCGGATGGCAAGCCAGACGTCGCAGCAGGCGGCGGAGGATGCGGCGCTGCATGCGCTTAAGCGCCGGATGCGGCTCGTGAATGAAGCGTATCCCGCCCCCGCGTTTAGGCACCGTGAAGTGCCGATATTTGGGCTCCAGGTTCAGCAGCTCGTCCGAGGAGACGTCGAGTCGCCGGGCTAGTTCTTCCAGGTCGAAACGTCCCGGATCGAAAAGACCTCGCAACCAGTCGAACAGCCCCATGGCGGCGTTCCTCGGCTGGCGGGAAGGGGACAAAAATACCGGGAGCCGGGATTGCTCCCGCTCCCGGGCTGTCTTGCCAACCGGGTCGTGCGAAGCGCGACTCGGTTGCCACCCTGATTCTGCAGGGCGGCCCAACGTTTTCCCGGCCGACGAAGCATCGGCCTGTGCCCATTTACGGCACCACCAAGACAGCACCTGGCAAACTGCCACAAGAGAGGGCGAGCTGTCAAGGAAATCCTGTCCGGGACGTTGTTTTTTGTAAGCCGCGGCGTTACGGGCTGGGGGCGCTGCTGGTTTTTTCGCTGGAGCCAAGAAATATGCGACGCCCCAAGCCAACGGAGCAATCGTGGTTTTGCACGGGAGCCATAGTCCGGGGGAGCGTATCGCCGGAGAAGGTTCCTTTGCCGGGGCGGCCTGCCAGAAAACGAGGCGGAGGCCATGCTAGCACTGCTAGCGCACCAGATGTGGGTGGGCCAAGCTGCCGGGACACAAAATCGTCCAATTGGTTGCCAGCGGTTCGGGCGAAGGCTAAACTCCCGGGCCAATTGAGCCGTTTCACGGAGGAGCGGCCTTCTTCCACGACCTTGGGCCTGAATGCGGAAAGGACCGACGGTGTTTGACCGTGGTCAAGGACGACACCCCCGGTTCCGTGGCTCTTTTCATGTGCCTGCCCGGACTGCTTCTGCCCCGGCGCAGGTTTCCCGCCCTGGTAGCTTTCCTTCCTCCCGGATTGCTCCGCTGGTGGCTCAAGGTTCGGAAGGTCGCGGTGGCCCCTTGCGAGAAACGCTCTTCGCCGGAGTGCGGGTCCGACCGCACGGGGAACGTTTCTTCGATCCGACACAGGATGTGTCCAGGAGGTTGCCATGGCTCGGAAACTGGTCATCGGTTTGAACATGGACTATCGGGACGGCCGCGAAACCCAGCCGCCGTTCAGCTATGTGGCCTCGGGTTACTACGATTTGTTGATTACCTCTGGAGCCATCCCGGTGGCCCTGCCCCCGCTGGTTACGCCCGAGGACGTGGACGCCGTACTGGATTTGCTGGACGGAGTGGTGCTGGTGGGCGGAGCCGACCTGGACCCGCGGCACGACGGGTTCATGGTCCATCCTTCCATGCGGTTGCAATCGCCGCGGCGGGAATGCTTTGACCGCCTGCTGGCCCGGGCGGTGGCCCAACGCAAAATGCCGGTGCTGGCCATCGGAGCCGGGATGCAGTTGCTCAACGTGACCATGGGGGGCAATCTGTTCTTCCACATTCCGGAAGACCTGCCCAAGGCGATTCCGCACTTCGATCCGTCCGACCCGGAACACCGCCACGGACTGGAAGTGGTGCCGGGGACGTTGATGTACCGCATCTACGGCGAAGGGGAAGTTCGGGTCAACAGCTTCCACCACATGGCCGTGGACGAGCTGGCTCCGTGCTTCCGCGTTTCGGCCACGGCGCCGGACGGCGTGATTGAAGCCTACGAGAGCATCCTGCCGGACTGGGTGGCCTACGGTACCCAGTTCCATCCGGAAGCCCTGTCCGCTTCGGCTCTGGATCGCCGCATCTTCGAAGACTTTGTGGAAGCCATCGCCAAGCAAAAACAGGTGGCCCAGCCGGAACTGCTCCGTCAGGCCGCTTAGCAAGTTGCCGCGCATTGCAAAGGCCAAGAGCCGGGAAGTGCCGGGTGGTGCTCCCGGCTCTTTCTGCGCGCGGCTGCGTTGGCATACCGGGGCTGCTAAGATGGGCCGCAAGCGAGCTTCCTCCACCGAACCGGGCAGGAGCCGAACATGGGATTTCAGGCAGATAACTGGCCGCAGCTCTTGAACCAACTGGAACAGCAGGCCGAACAAATCCGGGCCGGCGGAGGCCCTCGGGCCGTACAGCGCCAGCACGAAAAAGGGCGATTGACCGCCCGGGAACGCATCCAGCGGCTGCTGGACCCGGAC
>WFOE01000298.1 GCA_015488215.1 Planctomycetales bacterium
CCCCTACTTCGCCTGCATCAAGTAGGCCAGCAGATCGGCCATGTCCTTTACGGAAAGCTGTTTTTCCAGCCCCTCGGGCATGAGCGACATACCGGTGCTCTGCATCACCTCGATGCGGCTGCGAAGCAGCGTGACCTGCTTGCCCTCTTCCCGCACCAGGGTAATCCCGGTGGCCGACTCGCCGCGGATCATGCCGGTGTGGGTCCGCCCGTCGTCGGTGACAACCAGGTAGTTGACGAACTCCGGATTGACTTCCCGGTTGGGGTCCAGCACGTTGACCAGGATGGCTTCCGGCCCGCGGTTCTTCATGGCCGCCAGGTTCGGCCCCAGTTCGTGCCCGTGGCCCTCCAGGCGATGGCAGGCCGAGCAGTGCTTGCGGAAAAGCTCGCGGCCCCGCTGGGCGTCCCCTTTGAGCTGCAACGCCTGGCGATACTTGGCCACCACCTGGGCTCGGGTGCCCTGGGCTTTGCTATAGAGCTTTTGGGCCGCTTTCCGCACCGCCGCCTGCGGGTGCCGCAACAGCAGTTGCCATTGGGCCACGGTCAGCTCGCCGGGGCGGACCGTTCCCTGGGCCACGCCCCGTTCCAGCAGCGTTTGCAGCCAGGCGGAGCGGGCGAAGAACAACTCCACGGCCCGCTTGCGCAAGGCCGGCGAGAGCGTTTTCCACCGGCTGAGAATCTGCCGCGGCACTTCCGCGTGGTTGAACGAGCCGAGTACCTCCAGGGCCGCCCGCTGCACGGCCTGCGGTTCGCGGGGATCGAGCCATCCGGCCACGGCGTTTCCCACCTGCTCGTAGCCGGAAAGCTGCAACAGGCTGATCCAGCGGGCCCGTTGCGCCGCCGGGCTTTGCTCGTCGCTTGCCCGGTCCAACGCCTGGCCAATCAATCGCTGGAGCAGCTTGCCGCCTTGGGGATGGGCCTTTGCCAGCCGGTCGGCCAGCCGCGAGCCCTGAAGCCCCAGGCCCCGGGCCAACTGCACCAGCACTTGCCCTTGCAGTAGCGGCTGCTTTTCCAGGGCAAGCACGGCATCGAGCACCACACGAAGCTGCGCCGCGTCGCCGCTTCGGCCCACTTCCCGAGTCAGCTCCACGGCCACCGCCCGCAGCTTGGGATGCGTGAAAAGGGTTTGAGGGTACGTTTGGGCCAGATGAGCCAGGAACTCCCCGGGAAAGCGTTCCACGGAGCTCAAGATGGCCACCTGGAAGTAGCGGTCCTGTCCGTCGCTTTGCACCAGCCGGGCCAGGGGAGCCCAGCGTTGCGGCCGGGGCGCATAGCCCAGCGAAAACGCCACCTGGTAACGCACGCGCACGTGGGGATCGTCGGCCAGGGCAGATACGCGGCGCAGGAGCGATTCGTCCCGAGGCAGCAGCTTTTCGGCCAGTCGTACCGCGTGTTCACGCACGCCCGGGTGCGGGTCTTCCAGGCCGCGGCGCAAGTGTTCGGCCCGAAGCGCCTTGAGCCCCTCCAGAGCGTACAGGGCGTGCAGTCTCCCCAGCGGCGAGTCGCTTTCGGCCAGCAGCTTTTCCAGCAAGGGTACGGCTTCCTTGGGTTGCCGGCGGTAGATGCGAATGGCCGCCTGGGTGCGATGCCAGGCGTTGGGATGGGCCAGCAAGGCCACCACCTGCGGCAGCGGCAGTCGGGAAAAATCAGGCACCGGCCGGGGGCGATACCCCACCGGGGCAATCCGCCAGATGCGGCCCCGGTCCCGTCCGGCGGTCAGGTCCAGGTGTTTTTTTATCATCGGCGGCAGCGACAGGGGGTGTTCGATTACCTCGCGGTACATATCCAGCACCCAGAGGCAGCCGTCCGGAGCGTTGGCGAACTGGACGGGCCGGAACCAGATGTCGGTCGAAGCCAGAAACTCGCGCTGCTTGTCCACCCGGTAGGCCCGAAAGCCCACCCCCTGCGGCTGAAGCACCTTGCGATGCACGATGTTGGAGCCCACATCGCCCACGAACGCCTGGCCGCGGTAGGTCGAGTCCCAGGCGTCACCGCGGTAGATGGTGATTCCCGTGGCCGAAGTGAAGTATCCGGCCGGGCGGCCTCCGCCTTCCACGGGACCGGGCACCAGTCCGGTGCGGCGCAGCTTGGTGCGCACCA
>WFOE01000299.1 GCA_015488215.1 Planctomycetales bacterium
CCCCCGGAAAGCCCTAGAAGACGCTAAACGGGTACCCAGCTTTAGTCGGCGGAGAACAGCCAGCCGGGAGCGTAAGCCCCCGGAGGCGCTGGGGTCGCGAGGTGAACATCCCGCCGGGGGAGGCAGTTCGAGCGGATTATTGACAGGGCCGCGGCGGCTCCGGACAATTTTTCCACCCTCTCCTCTCCGGTCGCAGGCGGAGGGGATTCCTCGCCGCTGGCAAAGGACCCTACATGTCAATCACCGCCGAGCAAGTCGCCCAGGAAACGCTGGCCCACCGACGGCGTCGCGCGCGGAGTATTGCTCGGGCTCTGGCCAGCGAGTACCCGGATGCCACCTGTGCGCTACGGTTTTCCAACCCGCTGGAGTTGCTGGTAGCCACGATTCTTTCGGCCCAGTGTACCGACGAACGGGTCAACAAGGTAACGCCAGAGCTGTTCCGCAAATATCCGACCGCCCGCCATTACGCCCAGGCCCCGCGAAGCGAACTGGAACGGGACATCCAGTCCACCGGCTTTTTCCGCAACAAAGCCAAGGCCATCCAGGAGTGTTGCCGGGTGCTGGACGAAAAGTACGGGGGCCAGGTGCCCCGGGATATCGACGCCCTGGTCCAGTTGCCCGGCGTGGGCCGCAAGACGGCCAACGTGGTGCTGGGGACAGCTTACGGGATCGCCTCGGGCGTGGTGGTGGATACCCACGTGAGCCGGATCGTCCGCCGGTTGGGGCTCACGGAGGCGAAGCAGCCGGACCGCATCGAACAGGACCTGATGGAGCTACTGCCCCGGAGCGAGTGGATCGATTTTGCCCACCGGCTGATTCACCACGGCCGCCGCGTCTGTTCCGCCCGCAAGCCCAAGTGCGACCAGTGCGTGCTGCTGCGCTGGTGTCCGCGAATCGGCGTGGCCGAACCCCTGGCCGACGGAAAACCCCCAGGCGGCCGGAGCAAAGCGGGCCAGAAGTCCCAAGCCGGCAGGAAAACGGCGGCGGCCAAGAGCGGCAAAAGCGCCACGCGATCCGGCAAACGCACCTCGGCTCGGAAAAAGTAACGCAATCGCGGCTCGCACCCGTGCAACGCAAGGAACCCAGCGATGATCCTCTCCGGCAAGCGGATTCTGGAGGAGTTGGGCAAGCGGATTATCATCGAGCCGTTCGATCCCAAGCGGCTCAATCCCAACAGCTACAATCTCACGCTGCACGACGAGCTGCTCACCTACGAAGAAGTGGTGCTGGACATGCGGCGGCCCAACCGCGTGCGGCGGATTAAAATCGGTCCCGAGGGGCTGGTGCTCAATCCCAACCAGCTTTACTTGGGCCGCACGGCCGAACGGACCGAAACCCACGGCTTTGTGCCCATGATTGAAGGCCGAAGCTCCATCGGGCGGCTGGGGCTGTTTGTGCACGTAACGGCCGGCTTCGGGGACGTGGGCTTTTGTGGCTACTGGACCCTCGAGATGTTCGCCGTGCAGCCGGTGAAAATCTACCCGGGCGTGCCCATCTGCCAGATTTTCTACCACGAAATCCAAGGCGATTACTGGGAATACTCAAGCAACAAGTACCAGAACAACCAGGACATCCAGCCCAGCTTGCTCTACAAGGAGCTGAACCCCCGGGGGGAAGAAGAACGCCGGCTGCCGCTGGAGTTCGACTACGGCCAGGGGGAATGACGTCGAGCCACACCTTCTGGCCTCATCCTGCCCGTCTGGTTCTCCGCTCTGGAACCCCTCCGGCCGGAGAGAAAGGAAAGCTGCCCCCTTTTTGAGGGAACAGGCCAATAAACCCCCGGGGCGGCGCATCAGAACAAACGACACCGGAACAGACTGCCACCCGCCGCGTCTCTGGCCGAGGAAGTGCCGATGAACCTTAAGTCCTTGTCGATAAAAGGGTTAGTTGTTGCGTTGGCGTTTGCCCTGCTGGTCGGGCTGGGCGAGGCGGCCCCGCGGGCCAAGAAGAATCCCAGCCGAGTAAAACGTCCCCAGCCGACGAAAACCCTCCGGGGCAAGCAGCGCCCGGGAAGGCAAAAGCCCCGAGCTGGGCGGAAACGCCGTCCGTCCCCGCGCCCGGCTCAGGCTCGTGCCGCCAAGAACAAGAACCGGCGGCAACCGAACAAGAAAAAGTCGGCCAATCGGAACCAGGCTCAGCGCAAAGCGGGGCAAGCCGCCAAGCTCAATCCCCGGCAGGTGGCCTTTTTCGAGCAGCGGATTCGGCCCGTGCTGGTCAAGCACTGCTACCAGTGTCATTCGGCCAAGGCCAAAGAGGTCGAAGGGGAACTCTATGTGGACACGCGGCAAGGGCTGCTGGAAGGCGGCCAGTCCGGTCCGGCCATCGTGCCCGGCAAACCGGAGGAAAGCCTGCTGCTAGAGGCACTGAAATACGAAAGCTTGGAAATGCCGCCCGAGGGAAAGCTGCCCGATGCGGTGATTCGTGATTTCGAGCGATGGATCCGCATGGGAGCTCCCGACCCCCGCACCGGTAAACTGGTGCGCAAGAAGATGGACGTAAGCCAGGGGCGGGATTTCTGGGCCTACCAGCCGCCCCGTAAATACCCGGCCCCTTCGGTCCGGAACACCTCCTGGCCGACCGATTCGGTGGATCGGTTCATTCTGGCCCGGCTGGAAGCGGCCGGGCTGGAGCCGGTGGAGGACGCTGACCCGGCCACGCTGATTCGCCGCGTGAGCTTCGATCTGACGGGACTGCCGCCCCGGCCCGAGGACGTCCAAGCCTTCGTGGCCAACCCCACCCTAGAAAACTACACCCAGTACGTGGATCGCCTGCTGGCCTCGCAGGAGTTTGCCCAGCGTTGGGCGCAGCACTGGCTGGACGTGGTGCGGTTTGGGGAATCGACCGGCAAGGATGTGAACGTAACCTATCCGTTCGCGTGGCGATACCGCAACTATGTGGTCGAGGCGTTCCATCAGGACAAGCCGTTCAATCGCTTCATCGTCGAGCAAATTGCCGGCGACTTGCTCCCGGCCAAGAACGAGAAGGAACGGGAACGGTTGATCGTGGCCACCGGCTTTCTGGCCCTGGGGCCTAAGACGGCCGTCGGTCCCGAAGAACAACGGCTGATGGACATTGTGGACGACCAGATCGAAGCCACCTTCACCGTGTTCATGGGCACCACGGTCCATTGTGCCCGCTGCCACGATCACAAGTTCGACCCCATTCCCACCCAGGACTATTACGCCATCGCCGGCATCTTCCGCAGCACCGAGGTGCTGGACGGCGTAGGCCGCCTGCGGCGGAACCAGCCCACGGGCCGGTTCGCTTACGTGTCTCCCGGCGCGGATGAGAAACTGAAAGCCTACAAGGAATACCGCCGTAAACGGCAGCAGCTCAACGACGAAATCACCAAGGTCACCCGGCAGCGCCTGGCCGCCCGACGAGCCAACCCCAAGCGGCTCAAGCAATTGGACGAGCGGCTCCGGCAACTGCGCCGCCAGTTGAACCAACTGGAACTCAACCCGCCGCCGATGCCGATGATGGCCATGGGTGTGGCCGATCGGGACAATCCGCGGGACATCCACGTGCTGCTCCGCGGCGACATCCGCCAGCGCGGCGAGCTGGTTCCGCGGGGATTCCTCTCCGTGCTGGGCGCGTCAGAGGTAAAAATCCCCCAGGGACAAAGCGGCCGGTTGCAGTTGGCCCGCTGGATTGCCAGCCGCCAGAACCCGCTTACCGCCCGGGTGATTGTCAACCGGGTCTGGGCCAAGCTGTTCGGTCGCGGACTGGTGCCGACGGTGGACAACTTCGGCTCAATGGGCCAGAAGCCCAGCCACCCGGAACTGCTCGACACGCTGGCCGTGGAGTTCATGGACCAGGGATGGTCGCTCAAGCGGCTGATCCGGCGGCTGGTGCTTTCGCACACCTATCGGCTTTCCAGCCGGTTCGACCCGCACGCCTACGAGGTGGACGGCGACAACGTGCTTCGCTGGCGGATGCAGCCCCGGCGGCTGGACGCCGAGGCAATCCGCGACGCGATGCTGGAAGCGGCCGGCATCCTCCAGCACGATCCCCCGGCCGAAGGTTCGCCCGTGATGCGAATGGGCGTGGTTCGGCTGCGGAACAATCTGCCCAAGGAACTCAAGGGCGAAGGAACCAACGTGCGCAGCCTGTACCTGCCGCGCATACGGAACAACTTGCCGGAAGTGCTCAAGGTGTTCGACGCGGCTGATCCCAGCTACATCGTCGGCCAGCGCGACGTAACCACCGTGCCGCTGCAAGCCTTGTTCCTGATGAACAGCCCCGAGGTGCGGCGGATTGCCGAAGCGTTCGCCCGCCGGCTGGAAGAAGAGCTGCCAGGCACGCAGCCCGAGGCCAGAATCCGCCGGGCCTACCTGCTGGCCCTGGCCCGCGAACCGGAAGCCGACGAGCTGCAGCGCGCGTTGCAGTTCGTGGCCGACGGCGAGTCGGACCGCATTTGGGCCGACTTTTGCCAGGCGTTGTTTGCCTCGGCGGAGTTCCGTTACCTGTACTGATTCGCTTGTGAGAGCCTGCCGGAACCTTCGGTCGCCTGCGCCGCAAGCCGTAAGGTTCCTTGCCCCAGCGCGGGACCGGTCAGTTCCGGCGGCTAGCCCCTGGTGAACCAACAACCCTCCCAAGCAGAGGACCTTCCCATGACCGAGCAACCGATTCTGAGTCGTCGTCAGTGGCTGCAAACCACTTCCTGCGGATTCGGCTACCTGGCCCTGGCTGCGTTGTGCCACGAAGCGGCCGCCCGGGAGAGCCAGCCGGCGGCCGGGCCGCTCGCGCCCAAGGCGCCGCACTTTCCGCCGAAAGTGAAGCACGTCATCTTCATGTACATGCAGGGCGGTCCGTCGCACGTGGACACGTTCGACTACAAGCCGCAACTGGCCCAGGACGCCGACAAACCGGCCGATTCGCGGGGCCGCCGGGTGTGGATGCCCTCGCCGTGGAAGTTCCGTCGCCGGGGGCAAAGCGGCGTGTGGATTTCGGACCTGTTCCCCCATCTGGCCCAGCACGCCGACGACCTGTGCATCATCAACAGCATGCACACGGACGTACCCAACCACCGCGCAGCCACGGTGCTGCTGCAAACCGGGGAGTTCCGCTTCGTGCGGCCCAGTATGGGAGCCTGGATCAACTACGGCCTGGGCACCGAAAACCAGAACCTGCCCGGGTTCGTGGTGCTCAATCCCCGGGTGGGCGACACGCTCACCTACGGCAGCGGTTTTCTGCCGGCCCCGTACCAAGGCACCCCAGTGCAACTGCGGCAGGTGAGGTCGCGGCGGCGTCGAGGCCGACCGATGAACGTCCCGTCGCCCATCCCCAACCTGAAGAACAACTATCTGGACGCCGACAGCCAGCACAAGCAACTGGAACTGATCCAGTGGATGAACCGCCGCCGGCTGCAACAGGACCAGACGCATCCGGAACTGGAAGGCGTCATTCAGTCCTACGAGCTGGCTTTCCGCATGCAGACGACCGTGCCGGAACTGGTCGATCTGAACAGCGAACCGGCCCACATGCTGGAACTCTACGGCGTGGAACCGGGCAAGCCTACGGACGCGTTCGGTCGCCAGTGCTTGCTGGCCCGGCGTCTGGTGGAAAACGGCGTGCGGTTCGTGATGCTCAACCACGGCACTTGGGACCAGCACCGGTCGCTGCGGCAGCGGCTAGGGCTCAACTGCCAGCAGATCGACCAGCCGATCGCCGCCTTGATTGCCGACCTGAAGGCCCGTGGGCTGTTTGAAGAGACGCTCATCGTCTGGTGCGGCGAGTTTGGCCGCACGCCGCACGTGCAGAACAGCGACGGCCGCGACCACAACGCTAAGGGGTTCACCGCCTGGATGTGCGGCGGAGGTGTGCGCGGCGGTCAGCACTACGGCAAGACCGACCCGCACGGCGTGGAAGCCGTGGAGGACAAGGTCCACATCCACGACCTGCACGCCACGATCCTGCACCTGCTGGGGCTGGATCACAAGCGGCTGACGTTCCGCTTCTCCGGCCGGGACTTCCGCCTGACGGGCGTTTCCGGCTCGGTGGTCAAAGGGATTATCAGCTAGACACCCAGCCAATACCCTTTGAGCCCACCCGGAGCGGATTCTACTTAGCGCTTCGGCCAACCCCGGACGAACGGTCCTGGGTCTTGCGTCTTGGGTCTTGGGCCGCCAGGAACTCGCGGCGATTGCTCACCACGCGTCGCGGCAAGTATGCCGGCGGTGTTCCGGGGTTCGTCGTGTATTTTGGTGAGAATCGGCGCTTGTTCCTGCGTCTCGGTGCGGAAGCACCTCGCGCAAGGCGCAGGCCGCAAGTCGCAAGCCGCCTCTAGTTTGGCGAGCCCCGGACTTCAGTCCGGGGAGGTCCGGTGAAGCACTTGTTGTTGTCTTTTCTCCGCCAGCTAAAGCTGGCGGCTCGCCGATTGCAAGCATTGGCGCTTATTTTCGCATCGTAGCGGAAGCTCCCCCCATCCCCCACGCCTCCAAGCCACCGGTGCGAAAGCACCGCCCCCCGGCTTAGTTCTTCGAGAGCACCCCGTCCAGGTTCAGCAGCACGTTGGCCACGGTGGTCCAGGCGGCCGCTTCCACCGGATCGGTCCCTTGCGGCAGGGGACCCAGCGGCTCGGTGGCCAGTTGCCGGGCCGCTTCGGGCGTTTGTTTCAGTTCGGCCACCGCGTCGCGGTACAGGCGGACGATTTCGGCCACCTCGGCTTGCGTGGGAGGACGAATCAGGCAGAGCCGCAACCCGTAGCGGGCCTTGTCTTCCAGGGACGAGCCGCCTTCGCGCAGGATGCGCCGCCCCAGGGCCTGGGCCATCTCGACAAACGCCTCGTCGTTGAGCGTCACAAAGGCTTGCAGAGGGATGTTGGTCCGCACGCGGCGCACCGTGCAGACTTCGCGGCTGGGAGCGTCAAACGTGGCCATGGCCGGATAGGGCACCGTCCGACGCCAGAAGGTGTAGATGGCCCGGCGGTAGCGGTCCGCCCCCGTGCTGGTGGGCCACTTGCGGTCCCGGCCGTTGAACGCCGCACGCCACAGCCCGGGCGGCTGCGGCGGATAGACCGAAGGACCGAACATCTTCCGGCTCAGCAGCCCGGAGACGAACAACGCCTGGTCGCGAATCATCTCTCCTTCCAGGCGGAAGCGGGGCCCACGGGCCAGCAGCAGATTGCGCGGGTCGCGTTGCAGGTGTTCCGGCCGCACCCGAGAACTCTGCCGGTACGTGGCCGAAGTGACAATCAGGCGAATCAGCCGCTTGGTGTCCCAGCCGTTGTCCATGTACCACACGGCCAGCCAGTCCAGCAGCTTGGGATGGGTGGGCCGCATCCCCTGCACGCCGAAGTCTTCCTGGGTTTCCACAATCCCGCGGCCGAACAACTCGGCCCAAATCCGGTTCACCTGCACCCGGGCCGTGAGCGGGTTGCGGCGATCCACCAGCCACAGCGCCACGCCCAGGCGGTTCTTCGGCGCCCCCTTGGGCCAGGGGTGGAACGCCTTGGGCACGCCCGGCTGGACTTCCTCCTTGGGCACGAGGAAGTTCCCCTTGTCCAGCACGAACGTCTTGCGCCGCTTTTCTGGCGGCAGTTCTTGCATCACCGGCACGGTGGGCAGCTTGGGCCGGTTCTTCTTGAGCGAGGCAAGCTGTTTTTCCAGTTGCTTTACCCGGGCCTGGGCCTTTTCCAGCTCGGCCGCTACGGCCTGGTAGTGCTTGCGGGCTTCGGCCCGGGTCGGATCGGAACCGGGGCCCCCCGGAGCCACCAACGGCAGCAGCTCTCGGGCGGCCTGGACCGCCTGGGCACGAAGCTGCCGGAGTTGCTTGCGCTCCTGGGCCAGTTGCTTTTCGGCTTGGGCAATCTTGCGGTTGTGTTGCTCGATGCGACGCTGGGCTTCGGGCCAGGGCACTTCCAGCGTGGGCCGTTCGTCCGGCTGGTCGTTGTCGGCCGTTTGGTTGAAGAAGGCGAAGAACTGGTAGTATTCCCGCTGCTTGATTGGGTCGTACTTGTGGTTGTGGCACTTGGCGCACTGCATGGTCAGGCCCATCCACACCTGCCAGGTGGTTTCCACCCGGTCCATCACGGCCGCCACGCGGAACTCCTCGTCGTCGGTGCCGCCTTCGGTGTTGGTCATCGTGTTGCGATGAAACGCCGTGGCAATCCGCTGCTGGAGCGTGGGCCGGGGGAGCAAGTCGCCGGCCAGTTGCTCGATGGTGAACTGGTCGTAGGGCATGTTGGCGTTCAGCGCCCGGATGACCCAATCGCGGTAAGCCCAGATTTCCCGTAGCGGATCGGAACCGTAGCCTTTGCTGTCGGCATAGCGGGCCAGGTCGAGCCACACCCGGGCCCAACGCTCCCCGTAGGCCGGATCGGCCAGGTAGCGGTCCACCAGTTTTTCATAGGCGGCCGGGTCGGGGTCGTGGGCGAACGCTTCGGCCTCTTGCAGCGAAGGGGGCAGCCCGCGCAGGTCCAGGCTCAGCCGGCGAATCAGCTCGTAACGCGACGCCGGAGGCGAAGGCTCAAGCCCCGCGGCTTCCAGTCGGGCCAGAATGAAGTAATCGATGGGGTTCCGGGCCCAACGGCGGTGTTTTACCGGCGGCAGTTCCGCGCGGCGAGGCGGTACGTAAGCCCAGTGCTTCTGGTAGTGAGCCCCCTGGGCAATCCAGCGGCGCAGCAGCTCTACTTCCTGGGGCTTTAGGGGCTCGCCGGCCCCGGGCGGGGGCATCCGCTCAAAGTCCTCGGTGCTGGTCACCCGGGCAATCAGCGCGCTTTGTTCGGGCTTGCCAGGGACGATGGCCCGTTCTCCGCTGTCCAGCTCGCGCGTGGCCGCCTCGAAGCTGTGCAGCCCCAGGCCCCCTTCCTGGTGGTCTTCGTCCGGTCCGTGGCACTTGAAACACCGCCCGGCCAGCAGGGGGCGCACTTGCGTGTCGAAATCCACTTTTTCCGATTGTGGCTCTCCAGCAAGGACGGCTGTAGCCCCCAGCAGCCCCGGAACCAGCACCACGGCAAACAGCTTGCGGCCAAGGGTCTTCATCGTTGCGGCCTTCCAGCACAACGGGCAGGCAGGAACACTCTGGCAGGAGGGCAAATCAGGCGGGTGGCCCAAGCGGGCACGAACAAAGGCCCCTTGCCAAAGAGGGACCTTTACATCCTATTAGACCGTTTTCGGCCACCGAATGCAAATGTTTCCCGGCCCGCTTTCCTCCCGAGAGGGAGGTCCCTCGGCGGCCCGGGCTTGTCCATCGCCGTTGACCTCCGTGGGGGATTGCCGCATACTGCCGCAAGTGGCCCGAATCAGGCAATTTTGCTCGGTGCCGAACCTTCTTCAGCCCCCTGAGGCGAAAGGGGCCTTTGCCCGTTACGCCTGCGCGCAATGCCGGTTGAGACGCTCCCCATGGCAACCAGTTCTGTAACCGATCTGCAAAGCTACTGCCGCCAGGTGGCCCAGCAGGCCCACGCGGCCGCTGCTCGCCTGGCCCATGTTACCGACCAGGTGAAGCAAGCCTGGCTGCGCCGCAGCGCCCAGTGCTTGCGCCAGCAGTGCCAGCAGTTGCTGGAGGCCAACGCTCGCGACCTGGAAGCGGCTCCGGGGTTCGGGCTCACCCCGGCCCAGACCGACCGGCTACGGCTCACCCCGGAACGGATTGAAGGAATCGCCCGCGGTCTGGAAGAAGTGGCCTTGCTGCCCGACCCGGTGGGTGAGGTGATCGAATCGCGCGTGCGTCCCAACGGGCTGGAGGTGGCCCGGGTTCGCGTGCCACTGGGCGTGGTGTTTTTCGTGTACGAATCGCGCCCCAACGTCACGGCCGACGCGGCCGCGTTGTGCGTCAAGAGCGGCAACGCGGTCATCCTGCGCGGGGGGAAAGAAGCGGCCCATTCCAGCCGGGCCATCGTCGAGCTGATGACCGAAGCGGCCCGCGAGGTCGGCCTGCCTGAGCACAGCTTCCAACTGGTGGCCACGCAGGATCGGGAAGCCGTGGGACACTTTTTGAAGTTGGACGAGTACATCTCCTTGGCCATTCCCCGGGGCGGCGAAGGGTTAATCCGCCGCGTGGTGGCCGAAGCCACCATGCCGGTGCTGAAGCACTACGCCGGCAACTGCCACGTGTACGTGGACGAACACGCCGACCTGGACATGGCCGTGCGAATCGTGGTCAATGCCAAGTGCCAGCGCCCGGGGGTGTGCAACGCCTTGGAATCGTTGCTGGTTCATCGGGCCGTGGCCCAGCCGTTCTGGACCCAGGCCGCACCGGAGCTGGCCAGGCACCAGGTGGAAATCCGAGGCGACGAGGCCACGCGGCAACTGGTGCCCGGGGCCAAGCCAGCCACCGAGGAAGACTACCGGGCGGAGTACCTGGACCTGATCCTTTCGGCCAAGGTGGTCGATTCGCTTCAGGAGGCCGTGGAACACATCAACCGCTACGGCTCGCACCATACGGACGCGATTGTCACCCAGCGACTGGACCACGCCCGGCGGTTTGTGGCCGGGGTGGACAGTGCGGCGGTGATGGTCAACGCCAGCACGCGGTTCAACGACGGAGGGGAGTTCGGCCTGGGAGCCGAAATCGGTATCAGTACCGACAAGTTCCACGCTCGCGGGCCCTGCGGTCTGAAGGAGCTGACCACGTACAAGTGGGTCGTTTACGGCGACGGACAGACGCGCTCGTAGCCCGCCGCTTTCACACAGCGAGGATGGACAAGGATGTCCGGAGAGATTCTTAGTCAGGCCGAAGTGGAAAATCTGCTCAGCTCGCTGGAGAGCCAGAAGCCCGCTGCCACGCGCCGCCGGCCGCGCGAAAAAGTGACCACTTACGATTTCAAGCGGCCGGAGCGGGTGGGCAAGGAGCAGATGCGGGCCTTGCAGACCATCCACGAAGGGTTTGCCCGCAACTTCGGCGCCGCCCTGTCGGCCCTGCTGCGCAGCATCCTGGAAGTGAAGCTGACCAGCGTGGACCAGCTCACTTACAGCGAGTTCGTCTTCAGTCTGGAAAACCCCACCTGTTTCAACGTATTACAGGCCGAGCCGCTGGAAGGGAACCTGATTCTGGACCTGAGCCCTTCGATTATCTACCCAATCATCGACCGCCTGCTGGGCGGAGGCCGCGAGCCGAGCCCCCCGGTCCGCCGCCCCCTGACCGACATCGAGCTGCGGCTGGTGGGCAAGATTACCGAGATTTTCCTGGAAGAGCTTTCCAAGGCCTGGGAAAACGTCCTGCAACTGAAGCTGGAAGTGGTGCGTGTGGAAAGCAACCCGCACCTGGTCCAGATCGTGCCGCCCAACGAAGTAATCGTGCTGGTCAGCTTCGAGCTGGCTCTGGGCGACGTGCGGGGAATGGTCAACCTGTGCATTCCGTACAACTCGATCGAACGCATCGCCGGGCGGCTGCTGGCCAACAGTTGGACCGGCTACCGCAAGCTGGAACCCAACGAAGAAACGGCCCGCGTCGTCAGCCACAACCTGGAAGAAGCCAACGTGGAACTGGTGGTGGAATTGGCTCAGACCACCATCCGCGCCCAGGATTTGCTGGAGCTGCGCGTGGGGGACGTGATTACCACTTCCCACGACATCCACCAGCCGTTGGTGGCCTTGGTGCAGGGTGTGCCCAAGTTCCTGGTCGCCCCGGGAGTATTCAAAGGGCACAAAGCGATTCGCGTACTGGAGGTGCTGCCGCCGGAAGAGCCGCCCACCATTTCCGATCAGCTTGCTCCTGCTGCTTCCAAAAATAACGCGTGAGCACGGTTCGGGCTCTCTCCCCAGGCAGGAAAGAGGGCAAGCCAGTGACGTGCAGAGGGGATTATCTGTCCCGAGGCGAAAGCAGGAGAACACGCCCACTTCTTGCTTCCCAACAGGCTGCTTTGGTGCCAATGGAACTCGTGGAACGCCTTCGAAAAGCGGCAGACGGTCCCAAAAACGCTTGGCCGTGTTTGTCCTGATGGTCCACAATGGCAAAAGGGCGATTTCGGGTAATTTTCCGTCGCCGAGAGACGGTTTTTCGATGTTCCCCTTCGGCCAGGTTTTGTTGCTATGAAGCTGCTGGTCGCTTGCCCTGAATGCCACCGGACCTACGACGCCACGGGCATGGCCCCGGGCACGCGGTTCCGCTGCCGATGTGGGCAGGTGGTTCCGGTCCAGGTTCCGCAAGGCCACCAGGCGGCCGTGGTGCGGTGTTCATCCTGCGGGGGGCCGCGGCAGCAGCAGGAGGCCCGATGCAGCTACTGCGGGGCGGCGTTTACCGTGCACGAGCAGCGGCTGGATGCCGTCTGCCCCCATTGCCTGGCTTGCGTGTCCGGTTCGGCACAGTTCTGCCACGCCTGCGGGGAGCGGCTGCTGGTGGAAGAAACCCTGGGCGAGCCGAGCGAGTACGGCTGCCCGGTCTGCGGTCCGGAAGCGCAATTGCGTTCGCGACGCTTCGGCCAGCAGAAGGTTTCGGCGCTGGAATGTCCGCGCTGCGCAGGGTTGTGGCTTTCGCACGAAGCGTTGGACCACCTGGTGAAACAGGCGGCCAAACAGGCTCCGGCCGAAGCGGCCGGAACGGCCAAGCCGGTGGGCGACCTGACCGCCCCCCAGCCGGGCCCCCGGTACCGCAAGTGCATCGTCTGCCAGGGGATCATGCCCCGCAAGCAATACGGCCGCCGCAGCGGCGTGATTGTGGACGTGTGCGGTCAGCACGGCGTGTGGTTCGATTTCGAAGAGCTGCACAAGGTGTTGCAGTGGATTCGCTCCGGCGGCACTCCTCAGCCGCTGCTGGCCGTGCCCCAGAAAGATCAGCTCGAGGAGACGGATAGCGACCAGGGCCGAACGGACCGCTACGGCTCCTCGCTGGCCGACGCGGTGACGGTGGCCCTGTGGCGTTTTTTCGGCTAGTGGCGTTCCTCCTGGGGCAAAGCAAACTCCCCGCGGTGATGGACCACCTTTCCGTCGATCATCGTCAGCAGCACCCGGGTGCGAGGGATTTCCTCCACGGGGCAGCGGAGCAGGTCGCGATCAATCACGATGAGATCGGCCCGTTTGCCCACTTCCAGCGAACCAAGCTCCTTTTCAGCAAAGAGCAGATAGGCGTTGTTGATCGTGTAGAAG
>WFOE01000300.1 GCA_015488215.1 Planctomycetales bacterium
CGCTAATTCCTGCCCGGAGCGGAAGCTCCCCGCGCAAGGCGCATGGCGCAAGCCGCAAGCCGATTCTTGCCCGGAGCGGAAGCACTCCCCCCATCCCCCCACGCCTCCAAGCCCCCACGCCCTCTGGAGCGGCAGCTCCAGGCGCAAGCCGCACGGCGCAAGCCACAAGCCGGTTCCTCACGCTTATTTCTGTACCGGAGCGGCAATACCGGTAATTTCGAGCCGGGGGCGCTGGGCGCGCAGCCGGGCAACTCCTCGGGCGGAAACGCGCGTGCCTTTCAGTTGCAGCTTTTCCAGCTTGGGCAGTCGGGCCACGTGTTCCAGCCCCTGGTCGGTAACTTGCGTGTGGCTCAGGTCCAGTCGGCGTAGCTCCGGCCAGCGCCGCAGGTGCTGCAATCCCCGGTCGGTAACGGCCGTGCCGGACAGGTCGAGCCAGGCCAGGCGGGGCATCGAAGGCAGCCGGGCCAGGCCGGCGTCGGTGATTCGGGTGCCGCAGAGGATGAGGTATTCCACCTGTTCCGGTTTGGCCAACGCGGCCAGGTCAGCGTCTTCCAGTTGCATGAACTGCCGGTACTGGGCGTCCAGCTCCTGCCAGGAGCGGCCCAGCAGGCGGCGAAGCGTGCCGGCATCGTCGCGGCCGCGGAAGACTTGTCCCAGGTACTGCATCAGCACCGGCCGGAAGCGGCCCTGCTGGGCGTGCATCAGCAGATGGGTCCAGGCGGCCGACTGGGCATAGAGTTTCGTAATCTGCCGGTGGTGTTGGAGTTGCTGCATCCCTAGTCCGCAAAGCTGCTCCAGCGGCAGGTAGAAGCGGTCATGGACCAAATAATGCCGCGCGTCCTGCAACCGATCCGCATCCACTCCGCCGACCAGGGCGTAGGTGTCGTGCAGTCGTAACGACTCCATGTAACAGGCCACGCCCTCGACGATCCAGAAGTTGGCCCGCTGGCCCACCTGGCGGCTTACCGGCCGCGTTTCGTTACAGAACTGGTGAGTCAGCTCGTGGAACAAGGTGGGATCGTCCGGGTCCTCAGGCACGAAGAAGAAACTGCGCCGCTGGGGAGCCAGGTAAAAGCCCAAGGTGCGCACCTCGGCCGGCAGGTATTGACGCAACGCCCGGCGGTACTGCTCCTCGGTGGCGAAATAGATGACGCGGAACTTTCGCCGCGGCCGGTGCAAGCTGCGCGAAGCAGCCAGGGCGGCCTTGACCCGACTCGGCGGGAAGGCATACGAGGCGAACAGCACCTGCCAGACGTGGTAAAGCCGCTCCAGGCGGCGGCTCAGGGCAACCGCCTGCTCCAGCGTGGCGGTGCTTTCCACGACGAAATGCGCCGTTTCCACGCGCCAGGGGGTACTGGGGTCGGTGTGCAAGCGCTGGGCTTCCCGCACCGGGAGCCAACGCCCGCGCACGGGTCGTTGCCCCTGCTGGTAGCGTTCCAGGTGGGCCGCGGGCAGCCAGCCCCAACGCGGATGATTGATCCACCCCCGGCGCAGCCGACTAGCGGCCAGCGAAGTGACCCAGCGGTCCTGGTAGCGCTGGTAACCCCAGAATCGCCGCAGCCCCGGATGGTCCGGATTCTCCCGCGCGGCGTGGTTGAGACACTGGAAGGCAAGCTCCACGTTTCCGCTTCGGGCCGCCTGGAGAGCCAACTGGAAAAACCGCTCGGCCTGCTCTCGTCGCAGTTGGCGGAACTTGGCGTGCAGGTTTGTTTCCGCCGGGGAGCTGGGGGAAGCCTCCTGGGGCTTCGGCCTGGGGGCACTACCGCCGTGGAGCGACTGATCCTCGAGCAAATACACCACCTGCAGTTGTTCAGGTAGCCGGGGCACCCAGCGAACCAACTGGTCGGCCAGGCGGACTTCGCCGGCCCGGCGGGCTTCCTGGGCCAGTTGTTCCAGGCGTTGCCGGTAGTCGCGCAGGGCCTGCTGCAGTTGCTTGGCAGGTTCTACGGCCGCCGAAGAAGCGGCGAAAAGAAGCACCAAGGCAAGCGGCAGTCCCAGCAAAGGACAAGCCCGCCACCCTGACCGGAAGGCTGTGCTGTGCAGAAAACCCACGGAAACCTCGACGGTTGGGAAGACAATCGCTCCGGGCAAAACCCATCCGTACCGCGGTTCCATTCATTATAGCTTTTAAGCCCCCGGGACGAGGCAAACTGCGGCCCTTGGAAAGTGAGACCCCGCGGGGACGGGTTTTGGGGCTTTTGGCAGGAAAATGCTTTCGGTACCAGGGTTTGTGGAAAAAAATGGGAGAACCTTGAGTACATTTCCCCCGAAGCGGCGCTAACTTGTAGAGATGGCTCGCTCTGCGCTTTTGTCCCCGGAAGAAGTAGCCCGGCTGGTGCAGCAGCATCAGGCGGGGCTGTGGCGCTATTTGCGAGCCTTGGGCTGCGAGCCCTCGCTGGCCGAGGACCTGGTCCAGGAAACGTTCGTGCGGGTGCTGCAACACCCGGTGGAGCTTCGCAGCGACGCCAGCACGGCCGCTTATCTTCGCCGGGTGGCCCGAAACTTGGCCATCTCGGCCTATCGCAAGGACCGGCGGTTGCAGCTTGTGGGCGACGTGGAACTGCTGGACCGGGTGTGGGAAGACTGGGCCGGCCAGGACGACGGCCAGTGGCTGCTTGCCGCCCTGCGCCGCTGCTGGGAGAAACTTCGCGAACGGGCCCAACTGGCCCTGCGGCTGCGATTCGAACACCAGTTGCCCCGGGCCGAAATCGCCCGGCGACTGGAAATGACCGAACATGGGGCCAAAAACCTGATGCAGCGAGCCAAAAAAACGCTCCGCGACTGCATCCGGCGCCAACAGCAATCATGAAGCCCGAAGAAGAACGCATTCTGGATACCGCCCTGGAAGAACTGCTGGGCCGGGTCCGCCCACCGGACCTGACCCAGCGCGTGCTGGCACGATTGGGCCACGCCGGTCCGGAAACTGCCAGCGCTTCGCCCCAGGAAACTGTTCCGCAGGCTACACAGGTCCAGGCCCCCGCTGCTTCCCCCGGGCAAGTTGCCGAGCCGGTGGCCGAACCGGTCGGGCGGCTGGGTCAGCGGGGGGCGCCGGCCCGCTTCGGACACCGGGCCTGGGCACTTGTTGCAATCGCGTGCGCATCGGTGCTGGCGTTTCTTGTCCTGGGAACGCTCTGGCAGGACGGGAACCAGGACCGGCAGCAGCACATGGTTCAGCGCCATGAGGAAACGAAGCCAGGGGGCCGGAAACAGGGCGAAAAGCCCAAGCCCCCTTCGGGGACTCAAGCCCAAGGGAACGCGTCTTCGCCAGAATCCCCGTCGGAACGCCCCGCAGGCCAGGGCGGAAGCGTTGTTCCGGACCGATCCCATGCCGGAGCCATGGGGCAGGAGGGCCGAACCGACCAGGCTGAACCGCCCCAGCCGCCTTCGCAGCCCCGTCTGGCTCGGCGTTTTCCGCCGCTGGTGGCTCCGCCGGTGCAGCGCCGGCCTGGGGCCGCTTCGCCCCCTGGGAACGACGTTCCTCCTCGGGGTGGTTCCCCCCGAGTAAACGATGCGGACGTGGTGGCCATGATCGACCAGCTCATCCAGCGGCGGTGGCAGGAGGAGCGTGTGCCGGTGGCGGCGGTCGCTTCGGAATCCACCTGGTGCCGTCGGGTTTACCTGGACCTGCTGGGCCGCTTGCCCACAGTGGAAGAGCTGCGGCAGTTCGTCCAGATGAGCGGGTCGCTTCGGGAAAAGAAACGCCGCCTGGTCCAGCAGCTTCTCTATGGGGAAGGGTACCGGGAACAATGGGCGGCCAACTGGGCCGGTGTGTGGACCGTGTGGCTCATCGGCCGGACCGACGGGCCGCTGGGCCGGCGCGTGTTCCGCGAAGGACTGGAAGAATACCTGTACCAGGCCCTGCTGGAAGGCAAGTCCTATGATCGGCTTTGCACCGAGCTGCTCACCGCCACCGGGAGCAACCGCCCGGGCCAGGCCGATTACTCGGGAGCGGTCAACTTTCTGCTCAAACACCTGGACGAAAAGGGCGTGGCCGCCACGGCCCAGACGGCCCGCGTGTTCCTGGGCACCCAGGTGCAATGCACCCAGTGCCACAACCACCCGTTCAACCAGTGGAAGCAAAGCCAGTTCTGGGGACTCAACGCGTTTTTCCGCCAGGCTCGGGTAAAGCGGGGACCGGCCCCCGGCGTGTATCGCCTGGTCGATGAGGACTTTCCGGGCGAAGGGGCCCAGCCCAACTGGGAACAGGCTGAAATCTACTACGAGCTGCGCAACGGCTTGCTCAAGGTGGCCTATCCCACGTTCCTGGACGGACGGCGGATCAATCCGGCCGGCCGGGTGGAGCTGGTGAACCGACGCCGGGAACTGGCACGGCTGGTGGTCAGCTCGCCGCTTTTCTCCCAGGCGGTGGTCAACCGGCTTTGGGCCACGTTTCTAGGGTACGGATTCACGCGACCGGTGGACGACCTGGGACCGCACAACCTGCCGTCGCACCCGGAACTGCTGGACCAGCTTGGCCGGGCGTTTGCCGCCGCCGGTTACGACTTGCGGCGGCTGATGGGCTGGATTGTGCTGTCCCGGCCCTATGGGCTTTCCAGCCGCGTGCCCCGGGGCAGTTTCGACGACCCGACCACGGGCCAGCCGCCACTTTTCAGCCGCTTTTACCTGCGGCAGATGCGTCCCGAGCAGCTTTACGATTCGCTGAGCCTGTTGGCCGGGGGCGAGCCAAGCCGGTTCCACCGAAGCGGCTACGGGCGGCAGCGGCAAAGCTGGGTACAGCGGTTCATGTTCGATCTGAACACCGACGAAAACACCGAGGCGACGCTGTGGGAAACCTCGTTGACCCAAACCCTGATGATGTGGAACGGTCCGGTGGTCGAGCAGGTGGTCGATCCCCGGCACTCGCGGCTGGTGAAACAGCTTGTGCAACGAAGCGACGTGCGGACAAGAGACCGCGTGGTTTATTTGTTCCAGGCCACGCTGTCGCGCCCTCCCAGCCGGGCCGAGCTGCAAATGGCCCTGCACGCCCTGCGACAGTACGGACCGCGAAGGCAAGAGGCCGCCTGGAGCGATCTGACTTGGGCCCTGATCAACAGCGCCGAGTTTCTGATGATCCGCTAAGTTTTAAGCAGACGTGACGGCGCCGTTCCCCGGCGAGCCGCCGACTCGGGTAGGGCGTGGGGCTTGGAGGCGTGGGGGGATGGGGCAGGAGCTTCCGCTCCGATGCGGGAATAAACGTCGATTCTCGCAAGTGGCGAGCCGCCGACTTTAGCTGGCGGAGAACGGCACGGCCGTCGGCGACTGGGTGCTTTCGCACCACTGCAAGAATACACGTTGATTTTTGCAATTGACTCTCCCCGGACTGAAGTCCGGGGCTCGCCGAAGCACCGAATCGAATCATCAGCGAATTTGCTCAAAGAGTATTGACTGGCGACTTCGACGTGAACTCCAGAAGCTGAAAGCTCTTTGCCGGCAGAGTGGCGCGAAAGCGTCTTTCGGGCGGAAAGTTCCCGGTTGCCAGCCGGGGGAGCGTCAGCCTACAAGTTCCGGCACCACGCGGCCTTCCACGTCGGTCAGGCGGAAGTCGCGTCCCTGGAACCGGAACACGAGCCGCCGGTGGTCGATTCCCATCAGGTGGAGCACGGTGGCGTTGAAGTCGTGCACCTTGACCGGGTTTTCGGTCACGTGGTAGCCGAAGGGGTCGGTCTGCCCGTAGGAAAATCCTCGCTTGGCCCCACCGCCTGCCATCCAGACGGTGAAGGCGTCCTTGTGGTGATCCCGGCCGCCCTTTTGGGAGTTGCCCTGCTGCATGGGCGTGCGGCCGAACTCGGCGGCCCAAACCACCAGCGTCTGGTCCAGCAGCCCGCGGCGTTTCAGGTCCAGAATCAGTGCGGCCAGCGGGCGGTCCACCTGGCGGCATTTCTTGGGCAGCAGTTGGTTGATCTTGGAATGGTGGTCCCAGGTGGCGTCGTACACTTCCACCACCCGCACGCCTTGTTCAACCAGCCGCCGGGCAAGCAGACAGTTGGCCGCAAACGAGGCCCGGCCGGGCTTGGCTCCGTAAAGTTCCAGCGTCTTGGGGTCTTCGTTGCTCAGGTCGGTCAGCTCCGGCAAGCTGGCCTGCATGCGGAAAGCCAGCTCGTACTGGGCCACCCGGGTAGTTATTTCCGGGTCGGCCAGTTGTTCGTAACGCTGCCGGTTCAACCGGCCCAGGGCATCGAGCACCCGGCGGCGATCCTCGCGGGTGTGTCCGGGCGGGTTGGCCAGGAAGAACACCGGCTCGGGCCCCTTGCGGAACGCCACGCCTTGGTAGATGGGCGGCAGGAACCCCGAAGACCACAAGCTGGCCCCGGCCCCGGCCAGGTTGCCGCTACGTAGCACCACGTAGGCGGGCAGGTTCCGGTTTTCGGAACCCAGCCCATAAACCAGCCACGAGCCAATCCCGGGCCGTCCCGGCCGTGCAAAGCCGGAATGCAGGAACAACTGGGCCGGTCCGTGGTTAATCTGCTCGGTGTGCAGGGAATGGACGAAGCACAACTCGTCGGCCACCTGGCCCAGGTGCGGCAGCAGTTCGCTGAGCATGGTTCCGCTTTGCCCGCAGCGGCGGAAGCGAAACGGCGAGGCGGCCAGGTGCGGATGCCCCCGCAGGAAAGCGAACTTCTTGCCGCGGATGAACTCCTCGGGACAGGGTTTGCCGTCCCACTTTTTCAGCTCCGGCTTGTATTGGAACAGGTCCAGGTGGCTCGGGGCGCCGACCATGTGGAAGTAGATTATGCTGCGGGCCTTGGGGGCAAAGTGCGGCGGACGAGCCGCCAGGGGGTTGCCGGGGGCCCCCTGGGCCTGGTCTTCGGCCAGCAGCCAGCCGAGCATGGCGGCCCCCAACCCCAATCCGCCGGAACGCAAAAACACGCGGCGGGAAAGCGTCTCGGGGCAAACAGGCACGGGCTTCTGCTGGGTCATGTTCGCAGGGGGAGCTCCATAAGGGGAACGGCTAAGGAATACTTACCGTTTCGTCCAGGTTTAGCAGTACTTGGGCCACGTCGGTCCAGGCTTTCTTCTGCCAGTCCTTGACACCGCGCTGCCGGTACGCCTGGCGGCTTTGCTGCAACAGGTCGCGCAGCACGGCCAGCTCTTGCTCTTCGGGCCATCGGGACGTGGCCCGGCGGAATCCCCAACGCAGCCGGTCCACATCCTGGCTGGCCGCCTGCTGCATTTGCCGGGCCAGGGCCTGGGCTGCTTCGACGAACACCGGGTCGTTCAGCAACACCAGCGCTTGTAGCGGCGTGTTCGACGTGCGCCGCTTGACCGTACAGGCGATGCGGTCCGGCGAGTCAAACGCCGTAAGCCACGGGTGCGGCGTGGTGCGGCGCCGGATGACGTATATCCCGCGGCGGTAGCGGTCTTCTCCCTGGCTGGGCCGGTACCGGTAGCGGTCGCCTCCTTGCTTGATCCACAATCCGGCAGGCTGCGGCGGGCGGACGGGCGGGCCGAACATCTTGCTGCTGAGCAGTCCGGCTA
>WFOE01000301.1 GCA_015488215.1 Planctomycetales bacterium
GAGATACGCACTGACGCAGGCCGACCTTTCACTCGGCGGGGAAAGTTTTCCCCGATTCAGTCCAGCAGCCCGTCGAGTTCCTGCCGTAACCGACGCATTACACGATACTTAGCAATGTACACTGCGTTGGTGGAAATTCCCAGTTTTTTGGGATTTTCGCCGCCGGAAGGAGGGTTTGCCCCGTCGGCCAATTCCGGCTGCTGCGAGCCTTGGCGGGTCTTAGTGCATTCGAGGGGACTTTCCGCCGAGCGAGGCCAAGGAAGCTCAAGCTGCCGATGAAAAAACGCCCGTTTTCGGCCAGGCTCAATCCAATCGGCCAGTAGAGTCAGGATGGCCAAGCTGAGGAGCTGAAGTTTCCCGGCGTTTGCCGAGTATTAGAAGTGCGTTGTTTGCCCTGTTGCAAGGGTTTAACATGGAGTGGCGGTGGCACCGAGTTCTTTCTCTTTTCAGCTTGACAATCTCTTCTGCGTTTTTCGGATTCTCGACAAACAACAGGTCATTTCTATGGCGTTCTGGCGTAAGTTTTGGGGAAACTCCGCTTCCGGTTCGGCTCAGCAAGGGCGGCGACTCACCTGGGCGGGCCGAAGCGTCGAGCGGTCGCTCTCGCAGACCAAACGCTTCCTCAGGCGGCAGTTCTGGGTCTGGCCCCTGCTGGCCATCGTGGTGCTGGCCGTGGTGGGCGTGGGCGTGCAGGGAGCAATCGAATCGACGATGAAGCAGTCGCTCCGCTCCCAGCTTACCACCTTGCTGACCGTGGAAACCAACATGCTCAAAAAGTGGTTCCACACCCAACGGCAACTGGCCGAAGCGGCGGTCAGCGATCGCGAAATCCGGCAGGCCATCTACCCGTTGCTCAAGCCCCCAGCCGGGGATCCGCAACAGGAGGCCGCCGCACTGGAGCAGGCCCGAAAGCAGCTCGACCAGGTACTGGCTCCCGAACTGACCGCCGCCGGGATGGCCGGTTACTTCGTGGCCGACCGGCAGATGCGGATCGTTGCTTCCAGCTACCCGATGCTCGTCGGCCAGCAGAACGTGCCCCAGTACGAATCGTTCCTGGAACGCGTGCTGCACGGGCAGTCGGTCGTTTCGGTCCCTTTCCCCAGCGCCGTGATGATGAAGGACGCCGCCGGGCACCTGCGCACCGGCGTGCCCACCATGTACGCCTGCGCTCCGGTGCGCGATGCCGATTTTCGCGTGGTGGGAGTGCTGGCCTTGCAATTGCGGCCCGAGAAAGAGTTCACCGAGATTCTGCAACTGGGCCGCATCGGTTCTTCCGGGGAAACCTACGCCTTCAATCGCCAGGGGGTGATGGTTTCCAACAGCCGGTTCGACCGCGACCTGATCCTGTTGGGCATCCTGCCGGACCAGCCGCATGTGCAATCGATCCTGAACGTGCAACTGCGCGACCCGGGCGGCGACATGACCCAAGGCTACCGGCCCCGGCAACGCCGAGCCAAGATGCCGCTGACCCGCATGGCCGCCAGCGCCGTGGCGGGCGAATCGGGCGTGGACGTGGAAGGGTACCGGGACTACCGCGGCGTGCCGGTCGTGGGAGCCTGGACTTGGCTGCCGGAGTTGGACCTGGGCGTGGCCACCGAGATCGACGTGGCCGAGGCGTTCCGGCCGCTGACCATTCTCAAGCGGGTGTTTTATTTCCTCTACACCCTGTTGGTGCTCAGTGCAGCCGGGCTGTTCGTCGCCGGAGTGATTGTCAGCCGGTTGCAACGCAAGGCGGCTCAAGCGGCCATTCAGGCCCAGCGGCTGGGCCAGTACACGCTGGAAGAAAAGATTGGCCAGGGGGCCATGGGCGTGGTGTACCGGGCGCGCCATGCCCTGCTGCGACGGCCCACGGCCGTAAAGATGCTCGACCCGGAGAAAATGAACGACGAGGCTATCCAGCGGTTCGAACGCGAAGTGCAGATTACCTGCCAGTTGAACCATCCGGCCACGGTGGTCATCTACGACTATGGTCGCACCCCCGAGGGGGTCTTCTATTACGCCATGGAGTATCTGGACGGCATCGACCTGCAAAAACTAGTGGAACAATACGGCCCGCAGCCCCCTGGACGCGTAATCCGCGTGCTGTTGCAGGTTTGCGGTTCGCTCTACGAAGCCCACACTCAGGGGCTGGTCCATCGGGACATCAAACCGGCCAACATCATGCTCAACCGGCGCGGTGGCGAGCCGGACGTGGTGAAGGTGCTGGATTTCGGCCTGGTCAAAGACCTGACCAGCCGCCGCGGCGGCGAGCAGGGATTGGCCGGCACGCCGCTTTACATGTCGCCGGAAGCAATCCAGTCTCCCCTGGCCGTCGATGCCCGCAGCGACATCTACAGCGTGGGAGCCGTGGCCTACTTTCTGCTCACCGGCTGCCTGGTGTTCGACGCGGCCGATCTGTCCCAACTCTTAGAGATGCACGTGGAACGAATGCCGGAGCCTCCTGCGAAGTACGCCAAAAGCGAGCTTTCGCCGGAGTTCGAGTACGCCGTGCTGGCCTGCCTGGAAAAGTCGCCCGCGCGGCGGCCGCAAACGGCCCGGGAACTGGCCAAACTGCTCAAAAAATGTCCCGAGGCCGACGCCTGGTCCACCGAGGACGCCGAAGCCTGGTGGTCGCGCCACCAGCGGGGCGACTTGCGCCCGGGAACCGGAGGCGCCCCGGCCGAAGCCGGTTCTCCTACGGAGGCCATTTCCCGCTTCGACCAGACACTGGCCACCGATGGGAAATGAGCCGCCAGGGACAGCCCTGCTCCCATCCGTCCCGCTGCTCCGCAACTTTTCCCGTGCCGAATGAATGCCCGTACAAGGCTTACTCTCCCGCCCTCCGTTTTGTTCCCGCCTAGGGGTTCGATGGAGCCGGTACGTTGTCTATCCTATTTTGGCTACGGCACTTCCTGCATCTGGGGAGCAAGGGGCGGAAGAACGGTTCGGGGAACGGTTGTCTTCTTGCCGCTTGCCACGTATTATTCCTGATGCCGTGAAAATGCGGTGTCCGAGAACACCATAGGAATGCCCTTGGGGGCGAAATGGTATCGACCGGGCATCGGAAGCACGGTGCTGCGTGCCGTGGTTGGTCAGCCACCACGTAAAAAGCTGACCGGCAGAATAACTGCCAACCACAACTTCGCTCTGGCTGCTTAAACACAGCAGCCCCGGTTGAGAGCCTTTGTCGGGGAGGCTCGACTACCGGCCGCCAAACCCGACTCGCCCGAAACCACCGCCGACTACGTTTCGGGTTAAATCCTGTTGTCGGCTCGCCGACCGGGGATCCCGTCTGCCGGAGCCCCGGCGGTTAAACCCAAAAGGCAGACTACGCACGTAGAGGCACGTGCGGACGTGTCGCGGGACGCGGGTTCGATTCCCGCCGCCTCCATCTTCTTTTCTGACAAGGAGTTGCGCCGAGGCGCAAGGAGTTCCCCGGAGGGGACTTACGCCGGGCGTACCTGTCGGAGGCCTCCGGTTGCTGCGGGGAGTTTGTTCTCTGAAAGAAGTTCTCCGAAAAGGGGACCACTGTCCCGATGGGGCTTCTTCTTCTCCTGTGCTCTTGTGCTCTGGCATGCTGCCTCAAAAGAGTATGTGGTCTTCGGGCGGAGTTGACGGTTCTTCTGGTCCGGAAAAACGTCCTGCGGGGGCCGGTTTCCTGGTAAGGCCGTTGCTGCCGGTTGCCCCGGGGAGAGCTTTCAAGAATCGGCGGAGGGGCGCTTGGAGGAGCGCCTTCCGGTGTCGGGGGAAGAATCCGTGCGTGTTTTTTGCGGCAGGCGCCCGGCGCGGTGCAATGCTTCGCGCAGGATGAATTCCAACTGGGCGTTGGCGCTGCGCAGCTCGTCATCGGCCCAGCGACGCAGGGCCTGAAGCAGCTCTGGGTCGGTGCGAAACAGGAACGCTTGGCGTTTGCGGTCAGGCAAGATGGGTTCGTAATCGTGTTGGAGGTCCGAGGGTTTTCCGCCGACCAGGGGCTTTCGTCACTCGAACCGCCGCTTGTGGAAAGCGGCCGGTTCGTAAGAGATGGCCCGGCTTGCTCTCCGCCGGGACGGAAGTGGACCGTTTCCGGCAGGCCGCATCAGTGGTAAATCGTGCCCGCGTTGAGCACCGGCTGGGGAGAACGGTCGCCGCACAGGACCACCAACAGGTTGGAAACCATGGCGGCCTTGCGTTCTTCGTCCAGCTCGACCACCTGGTCTTCGGCCAGGCGCTGGAGGGCCATCTGGACCATGCCCACCGCTCCATCGACGATGCGCGTGCGGGCGGCCACGATGGCCTGGGCCTGCTGTCGCTGGAGCATGGCTGCGGCAATCTCGGGAGCATAGGCCAGATAGCTAATGCGGGCTTCGAGTACTTTCACTCCGGCTTTTTGCAACCGGGCCTGGATGTCGCGTTGCAGCTGTTCGGACACTTCGTCGGGATTGCCCCGGAGCGAGACTTCGTGGTCGTGGCTGTCGTAGGGGAAGCGGCTGGCCAGGTTCCGCAACGCCGCTTCGCTCTGCACGGCCACGTAGTCCTCGTAGTCGTCCACTTCAAACATCGCCTCGTAGGTATCGACCACCTTCCACACCACCACGGCCGAAATCTCAATGGGGTTGCCATCGCGGTCGTTCACCTTGGTGGGTTTGCCCAGCGTGCGGGTCTTTTTCAGTTTGCCCAGCGCGGCGGCTACCTGTTTGCTCACGTTTGGTCCGGCTTCGTCCTCCGAAACGGCAGGAGCGGGTTCCGAGCCGGTTTCGAAGTTCCGCACCCGCAGCGAAATCTTTCGCTTGGAATAGAACGGGTTAACCCAGAAAAAGCCCGAGTCGCGTACCGTGCCGCGGTACTCGCCAAAGAGCAACAGCACCCGGGCCATGTTAGGTGGAATGGCCATGAATCCAAACAGCGAAATGAATGCAAGACCCGCCAGCAGCAAGGACAAAACCACCACCACGCCGCCCAGTTTGGAACTCTGAGGGCGGTTGGCCAAGGAGGTGCCGAACGTGAACAGCACCACGGCGGCCACAAAGGCCAGAAACACCATCGCAAGCATGAACCACCCGGACTGTGGTTTGACGATGCGTTCTTTCATGGCAGCGTTCTCCTGCTGTGGGGAAGGTTGGATATCGATATGATATCATTTTGAAATAGCCACGCAACTCCCGGCCACGCGGGGAATGGGCGATTCGGCTTCTGCATTGCGCTTCGATAGGGAGAATCCCGGGCTCTGCGGCGAGCGAGGGCGGGGCTTGCCGATTTCGCCGGGGAGGTTCAAACTGGCAAATAGCACGCCACGAAAACGCTCTCGCAGTTCGTGGTTTTCCGCTCCCTTTGCACGAAGCTCCCGCCTATGAGCCTAATCCGCATCGCTTGGCGCAACCTGAGACAACGGGCTCTGTCCAGCAC
>WFOE01000302.1 GCA_015488215.1 Planctomycetales bacterium
AGAGGCTCGCCCAGGGCCGCTGCCAGCATCCCGCCATGCAGCATGGCGTAATAGCCCAGGGTGAAGGCGGCTCCCCAGAGCAGCGGATTGCGGGCGATGGTTTCCCACCAGGTGGATCGCTTCACGGGCACAGTCTCCTGCGCAGGGGGGGAGGGGGGTCTTTCCCGGTCCGGCCAGCCGGACCGGGAAAGCCCACCCTCCCCCCTGCGCAGGAGACTGTGCCCGTGAAGCGTTCCACCTGGTGGGAAACCATCGCTCGCAATCCGCTGCTCTGGGGAGCCGCCTTCACCCTGGGCTATTACGCCATGCTGCACGGCGGGATGCTGGCAGCGGCCCTGGGCGAGCCTTTGACCGCCTTTCTAATCCGCTACACGGCCAGCCACAGCGTGGAATACGTGGAAGTATTCCTGTTCTTCGTCGGCATGGCCGCCCTGTTCGGCAAACTGCAAGACCTGGCCGGCGAAACCGCTCCGCTGGGCAAAGAGCTGCTGCCCCAGGAACAACCACAAGCCCCGGTCCGCGAACAAGCCGCCGAGTTGCTGGCCCACACGAAAAAACTCCCCCCCGCCTGGCAAACCACGCGGTTGGTCCAGCGCGTGGCCCGGGCACTGGGCTACCTGGCCCGCACCGGCAACGTGGAAGAACTGGACCACTACCTGAACCAACTGGACGACCAGGACCGCCAGGAAGCCCAGGAATCCCTGGCCCTGGTGCGGATTGTCGTTTGGGCCGTGCCGATTCTGGGCTTCCTGGGCACCGTGGTGGGCATCACGCTGGCCATTGCCAACCTGGACCCCAAGGCATTGGAGTCCTCGCTGGGAACGGTCGTGGGCGGCTTGGGCGTGGCGTTCGATACCACGGCCCTGGCCCTGGCCCTTTCGATGGTGCTGATGTTCAGCATGTTTGTCGTCGGCCGCGTCGAACACCGCCTGCTCCAACGGGTGGATCGCCAGACGCGGCGCGTGCTGCTGGAACGGTTCGACTCCTTGGGCTGGGGCTCCGACCCCCGGCTGGCCGCGGTGCGCCGGATGAGCGAGGCGGTCATCGCCCACAGCCAGAAGCTAGTGGAAGAACAAGCCCGGCTCTGGCAACAAGCCCTGCACCAGGTGCAGCAGGCCGGGGCGGAAACCGCCCAGCAGGTGGCCGAGCAAACCGGCGCCTCGCTGGCCCAGGTGCTGGAGAACCAATCGCAGCGGCTGGAACAACTGACCCGAGCCCACGCCGAAACCCTGGCTGCCGCCGTGCGCCCCCTGACCGAAGCCCTGCTGCGGCAGCAAGAACTGACCCAGCAGCAGTGGCAGCAGTGGGAGCAGCAGTCCGCCCGGCTGCAACAAATCCTGGACGCGGTGGCCCAGATCCACTCGCTGGAACAAACCCTGCAACAAAACCTGGCCGCCGTGAGCGGAGCCCACAACTTTGAACAAACCCTGGAACAACTGGCCGCCGTGATTCACCTGCTCAACACCCGGGTGGCCCAGTTGCCGCTGCAACAGGCGCTGTCTCCTTCGGCCTCGGAACGTGCGGCATGAGCGCCAAACAAGCCCAAGCCAACGCACCGCCAGTGTCCCTGTTTCCGTTCCTGGCGGTGTTGTTGTGTACGATGGGAGCCTTGATTGTCGTGCTGGTGGCCATCGCCTACCAGTCGCGTCAGGTTGCGCTGCGGGCCGCCCAGGCGCAACAGAGCCAGACCCGGGCCAGGTGGCAACGGCAGCTCGACCAGTTGAAAAACCGGCTGGACTCGCTGCTGGCCGAGATCCAAGCGGTGGAACAAGCCCTGGAGCAGGACAAACAACAGCGCGACCAACTGGCCCAGCGGCGCAAGCAACTGGCCGAGGAAGTCCGCCGCTGGCAGGCCCAGCTTGCCGCCGCAGGCGAAGACACCGTGGAAGCCAAACAGCTCGACCAGCTTCGCTCCCGGCTGGTCTGGTACCAGCACAAGCTCCAGGAACTGCAGACCCGGTTGCGACAAAAGCCCCAGCAGTCCAAAGCCGTCTCGTATGCCATCGTTCCGTTTCAGGGACACCACGGCACGCGGCGGCGTCCCATCTACATCGAATGTCGCAAGGATAGCGTGCTAATCCAGCCGGGGGGAATCGAGCTCAAGGCCAGGGATTTTCTGCGCCTGGGTCCGGAAAACCCGCTGCTGGCCGTGCTGCGCACCACGGTGCAATACTGGCGGCGCCAGGGACTGCCCCCGGACGAAACGCCCTACCCGCTCATCTTGGTCCGCCCGGACGGCATCGCCGCCTACTACGCCGTGCGGCGGGCGCTGGAGCGGTGGAAAGGCCCACTGGGCTACGAGCTAATTGAAGCGGACTGGCAACTGGAGTTCGGCACCGAAGACCCTCGGCTAATCCAGCGGCAACGCCTGGCCGTACAACAAGCGCGGCGATTGCAGCTTCAGTTGGCCCGAGGCGACTCCGGTTCCCGAAACGGCCCCGGCCAGGGGCTTTATCAGGCCGACGTGTTCGGCGGCCTGCGCCCCGTCGGCCCCGGCTCAGGACACGGTGAGGGAACTTCTCCCACACTGTCTGACACCGGACCGACTTCCGGAAAAGGAAGCGGCTTCGGCACCCAGGCTTTCCGGCCCACGCGAACCACCACGCGGCCCAGACGTCCCGGCTCCGGCTCGCACACAGCCGAAGTAACCGGTTCCGGCACAGCCGCAGCGGCTTCGACCGGGGGCGGCAAAGGACCGGTTTTCCCCGGCACGGGAGGGTCTCCTGGACCGTCCGGGCCGCTGCTTTCCGGCACGCCAGGTGGAGCCGTGCCGGGCACTACCGGCCCCGGTTCTGCTGGAGCGAGTCAGGCCGACTTCGGCAGCCAAACCGGTGGCGGCTCAGGACCGCAGCGGGACTTCCACAGCATGTTGGCCAACTCCACCGGCCGCGGAGGCCAAGGTCCCCCCGGGCTGGAACAAGGGGCAGGCGGAGCCGGACAAGGGAATCCGGCGCTGGGAAACCCTAGCGGCTCAGGCTCCACCGGGCAGCAAACGCCTCCACTGGCTGGAAGTGCAGCCGCAGGCGGCTCAGGCACAGCCTCAGGTGGTCCAGGCAGTAGCGGTTCCGGAAGCCAGGGAACCGGCAGCCCCGCGTTTGGGCTGGGAACGGCTTCGGCCGGCGGGGGCGGTTCCTCGCTGGGGCTTTCCAGTTCCTCCGGCCCCGGGGCGGCGACACCTGGCGGAAGCCCCGGAGCATCCTCGGCCGCAAGCTCCGCCGAGGGGCAGCCGGGCACGCTGGGCTTTTCGGCCCTGTTGAACCAGGGGGCCCCTCCGCCCGCGGGGCACAACGCCGCCGGGACCAAGCGACGCGACTCCTCCGCTCCGGCCCTGATGGAAGACCCGCCTCCGGGAGCCATTCCCTTGCGGCGGGCCATTACGGCCAATCTGTACCCGGATCGCCTGGTCGTCCTGCACAACGGCACCTTGCGCACGACGACCATCCCGCTCAACCAGCCCCTGGGGCGCTGGGCCACCCAACTGACCGACGTGCTGGCCCGCGAAATCCAATCCTGGGGCAAAGCCGGCCGCGGCATGTACTGGAAACCGGCCTTGCGCGTGCGAGTGGCCCCTGGGGCCCAAAAAAACTGGCAACTGCTCCAACAAGCGCTTCGCACCAGCGGTCTGGAACTGCGAGCAATCCGCTAGACGAATCCCCCGTGTACGAGGAACCGCCCGATGGCCCAACATCCAAGCCAGAACACTTCGGGCATGGACAGCGATTCGTTCCTGGACATCGTGGCCAACATCGTCGGTATCCTCATCATTCTGGTGATGGTGGTGGGGCTGCGCATCCAGCGCACACCGCCGGTGCCGGAAGACCCCCCGGAACTAAAGCAACAAGTGGCCCGTCTCCAGCAGCAAGTAGCTCAAGCTCAGCAGCGGCTCGACTCACTCCGCCAGCGCCGCCAGGCAACCAAGCAGCAATTGGCTCACGAAAAAGAGGAGCTGGCTCATCTGCACAGCCAACGCGAAAGCTTGCGCCGCCGCTGGGAAGAAAAGCAACGCAGCGAAAAAGCCTACCGGGAAGAAAAACTCCGCCTGAGTAAAGAAATCCTGCAGCTTGCCAAGCAAGTGGAGCTGGCCCAACGGGAACTGCAAAAACGCCGCATCCAACAGCCCAAGACGGTCCATGTGGTCAGCTATCCCACCCCGGTAAGCAAAACGGTCAAGGGCCAGGAGCTTCACTTCCAACTCACCGCGGGACGGCTGGCTTACGTGCCCTTTGAAGAGCTGGTCGAGCGGCTCAAGGAAGACGCCCGGCGACGCGCTTCGCAACTGCGCCATGCAGCCGTGCTTTCGGCCACCGTGGGCCCCATTCGGGGCTATAAGCTCCGCTACGTGCTGCAGAAAGTTTCCACGCTTTCGGACCTGGGCACGCTGAGCTTCGCCCGACTGGTGGTGGCCACGTTCGTCCCTGAGGAGGATCCGCCCGGTGTGCCGCTGGAACAGGCCCTGGCGGCCAGTTCGGAGTTTCGGGCGTTGCTGGCCCGGGTCGATCCGAAGGAAACGACCATCACGGTGTGGGTCCACCCGGATAGCTTCGGCCACTACCGGCGATTGAAGAAAGAACTCTACGAGATGGGCTTCGCCGTGGCCGCCCGCCCCTTGCCCCAGGGGCGGTATATCAGCGCTTCGCCCTCGGGCAGTTATTCGGAAGCCCAGTAGCCGCCGCTCTGATTTGTCCTCGGCAGCTTTGTTGGCCTGGCAGTCCCCTTCGGTGCCAAAAACGCCACAGCCGGAAGGGCCTCCGGTGCCGAAAAGAACTTGTCCGGCGAACAGCCCCCCCGATATAGATGGATAAAAGCTACGGCAGAGCACGGACTTTGCAACAACGGCCCGGTAAAAAAACGCCCATGCAGCGGAGGAATCCCTGGAGCGCCGGAGGAAGGCGGGCTTTGGCCCCCGCCCAACAACTGGGCACGGTGGCCCTGCGCCGCTGGTTGCCTCCTGGGCGCAGGCTCCCGCCTGGACCGGAGCAAACCGCGGCAACTTCTCCGGGAAACCAGGAGTGCCGGCGGGATCGGGAGCTGGCCCGGGTCGAAGCCGTGCTGCTGCTGGCCCGCACCCCGTTGACCAGCCGCAAGCTGGCTCAGATGGCCGGGTTGCCCGATGGGACCCGGGCCCGGACCTTGGTCCGTCGATTACAGCAGTGTTATCAGGCCCAAGGGACCGCCTTCCAAGTGGTAGAAGTGGCCGGGGGCTTTCAGCTCCGCACCCGGCTCGAACTGGCCCCCTGGACCACCCCGCTGTACCAGGACCAGACTCCCTGGCGTTTGTCCACCCCGGCCCTGGAAACCTTGGCCGTGGTGGCCTACCGGCAACCGGTCCTGCGGGCGCAGGTGGAAGCAATCCGCGGCGTGCAAAGCGGCGAGCTGCTCAAACAGCTCCTTCAACGCGGGCTGGTGCGGATTGTGGGGCGTTCGCCCGAGCTGGGCCGCCCGTTTCTTTACGGAACCACTCGCCGATTTCTGGAAGTTTTTGGCCTGCGCAGTCTGGACGACTTGCCACAATTTGACATCATAAGGCAAACGCAACCATCCGATTGGGAGCAGCAAAGTACTCTCGACCAACCACAGGAGTCCTCAGAGGTGCGCACGACACTGCTTTCCCCGGACCGTTCCGCCGGCTCGGACCTCTCCCAGCAGTCCGCTGCCCAGCCACACCCGTTCCAGTCCCCTCGGCCAGTTGCCCCCCACGCCCAGGAAAACGGCGAGGACTGGGATGAAGACGAAGACTGGGACGAAGACGACGAGGACTGGGATGAAGACGACGAAGATTGGGACGAAGAACTCGACGAGGATTGGGAAGAAGTAGACGACGAAGACTGGGACGAAGACGACGAGGACTGGGACGAAGACTGGGAAGATGAGGACTGGGAGGACGAGGAGGAAGACTACTTGGACCTGGAATAATCCAGCCGTTCTCCGTCTGCCTCGGGAAGCCCCGCTTACCGCCACCCGAAGCTAAATCCCTCCGCTTTTCTCCGGTCGGAACAGGGGCCGGCCGGACGCTTTTTTAGGGAAACTCCTTCCGTTTCCAGAACTTGTGCGCAAAAAAACCGGCGGCAGCGCCGTTTTGCCTGCCGCCGGTCCGTTAAGGAGGTAGGGGCACGGAAGCGTCTGATTCCCTTTACCGGCTGAAGCTCGACCGACCAGCAGAAGTCGCCTGCCAGCAGGAAGCTAACGGCATTAAGCCTCGGCGGGCACCAGTTCCTGATCGATCATCTGCAACAGCTTCGAAATGCACAGCTTGTTCATGCTGGTGCGTTTTTCGTGGGCTTCGGCCCGAAGCGCTTCGTGCAGGCTCTTGGGCAGGCGGACCGTAATCACTCGCGTGGGCTCCTGCGGGGCCACACCGGGCTTGGGTTGGCTTTTCTCGCGCAGCCGCGCCAGCATGTGCTGGATTTCTTCGTATTCCCGCGTCTGCTCGAATTGGGCCAGGGCTTCCGGCGTGTTGTAAATCTGCCGAACGATCCCACGCAGCCCCAGCACTTCGCGGAAGAAAAGCACCCAGTCGGGATTCTTCTGGTAGAACTCGTTGGCCAAACGGCACACTTCCTTGGCCCGTTCTTCCGGCGGCAGGGCCTGGTAAAAGTGGCACCGTTCCTGCACCTTGGCCGTGGGCAGCGGCCCCGGATCGGCCGGAGCGGGCGGCGGCGTCTGGGCCGGAGCGGGCGGAGCAGGCGGAGAAGCCATTCGCGGCGGAGTCAGAGGAGCCGGCGGCAACGGAGCGCCCGGCTGAGGAACCTGCGGCACGAACGGCGACTGGTGGAACGATCCGGTGGGATGGTGCATGCGGGGACTCCTTTCGTGACCGTGATGAACCTCCGTTTTCCCGGTACCGTTGGGCCGAACTATGACAAAGCCAAGCGTTGACGTCAAGACCAGCATTTGTTGCATTTCTATCCGGCAACGCCGACGGACTCCCGGCAGAAATGCCGCCGAAATAACCGCCGCCGGCCCCTCCCAGCCTGGCCAAACACCGAGGTGTTCGGCAGGAAGTGCCTTCGGCAAAACCACGTCGCCCCCATCCCCCGGTTATTGCCCGAACGAGCCGCAACCAACTCCCCCCACCAAAATCTCCTGCTTGGCTCCTGGGAACCTGGTCGATACAATAATTCGCACCAGATGGGGTTAGGCTCACAGCAAGGTGAGATTTCTCCCCAGTGGGCGATTGGCGCAGTTGGCTAGCGCGTCTCGCTTACACCGAGAAGGTCGCAGGTTCGAGTCCTGCATCGCCCAGTCAGTAAGTCCTTGTGATAACGAATCTTGCGGCAAGTCGCGGCACCTGGCGGAATTAGGACCGCCAGCGTCTTGGGGCACTTCTGCCCGATTCGCCCCTATTCTTGGTTGTTCTGCAGCGCATAGGCAGCGCGATTCGGCAGCGCTGCCGGGGATGACACGTTGATCTTGTCTTGCCAAACGCAGTCGGTGGGCGAGTTTCTCGCCCTTAGTGTGTCGCCGGTCGCTTGCCGTACCGTCTCTTGGTGTCCAGGCTGAAAACAGCCACGTCCCAAGTTGTGTCGCATTGGCTACGACATCGCGAGAGATTCTTGCAACGTGCTGAGGGCGCACAGACCATCGGACACTCTTCGAGGGTCCCTGCCAGCGAAGGCGTTCGAGCTGTCCGGATCCCAGAAGCATGAGACGACTGGCTGCGGCGGCGCGATCAGAGGATCTTTTGCATCTTACGCCGCAGTTGTTTGAAGCGCAGCCAGGCGGGTTTGGGATGCCCCTGGCGATCGACCAGTCCGCCGAAGGGAAAACGGTGCGGCTGGTTGTCCTGAAGCTGGTTCCAACACACGCCATGGACAACCGGCTTGGTAAGCAGCAACCCGAGTATCTGCTGCAGTAAACCTGCCTGGTCCTCTTCGTCCCAGGTGCCCTGCGCGTTGCGGAGCATCGCCTTGGTGTTTTCTGTGGCCAGGGAATCCTTGCTGGTGCTGCTGGGAAGAGTCAGAAACACATAAAGCGGCAATCCCAGCAAGCTCCAGCGATCGATCAGTTGGTTCAGCGCCAGCAGGTCCCGAGGCAAGGTACCGCCGGGATGGAAGCCCCAGTTCAGTTCCAGTCCCACGCCGGAAAGCGGCACCCCTGCCCGCACCATCATGTCGGCCAGATACAACGGGGGTTCCACTTCCTGCTGGGCCATGTACTCGCCCCAAGGTTGGTCGAAGCTGACAATGGCCGGGGTTTCCGGATCGAGTCGGTGAGCCAGCTCCACGGCCCGGGCGGCCAGCACTAGGTGTTCTTCTTCGCTCAAGTCCATGTGGGTGTTGCCGTTGATTCCCGCGGCACAGTGCCACAGATCCACCTGGCCGCGATAACGCGAGACGACCTGGGTAACAAACTCGCTGAGCAACTGGCGCAGGTTGTTCAGATCGCCGTGGTAGAGCGAAAGCCAATCCGGCACGGCCAAATCGTGGAAGGCGATCAAAGGGCCGCCGAGCGTTTTGACCCCCTGGGCTCGGGCCCAGTGGAGTTGGGCGTCGGGGCACTGCCACTGGTACTGGTCTTCGGCCGGTTGCACGTCGCGCCAGCAAAGCGTCGCCTGGACGGCGTGGAAAACGTCCTTGAGACTTTCGGCGAACTTGCCCTCGGGCACGGTGCGTCCCAGGGCCATGGCCAGCCACGGCAAAGTGGTATCCTGCTGGCGCAAGCGGACCGGCAATCCTTGTCGGACGTAGCTTTGCACCAGGTGAACTCCAGCGTGGAGCGAAGCGACCACCGATTCCAGGGCCAATCGTCCGGCCGTTTCGTCATCCCCGGCCGAAGCGATCGCCCGGCGCAGTGCGGTAAACGCGTCGTTCGAGTACCGTTCCGTCTCGTCGCAGGGACGCAGCCCCAAGGCGGTCCATTCGCGGTGCTGGGTGCGAAGCTGGTGCAAGTGGCCCCGGGCCAGTTCCACCTGAAGGTGGTAAGGCTTTTCCCGTTCCATCAGCCAGGCGGTGGAAAGCAACGTGCGTCCCCAGCCCGGCACGTCGGCCAGCAGGTGGAAAAAGCCCGACTCGGCCGGTACGCGCTGGGCCACCAGGAATTGGCCGTCCCACTCAATGCGGCTTTTCCACAGATAGCGGTCCGGACCGGTCAGATGGGCGCAGGGGAGAAGTTCGGGCTGCAAGAAATCCGGCGGGACCACCTTGAACCGCATCGAGAACTCGTTCTTTCCTCAGGGGCACCAATCCGGCCGATGTGGGACAAGAAGCACAGCTCATCCAGGCCCCTTGGTCTTGGCTCCGGCAGTTTAATCCAGCTTTCTTGGGCTTGCAATTGCCCCGAGGGGGCGGACGCCTTCGGGGATGAGTCCCCCCTGGCATCGGCCAGTGCGGCTTCCCTGAATCCTGGCAATGTGAGCACGTCCCGCGGCGGGCCTTTCCATCAGCCCGGCACGCGGCCCAGCGGGCCCCAGCCCAGCAGCGGATAGCCGGGCACCTGCGCCTGGTACTGCCGGTAGGTCTGCCCCAGGTAGAACAACAGCCGCCTGTCCTTGAGCCAACTGCCCACGAAGATGTACCCGCTCCAGAGCAGGTTCAGCAACAGGCGGTCCTGGGTATAAACCGGCGTGAACCACAGCAGGCCCAGAAAGCTCAAGTACACCGGATGCCGCAACCAGCGATAGGCTCCCCGGGGGCGGAACGTGCGCCGCGGAGGCGTGCGCCCCCGAAACCAGTGCCACCAAGGGGTCCAGCCGGTCTGGTAGCCCAGGCCGGTGAGGTTCAAGCTGTAAAAAAGCGCCACCCAACTGAAGTAAAACAGCCCTTGGACGATCCAGGCCGCCGGGCCGCGGAAGCGGAACAGTTCTTCCCCGGGCCTCCACAAAGCAAAGGTGAGCAACAAGCTGAAACAGGTAACCACGCAGAACAGACAACCGTAGAAGGCGTCCCGAATCGTTCCCGCTGTCAGGCGTTTTCGCACCCTGGGATAAAGCAGCAGGCTATGGAAAACGGCAAACTGCAAGGCCAGCAGGGCGTCCCGTCCCGCGGCGGCGATAGACCAAGAGCCGCTTGCCCCTCCTTTGAGGAACCAGAACAAGTACCACACCGTGAAGGCAAACAGAGCGTGAGTCCCCAGTCCGAACAACACGCCAACGATCCGATCGGCCTTGTGGTGCATCGGGACGGTCCTCCTTGACCGGATGCGTCGCTTCGATCCAACGCGGTTTGTTTTCGGCAACAGCCGGGCTTTACCGGCGTTTGTGTTCCGGGTGCTCGTCCTCCGGCGGCTTTTCCGCAAGCAGGCATCCGTACTGCATGGCGCCGGTGGCGTAGGCCCGATGAATGGTTTCAAAGTGTTCCAGGAACTGTCCCATCCGCTGGTCCACCGCTGCGGCCAGACGTTTCAACGGCAAACGCCGAGTGCGCCGCTGGCACAGTTCCCAGGTACGCATCACCTGCGGAGTCCAGTCTTCGAAGCGGGCGTTGACCAGCCCCGCTTGATGGAACCAGTCCAGGTACTCCCGGGCCGAAGCCAGCGAGGGGCACAGGAATCCCCGGCACACTTGTTGAACGAGCCGGGTTTGCTGGTCCGAAAGCGGTTCCGGGCCGGCCAGCCAGGCGCAGATGGCTACGCGGCCTCCGGGGCGAAGCCAGCCGGCGGCGCGGTGGAAAAACGCGGCCTTGTCGAACAAGTGCTCGGTACACTCGATGCTCCACAGCACGTCCCAGCTTCCGGCCGGGTGGTCCATCGCCTCGGCATTGAGTTTGCGAAACCGCACCTGCCGGGCCAGTCCTCGCAGCAGGGCTGAGGCGGCAGCCCAATTGCGCTGGAAGCCGCTCAGGGTTACTCCCAGCACTTCGCAGCGGCAATGCCGGGCCAGCCACAGGGAAGAGCCTCCCAGCCCGCAGCCCACGTCCAGCACTTTTTCGCCCGGCCGGATGCGTGCCCGGCGGGCCAGTTGCCGGGTTAGCTCTTCCTGGGCTTCCCGAGGCGATTCCTCGCCGGTGAGCCACAGCCCGTGATGGATGTGCGGCCCCCAGAGCAGCCGGTAGAAGAGCGAGCCCAAGTCGTAGTGCCGGGCGATCTCGGCTCGATGGACGCACGGGTTGGTAATCACGTCGTAGCTCCCTCGCACAAAAACCCCTGGCTGAGAAGCGTTCCCGGGCGGATGTGCCTCCGGGAATTGCTGGACACTGCTCCGGAGCGGACTCCGCCCGACCGGTTCATCGAGAAGCCGGCGACGCTTTGGGCACCCAGAGATCGGCGTAGATTTTCAGCGGGTCGGCCACGCCTACGGCTCCCAACGCGACCCGGTAAGGCCGGATGCCGAAGTGGGTCTGCCGGATGGCAAGCTGGCCCACCACGCGCACTCCCTGCGGAAACTCCTTGGCCCGGGCGGCCACGGCCACGGGCCGAGTCACCCCGTGCAGGGTGAATTGCCCTTGGATGACCAGGTAGGGCTCCCCCTTGTTGTCCTTGCGGGCTTGGACGCCCGTTACCACGAATCGGGCCGTGGGAAAGCGGGCGACGTTCAGCACCTCCGGCCCCAGCATGTTGGCCGTTACTTTCTTTTGCGTGCCGGGGTCGGTCTTGCCTTCCAGGCCAATCCAGCGACGTGCCTGGTCCGTATCGGCCCGAAAGCTGGCCATGTCGAACACCAGCTCGCCCTGGGGCGGCTGTCCCGGCTGGATGCGAAACACGCCCTGCTTCAGACGCCCCTCGACGGCGTGCTGGTGTCCCAGGCCGGTTTTGTCCACAAACACGTAAACGCGGCTGTGGTTCACATCCACCGGGCCGACGATGGTAGGCACCGAGGACTGTTGGGCCTGGGCGGCCAAGGGCCCTAGCACAACCACCGCAAAGAGAACAGCCGCCATCGACGCTCGGGAACCAGACAAGAAACGACGCAAGAAATCACCCTGGCTCATGGCTTCCTCCTTGAAAAACGTGGGCGGTCCGGTGGGACCTCCCACCCCCTGGCAAACAAAAAGCAAAGCCGCCACAGTGTAGCATTGCGGCCGCGGCGGCGCAAAGAGCAGTTGGCGCAAGAAAAACGGGCTGTTCCCAAGCGGGAAAAGCCCGTTGAATGGCAGGCAAGGTCTGGTACCGAAGCGGCCCTGGGGATGCTTAGTCGAGGATCTTAGGCAGATCGGCCAGGACCTGCTGCACGTTCAGCTTGCCGGGGGCAAAGGCGTGGTTGGCCTTTACCGTGGCTCGCCGGTACAGCATGACGGTCACTTCGGCCTCCGGATTGATGTTGAAGTTGCGCGGCCCGTTTTCGTATTCCACCGGGACCACGATCGGCACCTTGGTGATGTTGTACTTTTTGACGAACTTGTGGGCGGCCTTTTCCAACTGATCGCGGTCTTCCCCGATCAGGTTCACAAAGGCGGCCAGCTTCTTGTCCTGGTTGGCTTCGATGGCCTTTTCGATCTCCTTGACCAGACTGGCCAAGGCGTCGTCAGCCTTCCGAGCGAAGATCATGACGACGGGACGACCGCCGAGCCGTCACCTGTAGCAGAGTTGCTGGCCTTCCTTGACGCCGTCGTCGGCCCCGCCGCACTTGACGACCTGGAACGCCGGCACACGTTTGCCGACCGGGATGCCGCTCTCCAGATCGCCCGCCAGGGCGACCGAAGCGCCAAGCACCCCGATGGCCAATGCCATGGAGGTCAGGGTACGCATGGTCGTTGGCTCCTTCACACGCTGGGAGGAAAACAAACCCCAAACCAAACCTTGCCTGAACAGAGAATGCCCGGGCTGTCCGTGCCGCAGCCACGGGTGAGGCACCCTCTTGGCACAACAAACCGGGACGTTACGCGCCAACCGATCAATTTCCACTGATTATACGCACACCCCCCTGCGGGTGTTCAAGTTTTTCTTTCGCCGCGGGTGGAAAAAACTTTTCCTCCGCGCGACCCTGCCGCGGGCCCGACGGCCACCCTATAATGCAACCCCTTGGAGAAAGTTGGGTTTCGAACTCTCTCCCCAGTCCGGCTTCGTCGCAAGCGAAACTATGCCTCTGGAACTGGAATATATCGGTCAGACTTCCGTGCCGGTCGAAGTGCCCGAGCTGCTCCCGGAGCGGTTGCGGGGAATGACCGTGGACCAGATTCGCCGTCTGGAGCTGTTTCACGGCAAATGCCGCGAGCCGGTGGGGGAGTTCTTTCGCCTCGGCGGATCGGCCGACGATCTGGTGCTTCGCTTCCACGGCGACCTGAGCGGAGTGCACTGGATTGGCCACCGGATGAGCACCGGCCGGATCGAGATTCACGGCCCGGCGGGACGCCACGTGGGCAGCGAAATGACCGGCGGAGAGATTCACGTCTTTGGCTCCACCGGTGGCTGGGTCGGCGCCGAAATGCACGGCGGGCTGATTCACGTGCGAGGCTCCTCCGGACATCTGGCCGGGGCGGCCTATCGCGGCAGCGTGCGCGGCATGACCGGCGGCACGCTCTTAATCGAAGGGACCGCCGGCAACGAAGTGGGACTTTCGATGCGCCGGGGGCTTATCCTCGTGGGCGGCGGCGTGGGCGATGCGGCCGGAGTGAACATGATTGCCGGTAACATCTTCGTGCTGGGCCCTTGCGGCATCCGGCCCGGAGCCGGCATGCGCCGCGGCACCATCGCGTTGCTGGGTCCGGAACAGCCCCGGCTGCTGCCGACTTTCGTTGCGGGTCGGGTGTTCCGGCCTGTGTTCTGGCGGGTGATGCTGCTTTCCTGGTGCCGCTTGGGCTTCCCGTTCCCGGAAGAACTGTTCGACGTTCCGCTGCGCATCTACCACGGGGACTTTGTCGGCGAAGGCCGCGGCGAGATATTGCTGCCGGAACGCGGATGACTCGGCACATTGGGGCATGTCCCCGTTCTGCCCCAACGAGTCTTGGACTTCAGCCCGGGGAGGCAGGAGGAAACGCGAGCTGTTGTTTGCCTCCACCGACTAAAGTCGGCGGCTCGCCGTTTGCAAGAATCAGCGCTTGTTCTTGCGTTGGTGCGGAAGCACCGCGCAAGGCGCATGGCGCAAGCCGCGAGCCGATTCTCGCCCGGAGCGGAATCACCAAGCGGCTGCGTCCCCGTGGTGGCAGTCGGACCGGCCGGATGCGGCCAGTTTCATCCCGGCAAACTTTCCGTACGGACCAACTGTTCCTTGAGCATCTGGTGTTTTTGTTCCAGCGCTTCCTGAATCTGCTGCAAGCGGCCACTGGTCTTTTGCAGCCGGTGATGCAACTGGTCGTACTCCTGCTGGATTTTCTGGCGGAAAGCCATCAAGGTGCGTTGCAGCACCGGCTCGGGCAGCATCTGGTTCAGGCGGCACCACAGCTCTTCGCTGGCTGCGCGAACTTCGATCACTTCGATTTGGGCTTTGCGCAGTTGGGCTTCGGTTTGAGTGAGTTGCTGCTGCCAAGTGGCCAGTCGCTGCTGTTTTTCCTCCAGGGCTTGGCGGCGCTGTTTCAGCTCGGTTTCCCACTGCTGTTGCCGCTGCTGGAGTTCCTGCTGGGCGGCTTCCAGCTCGGCTTGTTGCTGCTGGACGAACTGTTTCCACTGCCGTTGTTGTTCTTCGAGGTGTTGCTTTTGTTGCTCGATTTCCCGGGCGGCCGCTTCCAGTTGCTGTTGCCGGGCATGGAGTTCCTGTTTACGCATCTGCAGTTCTTGTTGGCGCTGCTCCCAGCGGTCCCAATCCTGTTGGAGCTGCCGGCGGCACTGTTCCAGTTGGTCCAGTTGCTTTTGCCATTGTTGTTGGAGCTGCACCTGGAGGGCTTGCAGTTGCTGGGCTTCCCAAGCCAGTTGGGCTTCCTGCTGGCGCAGCGCTTGTTCCTGCTGCCGATGGCGGCAACAGGTTTCTTTGGCCTGAAGCACCAGTTGGTGCAGCCACAGGGCGCGTTGTTCCAGTTCCTGCTGCCGCTGCTGGTCCTGGCAGCGTTGTTGTTCCAACAGGTGTTGGGCCAGTTCCAGTTGCTCGCGCTGCCGGGCCAGTTGCTGGCGCTGGTGCTGGATTTGTTGCTGCTTTTGCTGGAACCATTCGGTTTGTTCTTGTTGCTTTTTCTCCAGCAGTTGTTCCTGGACGTGAAGCTGGTTTTCCCGTTCGTCCAGGTCCTGACACCATTGCTGGAAGTGTCGGGCCAGTTGTTGGGCCTGGGTGCGCATGTGCTCCAAAGCGGCCTCGGGCACCTGGTCCGGCAGCAGTTCCTCGAACAGCTCGGCGGCGTCGCCCAACGGGACGGCACCCTGCTGGCCGTGCACCGGAGGAAGATGGGCCTGGTCCACCCGATGCTGCTGTTCGGAACGCCGTTTTTCAGGTCGGGAACGTTCGGGCGAAGCGCCGGAAGCCATGCTGGTTTCTCCTTGTGCCGGCTACGGGAAGTTGGGGCACTGGGGCACGGATTACCTGAGCGGTATACTTTGCCTTATCGGAAAAGATCGGTTGTCGCCAAGGGAGAATTGACCAAAAGGGGCTGGGCCCGGCAGCAGGTTCCCCCTTGCGGGGCCAGCAACGCCGGCGACGCTTCCCATGCTGGCAAACAGGGAGAGGAAAAGTGGTCGAAGACCCCAAGTACCAAAGCGGCGAACCGCCCACCCCCGAAGGCCTGCCCCCGGGGGTAGTCGTCTCTCCGGACGTGTACCGGCCGCAGCGGCTTCCACCAGGCCAAAGCCGCACCCGCAAATGGCCCGTACTGCACTGGGGACGCGTGCCGCACATCCCGCGGGAGCGGTGGCGTCTTCAAATCCGGGGACTGGTGCGGCAGGAGCTGGTGCTCACCTGGGAACAGTTCCTGGCGCTGCCCCAGGTCCAGGTGTTTTCCGACTTTCATTGCGTCACCCGCTGGTCGCGACTGGGCAACCTGTGGCAAGGGGTGGCCGCCGCGACGTTGCTGGAACGGGCCGGGGTGCTGCCCGAGGCCCGATTCGTCCTGCTGCAAGGCTACGACGACGGCTGGACGACCAACGTCCCGCTGGAGGAGTTCCTGCAACCGGACGTGCTGCTGGCCCACAGCCACGACGGCCAGCCACTGAGCGACGAGCACGGCGGACCGGTCCGGGCGGTCATTCCGCGGCTCTACGCTTGGAAAAGTGCCAAATGGGTGCGGGCCATCTACCTGCTGGCCGAGGACCAGCCCGGCTACTGGGAACGCTGCGGCTATCACAACCACGGCGATCCCTGGAAGGAGGAACGCTTCGGCTAGGCCGAAGGTCTACCAGTCTTCCTGGTCTTCGTCTTCCACGGGCCTGGCTGCCGAGAGGGTCGGGCGCACCGCGGGCCGGCCCGCCGAAGCCAGCAACTGGTGTTGCTCTTCGGTCAGTTTCACGTAACCCAGGCTCAGCAGCACCTCCAGCACTTCGCTACAGGTGGGAAACATCCGCCCGCTGCGACGCTTGTACTCGTCCAGGGCGTTCATGAACTCGATTTCTTCGCGCGTGTAATCGCGCTCGCAGGTAGTCGGATCAATCTGGCGGCGCCGCTGGACCTTCCGACGCTGGCCCTTGCGGCGTTCCACAGCCACCGGTTCGTTTCGCTGGCGGCGGTCGGTACCACTGCGACGATCTTTTCCTTTGCGACGATCGAGGGTGACGGTCTTCTTCGCAGGCTCCTTGGTCGATTGGGTGCGTGCCACCGATCTTCTCCTGAACGCACGAGGAAGGGAAACCGGGAGTCCCGTTCCAGGACAATGCTCTACTGGTAATCTACACGCTTTAGAGATCGGCTAGCGGCTGGGAAAAGTTGCACGAACACCGAAAGAGTGACACCTGAGAAAAATATAGCAGTTGCACAGAATATGCGGGCCAACGCAACGAACAGAGAAAGCCCCCCTTCCCCGCCAAGCAACCAGCCTCCCTCCTACGTACCCGGCTTCTTGAAAGCCCGGCTGTGGTCAGCGTGACGACACGTTTAACCAGGGAGCGAGCCGCTCGGGGTCTGCTGGCCGGCCTGGGCGCCTCGGCCGTATTGCCACGCTTCGCGCAAGATACAGCTTACCGTGGCCCAAAGCCCCGGACTGACCGTCTGCCGGTAGGGCGAGTCGGGCGGCAATTGGGCCATCAGCCGCCGGTGGGCAGTGCCCAGGTTGTGATACGGCATCGAGGGGAACAGATGGTGCAGGGCATGGTAGCGCAGGCCCACCGGAGCCCAAACCTCGCCCAGAAGCCAGTTGTGGGGATAGTTGACCGAATCGAGCAACTGGTCCAGGAAGGTGACTTCCTGCCCGGTAAAGCGATAGTAGTGGGCGCCCAGCGTCCGCACGGAATTGAGCAGCAACACGGTGGAAGCCGTCAAGTAAGCCTGAACCAGCCAAGTCCAGGGCAGCACGCCGGTAAGCAGCAGCGTGCAGAGGGTCCACCCATAGACGAAACAGCCGGCCTCTTGGAGCCGCCAGATGCGTAGTTCTTTGCGAGTCGGCTCAGGCCGCACGTACTTGGGATTGATGACCATGCTCGACAGATGGCGAAACACCCATCGCCGAAGCGGGCCTTCCCACCACGTCAGCGGCGTAAGGAGCATGAACCGCACGGCGGCCACCGCCGGAATGACGAAGCTTTGGGCCAGATAGAACAGGATGAGGACAGGGTGGCTCCGGGCCAGCGGCAGGTATTCGCCATCCTGCGCCGTGCCGTAGTGTTTGCGCATGTGGTGATGGGCGTGCGTGCGGTACAGGAACGAGGGCATCAAGAACGGGATGCCGGTCAGCAGGTTCCAGGCGAAGGAGAACCCGGGCACCGAATCTTTGCGGAAGTGCACAATTTCGTGAATGAAAAGCGCCGCCCGGTAAAACGCCGCGGCCGAAAGCAGGAAAAAACCGGCCACGAGCAAACCGTGGAGCAACCGGCTTTCGCTGCCCAGGGCCGCCTCGATACGGCGGATTAGATGTCCTCGGTGAACCACGGTAAAACAGAACACGCCCACGAACAGGGACACCAGCCAGTCGGTCCAGTAGATCCAAGGCCGATGGCGGAACAGGTCGGCGACGATCTTGCGGGTTTGGGTCAGCGAGAACTGAGCGGCATGGTGGGCGGCTTGCGTCATCGGCCCAACTCTCCCTCAGAGGGAAGCAAACTTGGGACAGAGGATTTCAGACCCTGTTCTCCATATTAGCTAAGTTTCTCTAGAACTTGAGCGCCGAGGCCCGGCAAGAGCCGGAACCCGGAAAATCCGGCTTCTACCCGCCTGGTTTGGCTCTTGTTGCCAGCAGTGCCTTCGCTCATCCTGCGGCCAGCCAACTCTTCCGTCCGCACTATCGGCATAAACCGGGAAACCCGCCCCGATATGTAAAAATGTGCAATCTGCATTTGTATTTTCAGATACACAAGGTAGGAAAAGTGCGATACCTGCAATATCCGCACAGCACAGGGCGTTTCTGTCTTGGCAAGTGTTGGGCGGGATGGATGTCAGCAGGGCCAGGTGAGCCTGTTGCCCTGGCGACAAGGGTCGGCGGAGCTTCGCTTCCCTCCGCTGAAGCCGGAACCTGGGCCGGCGCGACCCGTGTCGCTCGGGCGGCAGTGGGCACCTGGCCCCTTGTTTTTCTCCGTGCAATTTCGGTGCCGGGGCCAAACTCGCCGGCTGCCCAGCAAGGAAACAAAAAACAACCCGCCGCGGCCGAAAGAGACGCCGCCGGTGGTACCTGGGTCTGGGGGAATTATAATGGGGCTATCGAGCCTCGGGCGGACGTTTCCCACCTGGGAGGTCCCGGCCCTCCCCGCTGTCCCCCCGCCGAAAGCCGAAAAAGGACAAACCGCAAGCGTTTGACAACTCCTGCCCCGGTATGCACGCCTGTGTGGCCGTGTCGGCCGCTGGTGGCCGCGTTTCCCCCGACGTTCCTCGCAACCGTGGGAGGCACCGCCATGCAACGCATCCGAGTCCTGCTGCCGCTTGTGATTCTGTGGAGCTGGTCTGGCACGCTGGCGGCCCAGGAAGTGAAAATCCCGGACAAGGCCTTGGCCGCCGCACTGCGCAACGCCGTGTACGAAAAACGCGGTACCGACAAGCCGCTGACCCGGGCCGACCTGGAAAAAATCTACGTGCTGGAAGCTCCCGCAGCCGGAATCGCCGACCTGACCGGCCTGGAACATTGCCGGAACCTGTTGCTGCTCCGCTTGTCGCAGAACCAGATTCGCGACCTGAAGCCGCTGGCCGGGCTGAAGAACCTGCAATCGCTCGACCTGGCCGATAACAAAATCAGCAACCTGGAACCGCTCAAGCAGCTTACCGGGCTTCAGTACCTGGTGCTTTCGCGAAACCCGGTGCAGGACCTGAAACCGCTGGCCGGGTTGAACAAGCTGGCTTCGCTCTACGTGGAGCAAGCCCAGGTGAAGGACATCAGCCCTTTGGCTTCCTTGGGCCAGCTCAGCTCGCTTTACCTGGGAGGCAATCAGATCGAAAAGATCGACGCACTGCGCACCGTCACGCGGCTGGATGTGCTGGACCTGAGCAACAACCGCATCCAGGACCTGAGCCCTCTGAAAAACCAGACCCAACTGCGGCTGCTACTGCTGCAGAACAACCGCATCCAGGACTTGACGCCCCTGGTGGAGCTGGTCGCGGCCGACGCCCAGGGCCGGGGCGAACTGGCACCGTTCCTGCGTGTCTATCTGGCCGGCAATCCCTTGGGCGAAAAGGCCAAGCAACAAATCCAGCAGCTCAAGCAGCACGGCGTGCAGGTTTTCTTGGAAAAGTGACGGCCGCCGCCACTCCCAGCGCCAGGGCGAGCAGGCCCAAGCACAAGCCGGCCACCTGATCTTCCACCCGGGCGTGTAGCAGCCCGAACAACTGCCGCGGCAGCGTATCCACCCCGGGCGGAAGCACCAGCAGGGTGCCGGGCAATTCGTGCCAGGCCACTAGCCAGGCCAGCAGCCAGGCTCCCAGCACGTAGCCGCTGCGCAAAGGGAGCATCACCTGGGCAAACGTGCGCCCAGGGCCCAGCCCCAGCACCCGGGCCTGCTCTTCCACCACAGGGGGCACGCCGGCCCAAGCCACCCACAGCACCAGAAGCACCGGCCCTGCGGCCCGTGCGGCCTGGACCACCACCGGAGCGGCAATCGAGTGGTCGTAGAGCCACTGGAGCCAGGGCAGTCCCGGGCTGCGGAACAGCAGCAGAGTGCCCCAACCCAGCCACGGCCCCGGCACGGCCAGCAGCAAAGCCGCGGCCAGCCCCAGTGCGGCTGCCGCCCAACGACTACGCCGGGCCAGATAGGCCGGCAGCATGGCCAGGGCCACGGCCAGAGTGGCGGCCGTGGTGGCAATCAGGGCCGACCAGCCCAGCTCCTGCCGATATTCCCAGGTGCTCTGCACGATGGTGTGTACCGCTTGCACGGCTGACCAACTTCGCTGCCAGCCTTGAGTGGTTTGGGTCACTTGCACCCCGGCCTGGCGCACAAGCGCCAGCAGAGGCACCCCCAGCCCCAGGAGAGCCCAGGCGGCAATCCCCAGCGCGGCTGCGTACCGACCTCGCCCTGGGCGAAGCGGAGCCGGCTCCCCGGAGCCCGAGCCGACCAGGAACCGCTCCGCCAGCAGAAAAGCGGCAAAGGCAAACAGCACGGGCAGCACGGCCCCGGGTATTGTCCGCCGCAGGGCTTCGGCCGTCTGCTCCTGCCCGCCGGTCAAGCTGAGCCACAGGTAGAACTCCTCGGCAAAGGTGCGCAGCCGCAGAAGGTCCGTTACGGTAATCTCCGCCGCGGTCAAAGCCACCACCCAGGCCGCGGCCGCCGCCATAACGGGCCGCAACTGGGGCAGGTCCACCTTCCACAACACCTGCCAGGGCGACCGCCACAACAGGGCCTGTTGTTCCAGGTGAGGGTTGAGTCGCCGGGCGGCCAGATAAACGAGCAGCACGACCCAGGCCGCGCCGTAGAGCCCGTGGATCCAAATCGAACCCAGCAGCGGGAACCACCGCTGGGCCGGACCGCCCAGAGCCAGGAGTCCGAACGGCCCCCAGACGGCCAGCCAGGCGGCCGCGTGAAAATAAAGCGGCAGCACCACCATCCCTGCGGCCACAGCCAGCCCCAGGCGGCGCAGCGGTACCCGCGTACGAGCCAGCACCAGCCCCAGGGCACTTCCGGCCGGTAGCGCCATGGCCAGAGTGCCCGCCAGCAGCCAGAACGTGTTCCGGGCAAGCAGTCGGCCGGTTTCATCCAGCAGTGCCGTGGCGATTGCCGCCGCCAGCCCCAACGCTACGGTCCCGGCGATGTAACGAAACTGCGGCAAGCTCAACTCCGGGCTTCCGGTGGGTGGACGTTCCTGGTACCGGCATCGCCTCCGCCCCTCCAAACGGCGGATACCGACGACTTTGTTCCCAGGTTAACCGAACCGCGTCCGGTTCAAAGCGCCACGGCGTCAACCCCCAATGCAACGCGGAGAACTACCCGGAAGCCAAGCAGGTAACTTTTGGATACCCGACCAATCGTCTTTGAGCACACCAACAGACGATTCGACTCTGCGTTTGTTTTTGCACTGGAACGGAATCTCCATGCGCACCACCATGCGGTGCAAGCCGCAAGCCGTCCGAGCTGTTCCCGTGGGAGTCTGGAGAAGCTCCAATCCGTGGGACTTTTGACCGTCCTGGGCGATGTGCTACGATGGCAACCCGGGGCGAGCTGCCGGGAAAACAGCCATCCGCTTTCGGAAAAATCGTTTCGCACAAGTGGGAGCTTCTCCGATGAGCCAGAAACGGGTACTGATGCTCGTGGGCGATTTTGTCGAAGACTACGAAGTGATGGTCCCCTTCCAGGTGTTGCAGGCGGCCGGGGTGCCCTGCGACGTGGTGTGTCCGGGCAAAAAGGCCGGCGAGGTGGTGGCCACCAGCGTTCACGACTTCGAAGGACATCAAACCTACACCGAAAAGCCGGGCCACAACTTCCGGCTCAACGCCACGTTCGACGAAGTGGAACCAGAAAAGTACCAGGGGCTCATCGTTCCCGGGGGCCGGGCTCCGGAATATCTGCGGCTCAATCCCCGCGTGTTGGAACTGGTGCGGCACTTTGCCCAGCAGGGAAAAGTGCTGGGAGCGATTTGCCACGGGCTGCAAGTGCTCACGGCCGCCGACGTGGTACGCGGGCGGGAAGTAACCGCCTATCCGGCCGTGCGGCCCGAAATCGAACTGGCCGGAGGGCGTTGGGTGGAACCCAGCCCAGGGCTGGACAGCGTCCATGTCGATGGGGAACTGATTACCGCTCCGGCCTGGCCGGCCCAGGGAGCGTTCATGCGGGCGTTCTTGCAGGCGCTTCAGGTGCCGCTGGGGGTTTAGCTTGGGGGGCATGAAGGCCGGCAGGAAGCAAGCCTTCCAACCTTCACACCGCCAGCGAGGTTACCACCTGCGCATGCTGCACGCGGCAAGAACCTGCTGATTGACCCGCTGCGCCCCGGGCAATATGGTGAAAGAA
>WFOE01000303.1 GCA_015488215.1 Planctomycetales bacterium
GGGGCTTGGAGGCGTGGGGAGATGGAGGGGGGGGCTTCCGCACCGGGCAGGACTCGGCTTGCGGCTTGCGACGTGCGCCTTGCGCGTGGAGCTTCCGCCCCGGCGGTAAAACTAGCGTTCGTACTCGTACTCGGCAGCTCGTTATCGGCGACCGCGAATCGGCAATCGGCGAGCCGCCGACTTGAGTCGGCGGAGGTACAGCGAGCCGGGAGCGTCAGCTCCTGCTTCGGGCAGTGATTACCTGGTGTGCGGCTAGCCGGCGGCTGCGGCGTGGAACTTTTCGCGGTACTCGGGCAGTTCGATCATCGGGGGGCGTTCCACTTCCTCGATAGTGTATTCCTTGGTCTGGTAGCGGCGGCCTTCTTCCACTTCGAACTGCCGCATCAGCGAGGGCAGCTCCTCGGCAAACTGGGCCTTGCCGTCGCGCACCAGGCGGCGAATGAACGTGCGGAGCACGCCGAAGGCCATCCGGCCCAGGGCCACCGTGTCCTGGTTGCGGTGTACGCGGCGGTCCAGGTCGGTTTGGGCAAAGCCGTCCAGTCCCAGCTTGCCGTAGATGTCGATCAGCATGGCTGTCTCCACGCCGTAACCGACCGGGAAGGGAATCTGCTCCAGGATGGAACGCCGCCCGGCGTACTCGCCGGAAAGGGGCTGCAGGATGAAGGCCAAATCGGGATAAAACAGGTTGAACAAAGGGCGGATGAGAATCTCGGTCACCCGGCCCCCGCCGGTGGGCCGCAGCCCGCCGGTAAACGCCAGTGGCCGGTCGTAGAACGCTTTGACGTAGTGGATGTCGGGGTTCTGAATCAACGGGCCGACCAGGCCGTAAACGAACCGGGGGTGGATGTTGTTGATGTCCGAATCGATGTAAACGATGATGTCCCCCTTGAGCAGATAGAGGGCTTTCCACAGGTTTTCGCCTTTGCCCCGCTGCTGGCCGTACTGGGGCAGGTAGTCGGAGGCCAGATAGACGTCAGCTCCGAAGCTGGCGGCGATTTCCCGGGTGCGGTCGGTGCTGCCAGAGTCGATGACGGCGATTTCGTCGATCAGCGGATAGCGATCATGCAGTTCGCTTTTGAGGATGACAATCTCCTTGCCGATGGTCATTTCCTCGTTCAGCGCAGGCAGGCACAGCGAGATGGTAAGGCCCTGCCGCTCCTTCTGTTCCACCAGCCAGCGGAGGTCCCAGAAGTTGGAGTGATGAAACGTGCGTTGTTCAAGCCACTGTTGCGGATTCATCGCAAAACCCTTGGTCGATGGCCAGCAACACGCCCACCAGTTGGGCCACGCCTTTGAGAATCGGTTCCAACAGGACGAAGTCGGTCTGTTTCAGGTTTTTCTCTCCCCGGCTGATTCCCAGGGTGATCGAGGGAATGCCGCGGTCCAGCAGGTCGGAAAGCTCCGAAGGGCTGTGGGTGGGATCGGGCCGCAGTTCCAGTTTTTTCAGGATTTCCACGGCGGTTTTGACCAGCGGGTGGGAAAACGGCAGCCCGCAGGCCCGCCGGGCGAAGAAAAAGTCCGCCTGGGCATCCACGCCGTGCTGGGCGGAAGTTTCGGCGGCGATGTCTTCGATCTGTTCGCGGATTTGCTCAATCAGTTCGTCGTCGTGGCTGATGATTTCCAGCCCCAGTTCGGCGTGGTCCGGTTCGGTTTCGTAGCTGACGCCGGCGCGGACCCGGCCCAGTGTGATCCGCGTAAAGGGACGTTCGGGCACCGGGATGCCCAGGATGCGGTTGATGATGTGGTTCAGGGCGATCAGGGCGTTTTCCGACCCGTAGGCCAGCTCGCCCTTGGGCCGCACGTCGCAGGTCACGTCGGCCCGCAGTGTGCCGATGGAAAAGTAGTTGAGCCGCCCGAGCTGAATCCCTTCGACGACCAGCCCGTAGTCGATCTGTTCGGACGTGTGATCCAGGTAGAACCGCAGCCCTTCGTGGTTGGCCCGGCCCACCGACTTGACGCTGCCCAGCAGCAGCAGGTTGCTTTCCAGCTCCACGCCCAGGTGTTGCAGCACGGTGGGCAGCATGGCCAGCACGGCGCCGCCCAAGGCGTTGTCGCTCACGCCGGGTCCGATTACGCGGTCGGCCTGGACCAGCACGTTGTGATCGACCGCGGCGGGCACGATGGTATCCAGATGGGCCACGCACAGGATGGTACGGTGCCCCTGGCGGCCGCGCATCAGCCCGACGGCGTTTCCCGCGTCGTCGGCGGCCACCTGGGGCAGTCCCGCCTCGACGAACCGATCCAGCAGAAACCGCACGCGCTGCTGTTCCTGGCCGCTGGGGGCGGGAATCTGGGCCAGCATGACCAGGTTGGCGATCAGTTGCTCGCGCAGCGGGAGCAACTGCCCGGGAAGCTGATCCACCCGTTCCAGCAGGTCGTCGGTCAGGATCATCCGTGGTTCCCCCTCTGCTTGGCGCTGCGAGAACCGCAAACGTGCCCGCGATGGGCACCAAGACGCAACCGGCCCAACGCCATCTATGGTAACGAAAAATCGGCAGGGAGCCACAAGCGGGCTCGACGTGGAGCGGCAGGCTCATTGACCGCCCGGGGGCCCACGGGGACAATGCCCCATGTGCAGGTGGCGAACCGGCCGTTTGACCTCCGGCGGAGGCAAGTCGCATCATGGAACTGATTTCCCTGGCGGCGGACAACGCCTTGTTGCAGCGTTGGGACTTGCGGCGCGAGCACCTCTACCGCCTGGGTGCCCGACTGGAGCAGGCTCGCGAAGACACCTTGAGCGACGTGCGCCGTTGGAGTCCCGAAGCGGCCGACCTGGACCCGCTCTTTCTCCCCTGGCCCGAAGAACGCCTGCAAGAACACCGCCACGATCCGGCCGACAGCTTGCTGACTCAGATCCGCCAGATCGCCCAAGGGCTGGCCGACGAGGTGGAAAACGTCGTAGTGCTCGGCATCGGCGGTTCCTACATGGGCGCCCGAGCGCTGATGGAAGCCTGCTGCGATCCGTACTACAACCTGCTGCCTCGGGACCGCCGGGGCGGGCCGCGGCTGTTCTTCGAAGGGAACAACGTCGATAACGACTCCACCCGCGCGCTGCTGGAGTATCTGCACCAGCAGGGCGAACCCTGGGGCATCGTCGTCATCAGCAAAAGCGGCACCACGTTGGAAACGGCCGTGGCTTTCCGCGTGTTTCTGGAAGCGTTGCAACACGCCTGCGGACATCATGCGGCCACGGTGGCGAAGCGGGTGGTGGCCGTAACGGGCCGCAGCGGGGCGCTACGCCGCCTGGCCGACCAGTTGCAATGCCCCGTGCTGGACGTGCCCGAGGGAATCGGCGGCCGGTTCTCGGTGCTCACCCCCGTGGGACTGCTGCCGGCGGCGTTGCTGGGGCTGGACCTGGTTCCGCTGCTGGAAGGGGCCGCGGCCGTCAACCACCACTTCCGGCAAATGCCCGTGGGAGAAAACCTGGTGCTGGACTACGCGGGCTTGTGCCACCTGTGGGAAGTCCGCTGGGGACTCACTGTGCGGGTGCTGGCCTCCTGGTGCAAGCAACTGGAAGCCCTGGGCTTCTGGTACGACCAATTGCTCAGCGAAAGCCTGGGCAAAGAGGGCCAAGGAGCCACGCCCGTGACGGCGGTCAACACGCGCGACTTGCATTCCCGGGGGCAGCAACACCAGCAGGGTCGCCGGGACAAACTGATTACCAATCTGGTGCTTCGCCGCTGGCGGCGCGAGCCGGTGCTGGTGCCCCAGTTGGAAGACGATCCCGACGGACTGAACTGGCTGGCCGGCCGCGAGCTGGAACAATTGATGCAAGCAGCCGTGCGAGGGACCAACCAGGCCTACCGCCACGACGACCGCCCGACGCTCGACTTGCTGCTGCCCCAGGTGGACGAAGCCGTGCTGGGCCAACTGTTCCAGATGATGATGCTGGCCACCGTGGTCGAAGGAAAACTGATCGACGTGAACCCCTACGGCCAGCCGGGCGTGAAACTCTACAAGGAAAACATGCAGCGCATCCTGCGCAGCGAAACCTGACGGCACTCGCACCGGGCCTAGTACCCCCGGCGCGGATGCCCCGAAAACCAGCGGTCCTTGTTACGGAGGAGACGAACCATGGCGACCAAGCTCACCTGGTTGGGACACGGCACCTGGCTGATCGAAACCGCCGGGCATCGCGTGCTACTGGACCCGTTTCTGAACGACAACCCCGCCGCCCCCGTCAAAGCCGACCAGGTGGAATGCGACTTTATTCTCGTTTCGCACGGGCATTTCGACCACGTGGCCGACGCCGCCGCGGTGGCCAAACGAACCGGGGCCACGGTGATTGCCATCTTCGAAATCTGCCAGTGGCTCCAAGGCCAGGGAGTGCCCGAGGAAAAAACCTGGGCAATGAACCTGGGCGGAGCGTGCCAGCAACCGTTTGGGCGCGTGAAGCTCACCCCGGCCCTGCACAGCTCCACGCTCCCGGACGGTTCTTCCGGGGGCGATCCGGGCGGGTTCCTCCTCTCGCTGGCCGATGGCAACGTGTACTTTGCTTGCGATACCGCGTTGTTTTCCGACATGGAACTGATTGGCCGGGCCGGACTCCAAGTGGCCGTGTTGCCCATTGGGGACAACTTCACCATGGGCCCGGAAGACGCCCTGGAAGCGGTCAAGCTGCTGCGTCCCCAATGCGTCATTCCGGCCCATTACAACACCTGGCCGCCGATAGCCCAGGACGCGGCGGCTTGGGCCCGCGACGTGGAACAACAGACCGACAGCCGCGCGGTGGTGCTGGAGCCCGGACAGAGCTACACGCTGGGCTAAGTGGTTAGTTTTTAAGCA